>JBBSPS010000198.1:0-7407 GCA_038258655.1 Bacteroidia bacterium
ATGAGCGAAGAAGATAAAAGCTATTTAGACTTTATCAAATCACTCAAAGATAAATTCGACCACGAGCAAATGACAAGCGTGATGTTGATTTTAGACACATTAGCAAAACAACCTGAATACATTGATAATACTATACAATTTCTTGCTGATATAAATAAAAATAAAAAACTATGACACCATTTAATTATGAAATCAACATCGAAGCGACCACAGAAGCGGAAGCCGAAAGTAAAATGAGAGCCATTATCATACTGGTAAAAAAACTCAGAGTAAACGAACTGGTAAAACTCGCACACATTGTACAAAACGACCCGATTAAAACAGCAATGGCAAAAAAAGCATTGGGAGTATAATTTGCAAACACTATGAAAGATAACGACAGCATATCACAAAAACTATTGGACTACGGACTAAAAACAGTTTTTGTAGTAGGTACTATTTATGGTATCAGTAAAATAGTAAAGCACTATCAAAAGAGCCATACGGAACATGAGGTTGAAAAAAAACCTGAAGTAAGCCAAGCAATGACCATATACTCGGCAATGAATCCAAGCGGTATGGACTGGATGAAAAAAATGGACGGTACGAATACCGAAGCCATTTTAAATACCGCTAAAGAAATTACCGATTTGAATAAGGTTCAGGAGGCTTACCGAAAATTATACAACTCCAGTATGCTCGATGATTTGCGCCAAGAGTTAAGTCCCGAAGATTATACTAAGTTTTTAAACACATTAAAATTTAGCACAAACAATGTCAATAAAGGAACTAACAAACCAAAGATTGATTTTAAAAAAGGGACGCTTATGGCTACAAAATTATCAACCAATGTTCGCAAAACTCCAAAGAACATAAGTAAATGGAGCTTTGATAACAATATCATCAAATTAGCTGAAGCAGGAAAATTTATCGGGTTCGCAACTGGTAAAAGTGAATTTGATAACAGCGGAGCAGGAGTAACAGGAACATTATTTATCGAATTACAATCCGTTGCATTAGACACTAAAAAGCCTTTATTCTTTTGGGTTGCTGCAAGTCAATTACAAACCATTAGCCAAGCCGATTACAAGGCTCGTAAATACCCATTCTTTTGGTTGAATGAGAAAGACACGCTTAGCGGATTTGATGGCACACAAAAGCGAGTAATTGCATTTAGTGCAGTTCCAGTATTAGATGAAAAATTTAAAATGATTGGCATTGCCTCTCCATTACAGATGTTAGGTTATTCGATAATGGAGTTGAACGACAACAGAGGTAACGAGTATATCAAGTTCGTTACGAATCAAAAAAAACAACATTGGGAAAATAAAAAGTTTGTTCAGATAATTTAATCAATAAGACAATGACAAAAGAAGAATTTGTAAAAACCTACTATGCAGTAGCAGAAAAAGCAGGTAAAAAATATAGACTTAATCCAACTGTGATACTTGCACAAGCTGCACACGAATCAGGTTGGGGCGGTTCGTATGCGGCAAGAGTTCGTAAAAACTTTTTTGGTATTACTGCTTTTGGTAGTCCGAATGAATATTGGGATGGTTCTAAAAGTCCTTCACAAACCAATCCACATTTAGTGTTCAGGATATACAAAACAACAGAGGATAGCTTTATGGACTTTGCCCGATTGATTTCTGTTAAATACAAATCAGCAGCATTAGTTAGTAATGATAGTACGCAATATGCAAAGGCTATTGCATACAGCCCTTATATATCTGAAAAGAATGGAGATAACCGACCTGCATATCAAAAAGCGGTTATCTCTAATTCAAACTACATCGACAGTATGTCGGAACTTTTAAAAAAAAAGTAGTGGAACATAAAGCAGGAATAGGCGGTGCAATTGCCACCCTGCTTGTTTCAAGTATTGCATTTTATCACAGAGAAAAAATTATTAACTATTTAAAAAAGAAATTATGAGCCTAATCAAATTTATTAAAGCCACATTCAGAGATAAACAAAAAAATCCGAGTGGTCGTGAATTAACAGTATTTGCGTTTGTCTTAATTGTAATTGCCAGTTGGATTGGCGAACAGTTTTTTGGTAAACAAATTCCGCAATGGATGTTTATCACATTCATTAGTGTAATCACAGCAGGTATCGGATTATACACATTTGAAAAACCAAAAGCAAAATGAATAACATAAAACTATACGGTTTAACCGCTATCTGTTTGCTACTTGCTTTTTTATTAATGGCGAAAAGTTGCGAATTGGAACACTCAAAAAATAGTGTCGCAAAAAACAGAGTGCCTGATACGATATTTGTTCCCAAGCCTTACAAAGTTGTAGAGATAAAAAAGGAATATATTGAAAGACCTGTGAGAGTATTGGTTTACTTGAAAGATACCACACTTCGCAAACAAGCTGAACATTCCGACATCATTACGGGAATAAATTTTAAACGACATAATTTATTTCGCAAAATGGATTTTATCAAAATAGATAAAATCAATCCAAAAGGATTAATATTTAGTAACGAATATGAAGTGCCACCAGTTAGAGAAATTAAAATTGATTTGAACGGAAACCTGCAAATAAAAAAGAAACGATACATCGGTTTAAAGATTATAGCAGGTGCAGTAATAGTTGGAACAACATCATACTTTATCCATCAGGAATTTAAAAAGTGAGTACTACCAAAAACATAAAAGCATTATCGAAACAAGCGTTTGCCTTTGTGCAAGTGATTGAATCTAATTTAATTTCTCAAGTGAAACACAACAAAATTTCACTTGAGAAATTGGCTTTTACATTTGGTATTACCGATAAAACAGAAGTAAAAGAATTAACGGAACTGGCAATCGTAAATCGTGCAAGAGCAATAGCTCATTCAGGGAATGATGTTTACACCAACTATTTTAATATTGTTGATTTGTATAATCACCAAGTAAATTTATCACACCGTACCAGTCAAAGCATTTTATTACAACAGTATTCAACCCCTGCACCGATAGCTTATTTAGCAGGTATCTTTTGTGGAGTAGATAAGTTTGATAATGCAGTAAACGGTTATGTAGGATTTGAACCAAGTGCCGGGAATGGTTTATTAACGATTGCTTCAAAGCCTGAAAATTTCATTGTAAACGAAATTGATAAAACAAGAAATACCAATCTTCAAACGCAAGGATTTAAGGCAGTTCACAAAGTAGATGCAACAGAACCATTTAACAAAAGTATCAGCTTTAAATTCTACAAAACATTTGATGCCGTTATTACCAATCCCCCATTCGGAAATTTAGATAAAGGAATTGTGTATGATAATTATGAGTTTAAAACACTTGACCATGTTATGGCTCTTCGTGCATTAGATACAATGGCGGAAAATGGTAAAGCTGCAATCATTATAGGAGGGCATACGCAATGGGACGAAAAAGGCAGAATACAGGCAGGTAAAAACCGCATCTTCTTTAACTACCTGTACAGTCATTACAATGTAGTGGATGTTATCAATATTGACGGACATAAATTATATTCCCGACAAGGCACAGCATTTAATGTTCGCCTGATTTTAATTGATGGCAGGAAAGAAAAAGTTATTGGCAATGCACCGCCATTCAATCCAGATGTTGATGGAGTCGTGAAAACATTTGACGATTTATACGAGCGAGTGATAGAACATATTTCAATCAATACAGATATGAGAAATAAAAATACAAACGAATATGAATTAGAAGCGAGAGCCTTAGAACTGGAACTTGAATTAATGCAGGGTAGCGGATTGGGCGCACCGTATGTACCTGCTTCCGATAGTTGCGTGGTATTAGATACCGTTGTTCCTGATTCAATGGATTATGAAACACACAGCGCAGTAAAACGAATACAAGAAGCCGTAGGTGGTAATATTGATGAATTTGTAAGGCAACGGTTAAAATACCGTTCCAGTATAGAGTTATGCAAAGCATTATCTGCCGAGCAAATAGACGCAGTCGCAATGGCAATTTATAATATTGAAATTCGTAAACAAGGAATGATTATTGGCGACCAAACTGGAATTGGTAAAGGGCGCATTGCAGCAGCAATGATACGTTACGCAGTTAATCAGGGACACCAACCTATTTTTATTACAGAAAAAGCAAATTTATTTTCAGACCTGTACCGTGATTTAGTAGCAATCGGTTCAAGTCATTTAGTGCCTTTCATTGTGAATGGCAAGGAAAGTAAAACCGATATTAAAGATGAACAGGGAAACATTGTTTATCAGGCATTACCGCCAACAGAACAAAACGGAATTTTTAAAGATAAAAAAGTACCAAAGAAATTTGATTTTGTTTTAGCTACTTATTCTCAATTTAATTCTCCCGAAAAGAAACCTGAAAAGCCGAGCTTCATATCTGCCATTGCAAGCGATAATATTCTCATAATGGACGAGAGCCACAACTCAAGCGGTTCGAGCAATACAGGCGAGTATATGCAAGCGGTGTTAGCCAAAACAAAAGGTGTTGTTTTCTTGTCGGCAACATTCGCCAAGCGACCTGATAATATGCCTGTGTATGCAATGAAAACATCTATCAGCGATGCGAATATGAGCAAAGAGGAATTGGTTGAAGCTATTACAAAAGGCGGTGTTGCATTACAGGAAGTATTAGCCAGTCAATTAGTAGAGGAAGGACAAATGTTAAGGCGTGAGCGGTCATTTGAGGGCGTGGAAGTAAATTACATTACCCTTGAAGCAAAGGAACAAGAACACAAAGCAATAGCAGATAACATTACCAGTATTTTAAGAAATGTTATTGGTTTTCAAAAAAACTTTGTGGATGAAGAAATTGACGAGCTTGACAAGATAGCAGTTGCAGAGGGTAAAGAAATGGAGATACGCAAAGGAACATCGGAAGCAGGTGTTGCCAGTCAGCCGTATTTCTCCAAAGTATTTAATGTGATTAACCAAATGCTTTTCAGCATCAAAGCCGAAGCAGTAGCCGAAAGAACCATTGAACGACTAAAGCAGGGTAAGAAACCTGTTATTGCATTTGCTTCTACTATGGGCAGTTTTATTGAGCAAATGGAAAATAGTCATGGACTACCAGTTAAGGACGGAGATACAATCAATGCAGACTTTTCAGAGGTATTAATGAAAGGATTAGATGGCGTATTGCGTTATACCGAAAAAGATGTGAATGGCGATAGCATCTATAAGCAATTCAATGTATCGGAATTATCTCCTGAAGCTCAATCGGAATATATCCGCATCAGCGAGAAGGTAAAATCGGTTTCAACAGGTATTACTATTTCACCAATAGATGTGATTATTCAAAAATTAGAAAAGGCAGGTTTTACCGTAGCTGAAGTAACAGGCAGAAAATACGGTGTGCAGTTGAATATGAAAACTAATCAGGGATTGGTATTAGCTCGTAAAAAATTAAACACTAATGATGCCTTTAGAAAATTTAATAACAATGAAGTTGATGTATTAATGATTAATCAATCAGGAAGTACAGGTGCATCGGCACACGCTATTGTTACCTCTAAAGTCCCTAAAGAAGAAGTAAGACAGCGTGTAATGATTGTGTTACAAGCGGAATTAGATATTAATACCGAAGTTCAAAAACGTGGTCGTATCAATCGTACAGGACAAATCTTAAAACCGATTTACGATTATGTGAACTCTGCTATCCCTGCCGAAAAGCGTTTAATGATGATGCTCCAAAAGAAATTAAAATCATTGGATGCCAATACAAGCTCTAATCAAAAACAAAGCACCAAGATTTTAGATGTTCCGGATTTCTTAAATAAATACGGAGATAAAATCGTAACGGAATATTTATCGGAAAACCCCGAAGTGAACGAAATATTGAACGACCCTTTAAAACTAAATGATACCAGTAATGAAGATGCCAGTTCAACCGAAGATGCAGCACACAAAGTATCGGGGCGTGTAGCAGTTCTTTCGACAAAGATGCAACAAGAATTTTACAATGAAATTGCTGAACGCTACATTGATTTTGTGGACTACTTAAAACAATCAGGCGAATATGATTTAGAAGTAGAGGCTATGAATTTAGAAGCTGAATCTATTAATCAAACGGTTGTAAAAGTTGGTAAAGGTGGCGAGAGTGCATTTGGCGAGGATAGTATTTTAGAAACAGTAAAAGCGAATGTTTTAAAAAAGCCATTCACCAAAGTTGAATTAGAAAACATCATTACTGAATCATTAAACGGTAAGGATGCAAAGATTATGCAGGCTGAATCTATTGACGATTGCAACAAGTTTGTAGCTAACAAATTGAAAGAAGAAACAGACGAGAACAACGATAAGTATGCAACGCTTATTAAAAATATTCCGAATGAAAAGAAAATTCAAAAGTTAGTCGGTTCGTCTACTTATGAATTTGCAATTCGTGAGCGTGAAAAAGAATTAACCGTTGCCAAAGAATTAGCACAAAGTAATAATGAGAAATCAACATATAACCGTAAACAATACATTGATGGCTTATTAAAATTCTTTTATGTTGGTAGGAAAATAAACTATCCTGTGCATACCTACGATGGAGGTCACGAAATTGTTTTGAGTGTATTTCTCGGTTTTATCATTGATAAGAAAAAGAAAAATCCGTACGCACCAAGTTCAATTAAATTGCGTTTCGCTATTGCTAACAGCAATAAATACATTGCTATTCCAACGAGTTACAACAAAGATGTAATGGCAATTAAAGGCGAGAGCGTTTCTTTGAATGATAGAGGAATTTCCGACACATTAATTGAATGGGAAACAGCCGTCAAAACTGGTACTGTTGATAGAAAGATACGCCATATCATTACAGGTAATTTACTTCAAGCGTTTAGCGACTACAAAGGCAAGTTAGTTAGCTATACAACTATTGACGGTGCAACCAAGAAAGGTATTTTAATGCCTGATAACTGGCTCCCGAAAGAAGAATCAAAGGGCAAAGTAAATGTACCGATTGGTAAAGCAATAAAAGTAATTGCATCATTAACTATTGGTAATTCAATTTACACGAACAACGGATTAAGTATCATTCGCCAAAACAATAACTACAAAATTATTGTACCTGCATCACGTCAGAAAGGTGGAGCGTTTTATTTGGACACCGATATTTTTAAACTGGTTGAAAATAATCGCTTTGAAAAATTAGCCGATAAAATGGTCGCTTTAATGAATCTCAATCATATCAATAAACTGGTAGAGATACTACAAAGTAAACATAGCAGTAGCGTAACATTGAGTGCTTCGCAATTCGATATTATAAAAAGTGAAATACCACATCGTCAAGTAAGGGAGCGAAAGCCATTACCAAAAGCAGAAGTAATACACGAAGAATTTATTGAGCCTTATAACAACGAACTGGAGTTAGAAGCAATGGCACTTGAACTTGAATTACTGGAGTTTCCTCAAAAATTACTCTGGGAATAAATCTAATTGAAAATGGTCTATGTTTCCCTGTTTCCCCTTAAA
>JBBSPS010000199.1:0-7287 GCA_038258655.1 Bacteroidia bacterium
ATGCCCCGATCTCATCAAGGCACCCCCTGAGCCATCATAGGCACCCCCTTAGGCAAATAAGGCATGCCCTGAAGCATTTTAGGGAAGCCCTGAGTGAAACCAAGCATGCCTTGGAACATTTTGGGCACCCCCTTTAGCTGATAAATGGTGCCCAATTTTCATTTGGGCATGCTCGAAAAAACAGATGGAGATGAAAAAACTATCGAATAGCAGGTTGGTAATATTCTAAATAAAAACTTCAGAAAAGATTGAAGTAACTGTTTAAATCTTATTTGAAAATTAGTATGTTATGGGTTCCCAATGTCTTCGACTACGCTCAGACTAACAGCGTGTCCGCAGTATTGCGGGATCATATTGAGCGTAATCGAAATATGTGCGAAGGCTTTTTTAATGATACTGTAATTTTTTCAAATAGAATTTAAACAGGTACTAATTCTAACTAGAATATTTTTCTTTTAAAAACTCTTCGTAATCACCAAGGTTAGCCATTACGTGCAATTCTTCATAGCGTTTGTGAAAAGATACATCATTAACTTGTGCATTTAATTCTGTAATGCGAAAACGATCGAAATTTGAAAGAGCCCGTGTTTCCGTTTCTGACAAAAGTTTTCCATTAACTTCTTTTTCACGTAAATCATTAATACTTGGAATGTTGCCAATAACCTCCTTTTCGAAGAATTTGTTAAGTATGTGTGTGCGAATTTTCATAAAATCAGTTATTAAAAATGTGGTCGAAAATACTGAATTTGATATCTAGGATATCCACATAGTTTTACCATATTATTAACAATTTTTTGTTGAAAGATAGTTAACAAATAAAAAATCCCGTTCTGATAATTCAGAGCGGGATTTTTTTACTTTTCTAAAAACCTGATTTTTTAGGTTTTTTTTTATTGACCCAAAAATTCAATAATTCAATTTTATTTTTGTGTACCCTATAATATAAATTTACTTGTCTTACCAATACACATTTATCTACGTTTCGCCTTTGGGACAAAGGATACATTAGAGGCTTTTTAGTTATGAGTAGTAAAGCGTAATTGGTTTTACTAATAAATTTTTCAACTTCTTTTAATGAAAAATTGGATTGTATGTATTAAAGGATAGAAATATATTCAGCTTCAGCTTTGATCGTCCATTCAATCCTCATAAAAAATATTATAAGTTAAATTTGGATTTTACTTTTTTCATCACTTGTTCGTGAGGAATAAGTTGGCCGCTTTCAGCGTGAGCAATCCCTTCTTCTATAGAGTTTTTTTCTGCGTCAGAAAGCTCATCCCACCAATCTGCTTTTGAAGCATTTAGAAAAGCTTTTATTTGTTTTAATATAGCCTTATTTTCGGTAGCTAAAATTATTTTAGCCAATTCTATTTTTTGCGCTTGTATATTCATCTTAATAGTATTTAATGCAAAATTACGTAATAAATGCAATCTATTACAACAATTTGTTATTCGTATCAAATTTTCAATTCGCCGATTTATACCAATTATAATTATAAAATAACCCAATACCTCCTCTCCTTTTTCAAGGAGAGGAAGAAGGTGAGGTTTTGAAATGGACTGTTTTGTATTCATAATTGGTATTACTCCACACGAAACTCAGTATCCTTAATATCTGTATTTACTTCAATAGTTTCTGCTGTAAGTTTCATGGCCATTGCTCCATTCATCGAAATTACACTTGAGAATTTAACTCCCTCCACTTCTTTGTATTCTAAAATATCGGTGGTTTGTACCATAGGCCCTTGCGGTGTATCAGCTGTTTGAGAGGATCTTACTTTTAATCCACTTTCTACATCATACCATTCTGTTGATTTTTTTCCTTTGGGACTTACTACTTCAATTATATACGCATCTTTCCCATTTATTCCTTCTATGCCTTTTAAATTAAGTTTATAACCCAATTTTTGGTATTGCATTTCAATATTCATTGTAGCCTGTGTTTTCAATTCATCCAAGGCGTCCCCCGTAATTTCTTTATTACCTTGCATACCAGTTTGTTTACCTTTCACACCATTAAAAATATCTTTTTGAACGGTCATTTCTCCCATATTAAAGCTCATTACAAATTTATTGGGGGCTTTTTGTTCTGTAATTACATTCACATCCACTCCTTGTAACTTGGTATTCATTTTAATACGTACATCTTTTATTTTTTGAATCGCTTTTGTCCCGCCAATTGCTTTTACATAATTATCTATTACAGTTTTAGCGGTAAACCCTTTTGGAATTATTTTTGCCGCAAGGTTAATTTTATTGCCATAATTATCGTAGAGTTCCACAGTTGAAGCAGGGCTGAATTGCGCTACTTTTTTTGTTATTGCTTCCTTATCACCAACTACAATAATAGTAGCATTTTCTGGATGAATGTATTTTTGTGCCATTGCGTACACATCATCAACAGTTACTGCAGCAAGGGTTTTTAAATAATTTGTATAATAATCTTTTGGTAAATGATACCGTTCAATATTGATCGCGAAACGCGCAACAGTTGCAGGGTCTTCCAGGGAAATAGCAAAACTGCCTGTGATATAATTTTTTATCCCTTCTAATTCTTCCAGCGGAACCTTTTCGGTCCGTATGCGATTTAATTCAGCTAACATTTCAATGATTGAACTATCCGTGACCGCGTTACGAACTTTTGCATACGCACTAAATTCGCCAACCAGCTCATCATAGTTTAGTGAAGAATAGGAACCGTAGGTATATCCATGCTTTTCGCGCAGGTTCATAAATAAACGGGAAGAAGCGCCTCCACCTAAAACAGCGTTCAGTACCCTCACTTTGATCACTTCGCCACTATTCGGTTTTAGGTCTACAGGATAAGTAATATTGATAACCGATTGCACAGCCCCAGGCTTATTCACCACTGCAACACTTCTTGTTGCAGGAGCTTGTGGAATTTCAAAAGCTGCGCTTGGCACTTCCGCCCTTTGCCAGGCACCCAAATACTGTTCCATCAACGATTTCACTTCAAGAAATGTAACATCTCCTACTACAGCAATATAGGCTACGTTAGGACGGAAATAAGTTTGATAGTAGGCATTACATTTTTCTAAAGTTATTTTCTCAATACTTTCTTTAGTTGTAATTTCTCCATAAGGGTGTGCCTTTCCAAAATTCAATACTGATTTTACATTGGTTGAAATGGCATCGGGATCATCTTTTTGAGCTTCAAGCGTCGCCAAGGTCTGTGTTTTTATTTTATCGAGTTCTGTTTGTTTAAAATCGGGGTTTAAGATCACATCTGATAATAATTCCAATAATTTTGTTTGTTGCTTTTTTAATGAAGCGGCGTAGATACCTGTTGGTGAGGCATTAAAGGTAGCGCCAATAAAATCCACAGCACTATCCAGAGCATCTTTATTACGATTTTTTGTGCCACTGGTAATTAATTTGCTGGTTATATCAGCCGTTCCTGTTGCATCACCTTCCAATGCGGGATGAATATTGAGCACAATGGAATAAGAAACTGTTGGTATTTTATGATTTTCCACTACAAAAATTTTTATTCCATTTGACAACTCGAGCGGTTTAATCTCACCTAATTTCACTTCAGGAGCAGGAGTGGGGGCAGGGCGTTTGCTGCGATCTAGTTTTTGCGCATATCCTACTCTAAATAGTAAAATAACTGTGGCGAATACTATTATTTTTTTCATCTTCAATTTTTATCTGTGTTTATCTGAGAAATCCGTGGTAAATTTTTAATTTTTAATTTCGTTTTGCTTTGGTAGATAATACAACACCACCCTGTTTTCTTTTGTTAAATAAGTGCGTGCAACTTTTTGAATATCTTCTCGTGTTACTTTATTATAACGGTCGATCTCCGTATTAATTAAATTAGCGTCTTTAAAATATACATAATAGTTTGCTAAACTTTCAGCAATGCCAGCCATTTTGGAATTGCCGGTAACAAAATTATTTTCAATTTGATTTTTCACTTTTTGAAATTCTTCTTCACTGATCAATTCATTTTTTACTTTATCAAATTCCACACTCATTGCTGCTTCCAGATCTGTAGGAGAAACACTCATATTAGTAACGCCATACATTAATGCCAACCCGGGATCCTCTGAAGGAACAGGAACAGCACCTACAAATACTGCTTTCTGCTGTTTATCTACAATGGATTTTTGCATGCGTGAACTCTTACCTTGTGATAATAATGTGGCAAGCATATTTACCGCGTAATAATCAGGCATACCTTGTCCGGGAATATGGTAGGCCATAATCACGGCAGGTAATTGAATATTATCAAATACCGTATCACGTACTTCAGAAGTTTTGTTAGGTTCAACAATAGTTGGGCGGGGGATAGTACGGCCACTTTTTGGAATACCATCAAAATAGTTGCTTATTAATTTTTTTGCTTGTGCAGGAGTGATATCGCCTGCTATTGAAAGTGTCGCATTATTGGGAACATAAAATGTTTTATAGAAATCAATAAATTCCTTCAATGTAGCTTTGTTTATATATTCCGCCGATCCGATTGGTGTCCAGCGATATGGATGTTCTGTAAATGCATGGCCAAAGGATTCAATAAGGATAGTACCATAAGGCGTGTTCTCATTACTCTGTTTTAATTCTTCTTTTACCACTTTCCGTTGAGTTTCAATACCCATTGAATCAATTTTAGAATGCAACATGCGTTCTGATTCCATCCATAAACCAAGTTCTAACTGATTGCTTGGTAACACTTCAAAATAAAAGGTACGGTCGAAAGTAGTGTTTGCGTTTAATTCCCCGCCGGCATTTTGCACCAATTTCATGTATTCGCCGCGTTTAATATTATCCGATCCTTCAAACATTAAATGTTCAAAAAAATGAGCAAACCCTGTACGGTTAGGATCTTCATTTTTTGAACCTACATGATACAAAACCGTAACAGCGACAATGGGTGTGGAATGATCCTCATGCAATATCACGTGCAAACCATTGGACAGGTCATATTCAGTAAATTTAATTTTATTGGTTTGAGCAAACGATAAACTGCCCCCCAATAATGCTGTTGTTAATAAAAAGCGACTGATCTTCATTTTAATAATTTTTTCCAAATTTAGTATTATTATGTTTAACTACGTAACCGATAGATAAATGGTTGGAAGGAGGAGTGGTATTCCTACTGTCATCCAAGATGAATGAAATAGAGAGTAAAAAGCTTTACCATTTTTTAACATACATGGTTAATAAAATTAATTTTCAAAAAGTAACTTTGCCCTTGACATTTCGGTTTAGTTAAAGTATCTTAGGTTCTTAAAATCGCATAACCCCTTAATTTAATATAACAATACACTATGTTTGAATTAAGTAAAAATATTTTGGAAAAAGTAAGTTTTGATAAAACACTTTTCCGCAAAGAGTTGGCAAAAGCAATCAAATGGCTTAAACCCGAAGAAAAAATTTTATTGATGATGTGGTGCCTTGCCACATTCGGTCACCGTTACAGAGATGTGATAACAGAGGTTTATAAGAACGTTACGAAGTCGTAATAAAATCAATATTCCTTTTTAATCCACTGAATTTGGTTCGCTTAACCGCTGAATTTTTAAACACACGTTTAAAAGTTTCTTCTGTTAATTCCTGCCACTCGTTTTTGGTCATGTTCAATAATTCACCATTGGGCTGAAAATTTTCTTCTTTATTTGGTTTCGAAAAACGGTTCCAGGGGCATACATCCTGGCAAATATCACAGCCGAACATCCAATTATCAAATTTTCCTTTTACATCATTCGGAATACTTTCTTTTAATTCAATAGTGAAATACGAAATACATTTGCTACCGTCCACCATATAAGGAGCAACAATCGCCTCTGTGGGGCAGGCATCAATACAGCGGGTGCAGGTTCCGCAATAATCTTTTATAGCGCCATCAACTTCTAATTCCAAATCGATAATTAATTCAGCAATAAAAAAGAAAGAGCCGCTGTTTTTATTGATGAGATTACTGTGTTTACCTATCCAACCTAAACCGCTTTTTTTTGCCCATGCTTTATCCATAACAGGTGCAGAATCTACAAATACACGGCCATCCACTTCACCGATATTCTCTTTAATAAATTCCAATAATTGATTTAGTTTTTCTTTAATTACAAAATGATAATCCTCACCATACGCATATTTGCTAATCTTTGGAGCAGTTTCATCGTGTTGCTTTTCCGTAGGATAATAATTTAATAATAATGAAATAACAGATTTTGCCCCTGGAACAAGCAAGCGAGGATCAAGCCGTTTATCAAAATGATTTTGCATGTAACTCATTTGCCCATGCATGTTATTGTTGAGCCAGTTTTCCAAACGTGGCGCTTCTTCTTCTAAAAATTCTGCTTTGGAAATACCACAATAATCGAAACCCAAGCGTTTGGATTCGGATTTAATTAGTTGGGTATAGTTGGTGGATTGGTTCATTGGTCGGATTAGTTAATTAGGAAAAAGGTAATTGAGTTAATATAGGTTTAGCCTTAATTAACTTAGTTAACCTATTTAACTATTAACTTTCATTGTCAAACAAACTCCCTTTATTAGCGCGTGGAATTTTACCAAGGTGTTTATATGCAAGCTCCGTAGCTTCTCGTCCGCGTGGTGTACGCATGAGATAACCTTCCTGAATTAAAAATGGTTCATATACTTCCTCAATCGTTCCTGCTTCTTCGCCCACCGCAGTAGAAATGGTGGTAATGCCTACAGGGCCTCCTTTAAATTTTTCAATCAGTGTAGAAAGTATTCGAATATCCATTTCATCTAAACCGTTTTTATCTACGTTTAAAGCGGTAAGACTTATGTGGGCGATTTCAATATCAATAGAACCATTGCCTTTTATTTGCGCAAAATCGCGGATACGTCGCAACAATGCATTGGCAATACGTGGTGTGCCGCGACTTCTATGTGCAATTTCTCCTGCAGCTTCATCAGTGATAGCTACATTTAAAATACCTGCTGCACGAATAATAATTTTTTTAAGTAAAGCCGAGTTGTAATAATTTAATCGTGAATTAATTCCGAAACGTGCTCTCAGCGGGGAAGTAAGCAAGCCTGATCTGGTAGTAGCACCTACCAATGTGAATGGGTTTAATTTGATCTGAACGCTGCGTGCATTCGGTCCGCTGTCGATCATAATGTCGATCTTATAATCTTCCATCGCGGAATATAAATACTCTTCAACAATGGGGCTGAGGCGATGTATCTCATCAATAAATAACACATCGTACTCTTCTAAGTTAGTTAGTAAACCTGCTAAGTCGCCCGGTTTATCCAATACAGGACCGGAAGTGATTTTTATATTTACTCCTA
>JBBSPS010000200.1:0-7269 GCA_038258655.1 Bacteroidia bacterium
TAAGCACAAACACTTGTAGCAAAGCAAACGTAGTAATACTAAGCCTAAGCACGAATATGAAAATTTACAATTCTTAACCTGTTTTAAATACAAGATGGAAAACTATTGACTATAAAAAACCAAATAAAATACATATGAAACTAAATAAAAATGCATTTTCTAAATGCATACTAGGTTTATTGATTTTGTCGTTTCAAGTAGGGTTTTCGCAACCCAATATTGAATGGCAAAAATCATACTGGGCAGAAACCTATCCAACAAGCCCGCAACAACCAGGTACTACTATACCTTTCTTACCTCCTCCTCTTGATCAAGTCGGATTGAAAGGTTATATACTTAAAGAGTTAAGTAGCGAGGATTGGTTTTTTATGCATCAATTAAGCAAAGGTACGGATGGTAAGCCTGATGGGTATATTTGCGGAGGGTACTCTGAGTTTATTAAATATAAAGAAAATGATCGTTATGGCTGTGGATGGACTTCTACGCAAGCGTTGATTGGTGACTGCAATGAACTTGAGGTTGATGATTATGAAAAGGGTGGCATTAAATCGATAATATGCAAGGTTGATTTAAGTGGTAATAAGATTTGGTACAAAACCTATTGTAGTGGCAACATAAGCAATATTATTCAAACATCAGATGGAGGATATCTCGCACTTAATGGTGGTGGACAAAGTACTGAAGATGGTAACGGGAACTTATTGGCTTATAATCCCGGGCAAACACTAGGACATGTAACAGATTATTTCAAAGGAGGTACTACTTGCATCATGCCCCCGGATCCGAATTCTAATAATAATAAAAGTCATTTAGAGCTTATCAAGGTTGATGCAATGGGAAATGTACAATGGGAATACATGTATGGAATGGAACCATATGCCGGAACCGATGGTTCTAATGCTTACATGCTACAGTCTTCTAATTCAGGAGGGTCTGGTGGAGCCGGTCTTGTAGAAACCAGCGAAGGTAATTTTATATTTACTGCTAAGGCAGAGGATAAAATGTTTCCAGGTATATGGAGAACATGTGTAATAGAAGTTAACCCTATGGGAATGTGGAAATGGGGGAAATTTTATAGACCAACGAATTACAATAGTATTGGAACTGCGATTAAAAGAATTGGGTCTGGAGCTAGTCAAAGTTTTTTTATTTCTGGTACAGAAGATTATGAAACTACTCATGCAAAAGAAAGAGCCTTCTTGTTTAAAATTGACAATTCTGCCTCTCCTTCTCCAATTTGGACAACTTACTTTGAAGAAATTCCCGGTACATCTTTTCAAAATGGAGCAAAAGCAGGATCCACTTTAGATATTAACTCTGCAGGAGAATTGCTTGTTCCTATTTTTAAAGAGAGGTCTGGTAGGTATGCTGCTGAAAATGGAAAAGGATTTATTGAAAGAGTGGATGTAAATTCTGGATTAGTTCTAGTTAATGGTGAAACCCCCATAGGCGATATTGTTGCCTATGATCTTACTGTCGGAGTAGTTGCTACTGCAGATGGAGGGTTTGCCGTTGTTTCAAGTAAACGACCTGGACCTAATGGCAGCATGGATGGAGGCAATAGCATTCCTGCTTATTTCCCAGTCTCATCAACTAACCCAGCAGGGTGTCCTTATAATTATTGGGTTCACAACGATTGTGGCGCATCAGATGCTTACGTTGGCAAGTTTGATGCATTCGGAAATACGCAATGGGAGAAAATATTTGACAGCAACACAAACAGACCTCCCGGCTCACCTTCATCTTGGAATTACCCGGATTTTCCAGATAATAGGGATATTAGAAGACAGGAATGTGTGTATTCAATTGTTCAAAGCCCGGATGGTGGTTTTGTAGTTGCAGGAAATAATAGTGAGAACTATGATGATTGCTATCTGGTGAAATTGGAAAGTACGTGCACTCACGTTGTTCTTTCAAATATAACGCTTCCGGCAAGTGGCTCGCCACAATCATTTATGTACCAGGCAACGGATTATATTCATGCAGACCATGTAACACTTATTCCCCCATCCAATTTGGATTTAAGAGCGGGTAATGAAATTACTTTATCAGATGGTTTTTTTGTACCAGGAGGTGGCGGTGTATTTTTCGCAGTTATTGATCCATCTTTAGATTGCACTCCTAACGGAATGCGATCGTCACAAAATACGAACAGTGATCATATAATATCTTCAACTAATGATGTCAAGAAAATAGATACAGATGAACTTAAAATGTCTCCTAATCCTAATAACGGAATATTTGCGGTAAATTTTTCTGATAACAGTGTGAAAAGTATCTATGTTTACAACATGTTAGGTGAGGTGGTTTTTTCAAAAATCGCTTTCACTGATCAACAAATTAATGTTGACATTACGGAAAAGAACAATGGTATTTATATAGTAAAAACAATTGAAGGAAACTCAATGAAAACAAAAAAAGTAATTCGACAGTAGGGATATAATTATTTTAGAATCCGCATTGTTTTCACAGAAGCTGTTTTAAGTTTTAACTTGAAACAGTTTCTGTTTTTTAAATGCTATTTTTGGTTTAGCAATTAATTTAATAAAACCACAATATTTTTTTTGTGAAAGCCGGATATTCTAATTATGCATGCGCACCCTAAACTCAAATGAAGTGTCACCTAACCTATGCAAAAAAATATCCGTAATGAAGCTGAAAAACAACTTGTACTTTTATCTGCTCATTTTTATTTTTCTTACCTTATGCTCTTTTTCTATCCTCGATTCCCCAAGTTCCAATGGATCTTGGTTCGTCTATAAAACCAAACCGTATATACTGGAAACACCTAAGGATTTTCCTACAATTAAAATTCCCGATGATAATCATTTAACAGTTGAAGGAGTGGCTTTAGGTCGAAAATTATTTTATGAGCCCATGCTTTCTGCAAATAATAAAATATTTTGCGGAACATGTCATCAGCAAAAATTTGCTTTTTCAGATAGTACAGGCACTTTCAGTATTGGTGTTGATGGTATACCGGGAAAAAGAAATGCAATGGCAATTTTTAATATGGCTTGTATTAACAGCAATTTTTTTTGGGATGGACGAACAAAAGATTTGGAATCACAAGTAATTGAGCCCATTCAAAATCCAATTGAAATGCATCAATCTTTACCTGATGTAATTGTTAAGTTGCAAAAAACTAAAGATTACCCCCGTTTGTTTAAGAGAGCATTTGGTTCCCGTAAGATAACAGTTAAAATGCTGCAGTATGCTATTGCTCAGTTTGAAAGAACTATTATCTCTTCCAATTCAAGATATGACAAATATGTGAGGCATGAGGAGGGCGGCTACCTAACACCCGAAGAATTCGATGGCTTAAATATTTTTAATAGTAAATCAAAAGGAAATTGTAGTTTCTGTCATAAGTTTAATGAAAATTTTGCTGACCAGGCTTTTCATAATATAGGACTTGATTCTTTTTCACAGGATGAAGGTAGATATGCAGTTAACAAATTAAAGTATGATTTTGGGAAATTTCGAACTCCCACTTTAAGGAATGTTGAATTAACCGGGCCCTATATGCATGATGGCCGTTTTAAAAATTTGAATCAGGTGCTTGATCATTACAACGGTGGATTTAAAAATTCACCAACTATTGATAAAAAAATATTTAAACTAAGAAAGGGAAATATGACCCAAAGTGATAAAGAAAAAATTATTCTTTTTTTGAAAACCTTAACGGACTATGATTTAATTAGTAATCCAAAATATTCAAACCCTAATACAACAATTGTTCTTCACAAGTAAATTTATTGCTAGCCTCGTTTCCGTTGTGAGAATAGGATGAAATTGTATTGTTATAAATGATGAGCTTGTTAAAGCAGATACGCTTTCTATCGTTCACTAAAATTAAAACCGTTTTTTTATCTTCAACATTCTTTTTCTATGATTGTAAAATCAGAAATATTTATTTTAAACAAAAAAAAATCCCTGAAGCACATCTCCCGGGATTTTTTATTCACAAAACTAAAGCACAATAATGCTAAAAGGGTCGGAAGAATCACCGTCCACTTTACCTTTTATTATTGTTACGCGGAACCAAATCAGTTTACCGGCCGTAAGACCTTTAACTGTTTGTTTTGAAGCATTGCTTACCGTACCCACATACTAGCTCCCAAAGAAGTAGTACATTTACTGCAATCAATAAAAAATCAGCGCATTTAAGTAATGAACAGACAGGATAATACCTACAAAACCATTCAAGATTTTGTAAGTGAGATAAGACTCATCTACAAAAAAAACGAAACTACTTTTAATTCAAGGCTTACTTCTTTAATTGAAAAACATTTCCAACAAACATCTTTTAAAAACGAGATAACCGACTTTTTTTACACCCTATTAGAAACCACCTCGTTTATTAAAGCTTTTACCGAGTATGGCATTAGCAGCAATCGCGGCTTTCCTGCCGAAGTTACAAGCCGTTTAAAATATAAGCTATTACCCCCTGTTTTTAAGGATAACGAATTGGGTAGTTTTATTAAATATGTTTTTTCAAACCCTAACGATGTTTATTGGCTAACCAGAATAAATTTACAAAATTGGGAATACCTTTTTTCAGGCATTGATAAAACAAACCTTCGCCTAAATGAAAAAAACTTTGCACATCAACTCGCACGTTCTATCGTTTTATTATCTAATGGGCTTACCAACATTGGTGTTGATCCCTACCTTGTTAATAAACTTCCGCAAGATAAAGATTGTAATGAATGTTTTCTCAACTTAAACAGTAGGATAAATCTGTTTGTAAGCAAACACCAGAATGACAGCGATTTATGTATTGACACGAATGAAGTAAAACAATTATTAGTACTGCTTAGCGATTGTGAAAAGACGTTTGCCTACTTGCGAAATAATAAAGATATATCAGGTATAAGCCTGCATCTTACTTTTATTTTAGAACGTGCGCAACAGCATATAACAAGGTTAAAATTGCTATTAAAAATATACATAAGCGATGATTTAGAAAATCAATCGCATCTTGTGGCAGGTCTAATAAAGGTTCTTGTAATAGCAGAGTTTGATAAGTATAGTGTAATTAAATTTTTTAAGAGTAACGCCAACCTACTGGTATACCGCATTGTTAGTCATACCTCCGAAAAAGGCGAGCATTATATTGGGTTTAATAAAACAGAAAACAGAAAGCTATTTATGTCTTCTATCGGTGGGGGCGTAATAGTGGTGTTTTTAGTTTTTATTAAAAACTTTATACATAACCTGCCTAACTTATCGTTGTTCTCTGAAGGTTTGCTATACGGCATTAATTATTCTTGCGGGTTTATAGTAATGCACTTGCTGCATTTTACGCTTGCAACCAAACAACCTGCTATGACTGCCTCTTTTATAGCAGAGAATATTGAAAATAAGGATGAGAAAAAAAAGTTGTCGTTGGTGTTGGCGCAAATTATACGCAGTCAGTTTATCTCATTAATCGGTAATTTAATCGTGGTATTGCCTGTTTGCTTTTTAATTGCGTGGAGTATCAATAAGTGGTTTGATATGCACGTGTTTAAGTATTCGGGAGTAGAGGCGCAATTAACTTCTAACCACCCTTTGTATAGCGGTGCACTTATATTTGCAGCCATTACAGGTGTTTATCTTTCCTTATCGGGGTTAATTACCGGGTATTATGATAACAAAGTAGTTTTTTCTGACATACCCAACCGAATAAAAAACCACCCAAGGTTAAAGAAAAAAATGGACCCAAAACGATTAACAAGGTTCGCTTCTTTTATAGAAAAAAACACGGGTGCTATCATAGGTAACTTATTTTTAGGAATGGTTTTAGGTTGCACTGGCCCTTTTAGCAAATTTATAGGAGTACCTATTGATATTAGGCATATTACCATATCTGCGGGTAATTTTGGCATTACCTTAGGAAGTGTTGAGTTTCACAACATGAACTTGGTTATAGCTGCTTTTATCGGTATTATTTTAATAGGGCTAATTAATATTGCGGTAAGTTTTCTACTTTCATTTTACATTGCTTGCCGGTCGCGTAATGTATCACACATGCAAACGCTTATTATTTTAAAAGAGTTATTTAAAGATGTGTTAAAAAAACCTTCTATTATACTTCTCGCCGAAAAATAATTTTTTTCTCTTTCGTACCCTTAAAAAAGGTTTTCATTGCTGAACGGAATTTTATGAATGGGAACCAAATATGATATCATAATTAGGATTTTTCCGCACTCTATATCTTGTTATATTATATCCTTTTGGAAATAAAAAAATGCCAAACATCCTACTCAATAAACAACCTCAAAACTCAAACATTGCTTCCTTTTCAGGATTGATAAGCTTTTGACTTTTATTTATTTTATCCCAATAAAATTGTATGATATTTGTTTGATCAGGGAAAAGATTAAATAAAAGATCATCAATAATGGTAATCTTACCTTTTTGAGAAAACTGAGGAGCCTCCAAATAACACCACGTTGCATCATCTTCATTTTCAAAACCTACAAATGATAATTTTAAAGGTTTCCCGGCAACAGTTATTTTAAAATGATCGGTAACATATTTATTTACCAGATTTTGTACTTCCTTGTTTTCTTTGGAATTTGCAAGATCAATTTTTTTATGATATATATTGTCTAATGCAGTTTGTATGTCGTCAGTAAACATTCTACAGCTAACATTCAATGTTTTTTTTTGAGTGTCAACCCTCACTTCGCTTAAGCTGAAATAATATTTATGGGCAGGGATAAAAGCAAGCACCATAAATAAAAACACCAACGCTATTGGCATTTTTAATAAAAAACGTTTATACTTGTTACCACTCATCCAACAAAAGTAACAAAATTGAACGATTTCTATATTTGGTTCTCTACCGGTGTCGCACACATTGCCGACTGGCATGCATACGACCATATTTTATTTTTATTCGCTTTATGTGGGATATATACCGTTCATCAATGGAAAAGTACGCTCGTGTTAATTACAGCTTTTACCATTGGTCATTCTCTTACTTTAGCATTGAGTACATTTAATATACTTAGGATCAATAGTAACTTGGTTGAATTTTTAATTCCTATAACTATTGTACTCACGTGTATTTCTAATTTACATTTTTTAAATAAAGTAGCAAATAAAAATTTGAATGTAAATTATTTTATGGCTTTATTCTTTGGTTGTATTCATGGCTTCTGGAGTTTCCTTAATTTCCCTCCTATACTAATCTAAAACTAAGTATTATCAGGCTTTTGCCCCAGTTTAGAAGTGTAATGGGATATTTTTTTTCAAAAAAACAAGATTCCTTAAAAA
>JBBSPS010000201.1:0-7266 GCA_038258655.1 Bacteroidia bacterium
ACAGGAATAAAAAAATATACAATCTGGATATTTGATAGATGGGGTAATCAACTATGGACCTGTGAACATGTTGGCAATCCTGAAGATTGGGATACCAAGCCATCAGAAGGATTACCCTCCGCATGTAAATGGGATGGAAAAATACAGCCTGGCGGTCCTGATATGAGTGGAAGCAGTCATAAGTTGTCTCAAGAAGATGTGTATGTATGGAAAGTTCAATTGACAGATATTTTTAATGCCCAACATCGTTACATTGGTATTGTTACACTGTTGAAATAAAAGTATCACGCAACTTTGCGTGACGCTTATTAATTAAACATTCACCTATTTACAATGCGATAATGCTTACCCGTTGGCTCCAACTACCGGTACCTGTTTTAGTAACAGCGGCAAAACGTAAAAACATGATACTAAAGGGAAACGTATCGTAAGCGAAACGTAAAAATAAAGAAGAAGAAAAGAATTATTTTATGTTTAACATTCTTGTACGTAAGTAGGATAAGTGCTGTGAATACATTGGTATGGAGTTCCTCCTCTTTAGGGGAAGTTAGGATGGGCGTGGTTAATCCTTCGCTGTCAGCTGTTTAAATACATCTTCCAATCGTTGTTCTTCTTTATGAAGCGTAAGAACAGCCAATCCATTTTGTACGGCATATTGAAAAATATCAGGGCGGATATCTTTATCAGTATGCACTTCCAGTTGCCAACTATTTCCTTTAGTTTTTTTAGCATCATACACACCTTCAATATTTTTTAATGAGCTACGTATTGTTTCCTTATCGAATTCAACAATGATGAATTGTTTATTTTTTGCCTGTGAATTTTGTAAAACGGAAGTAAGATCATTCGCTACTATTTGTCCATTGTTCACAATAATAACTCTGTCACAAACAGCCTCCACTTCCTGCATAATATGTGTAGAAAGCATTACTGTTTTTTGTTTCCCAACTTCAATAATTAAATTCCGTATCTCCGCTAATTGATTAGGATCCAAGCCTGTTGTAGGTTCATCTAAAATCAACACTTTAGGATCATGAATCAATGCTTGTGCAAGTCCAACACGCTGACGATATCCTTTTGAAAGTGAACCGATCTTCTTTTTTTGTTCCACTTGTAAGCCTGTAACTTCAATCATTTCAGCGATACGCTGTTTTACATTTTTAAGATGATGCAGGCCCGCGATAAATTCTAAATATTCTTTCACATACATATCCACATACAGCGGGTTGTGTTCCGGCAAATAGCCCACTTGCTTACGCACTTCCAAACTTTCTTCAGCAATATCATACCCGCAAACCGTAGCTTCACCTGAAGTTTGAGGAATAAAACAAGTTAAAATTTTCATCATCGTAGATTTTCCTGCCCCATTAGGTCCAAGAAAACCAACCACTTCACCAGTATTTACTTCGAACGATACATTATCTAATGCGCGTTGCTCACCGTAAAGTTTTGTTATGTTATTTACTTTAATTGACATACGTTAGGATAACGAATAATTTTACGAATTTACGAATGATTCACCACAGATTACTCAGATTTACACAAATTAGTAAATTCGTATAGATTGGTTATCCGTACATTTGATGTTCTAAAAAATGTTATTTGATAAATGAAAGGAGTTGTAATAAAATCAACAGGTAGCTGGTACACCGTCTTAACCGAAAACGGCACTACCTTGGAATGTGGCATTAAAGGCTTGTTTCGCATCAAGGGTATTAAAACAACCAATCCCATTGCTGTTGGAGATAATGTGGAATTTGAAAAAGAAAATGATGGAAGAGGTGTGATTCATGCCATAGCTGACCGTAAAAATTACATCATTCGCAGATCAATTAATTTATCCAAACAATCACATATTATTGCTGCGAATGTGGATCAGGCACTATTAATTGTTACACTTGCATTTCCTCGTACTTCCGCAGGTTTTATTGATCGTTTTTTACTTACTGCGGAAGCGTATCATATTCCTGCGATTATTCTTTTTAATAAAGTTGACCTGTTTGAAGATGATAAAAATTTGATAAAAGAATTAGATGATTTTATATCCATCTATTCCACGATAGGATATAAATGCTATAAAGTTTCAGCTGTAAAAAAAACAGCCATTGATCTGTTACAAGATTTAACAAAAAATAAAACCACGTTGATTGCAGGACATTCGGGAGTCGGCAAATCAACATTGGTAAACGCAATGGATGCGAATTTGAATTTACGTGTGGGTGAAATTTCGGAAGCACATTCAAAAGGAAAACACACCACTACTTTTGCTGAAATGCTTCCACTTACTTATGGCGGATCCATTATTGACACGCCCGGCATTAAAGAATTAGGATTAGTAGATATGGAAAAAGAAGAGATTTCAGATTATTTTCCTGAGATGCGCACAATACAAAATAAATGCAAGTTCAATAATTGTTTGCACCTGAACGAACCTAAATGTGCAGTGATTGAAGCGGTTAAAAAAGGTGATATAGCGCAATCGCGATACAATAGTTATTTGGGAATTATGAGTGGGGAAGAATTGGAATTAGATTATTAAAAATTGCAGATTACTCATTCGTAAAGATTCGTTATTCGTACAAATGAAAGTTGTTATTCAACGCGTTACACAAGCATCCGTTACCATTGATGGAAAAATAAAAAGTTCCATCGGCTTGGGATTATTGATTTTATTGGGTATTGAAGAAGCTGATACTCAGGAAGACATCGAATGGCTGAGTACAAAAATTATTAATTTGAGAATTTTTAATGATGAGAATAGAATCATGAATATATCTGTAAAAGATGCCACAGGGGATATCGTTTTGGTTTCACAATTTACTTTACATGCTTCTACAAAAAAGGAAATCGTCCATCTTATATTAAAGCTGCAAAACCTGGATTTGCAATCCCACTTTATGAAAAAATGATCTCCCAATTACAAACCGATCTTGGAAAAACAATACAAACAGGTGAGTTTGGAGCGGATATGAAAGTAAGTTTGTTGAATGACGGGCCAGTTACAATTATTATTGATAGCAAACAAAAAGAGTGAAGAAAGTTATAAATTATAAATTAAAAGTTGTGGCGATGAGTCCACTTATAACCCATTACTTATAACTAATATCATTCAAAACGTAGCGCATCTATAGGGTCTAGCTTCGATGCTTTCACAGCAGGATATATCCCCGAAATTAATCCAACGAACAAGCAAAGAATAATACCGCTGATGATCCACACCCAGGGAATAATAAAGCCAACGCCCAGTTGCGCTGAAATAAGATTGCCAATCACAATACCCAATATAATTCCAAGCAATCCACCTATCTGGCAAATAACAATTGCTTCCACTAAAAATTGCCCGCGTATGATTTTTCGTGTAGCCCCAATCGCTTTCCGGATGCCTATTTCACGTGTACGTTCCGTTACCGATACCAACATAATATTCATTAACCCGATTGCTGCGCCTAAGAGTGTAATGATACCTATGATAGTAGCACCAGCTGTTGTTTTTCCTATTAAACCGATAAGCATATTTGCTAGGTTATCGCTTTTTGTAATTTCAAAATTATCTTCTTCGCCGATACGAACTTTTCGGATAACCCTGAACATACCATTTGCTTCGCTAATAGCAGCATCCAATTGTTGCGAGCTAGCTGTAAGCACATTTATGGTGAACGACATATTCGGATTTGAAAAATATTGACGAACATTTGTCAACGGAAGTATCGCTATTTTATCGCCGCCAAATCCTGAACTGTTCCCTTTTGCTTTTAATATACCGATCACTTTATATTTACCGCTTCCAACAGTTACTATTTTATCAATAGGGTCCTCCTTTTTTGTAAATAATGCATCCACCACATCTTTTCCAAGTATGGCCACATGATTTCCGAACAATGCTTCCTGTGCAGAAAAATTCCTTCCGCGTTCCAATTCATAACCTGATGTTGCCAAATAATTTTCATCGCTGCCAAAAACACGCATATTTGGATTCGTTTTTTTTGATTCAAATTTTATAGTGGAAGAGCCTGATGCGAACGTAGATAATGATGGTTTCGCAGGAAAAGAATATTCCTTAGTAAAACGCAATGCTTCATCATACGTAATGTTTCTGAATTTTTTTGGGCCTTTTCCATTTGACCCTATATGGATCATTTGGCGGTTTCGAATAGCAAACGTATTCGCTCCCATATTAGTAAAATTACTGTTGATAGATGATTTAATCGCGTCAATGGCCGTTAAAATCCCTACCAATGCCATGATCCCAAAGGAAATAATTAAAACCGTAAGAATGGTGCGTAATAATTGACTGCGGATAGCAAGCAATGATATACTTATATTTTCTTTGATGAACGAAGCCATAAAATAATTTAGATGTACAAAATTAACAAAATTCAAATGCCTAGGCTACCCCCAACCCTGTCCTTAAAATAAGGAGAGGGAACTAAAAAGTTAATAATTTTTTCGTTCAAAATTACTTTAAAATGACTACAATAGCCTATATTTGGGTCGCTAAAAATCACAACATGTCAAAAATTTGTTCCTTAACAAAATACACTTTCCTTGGCTTTTTGTTTATTACCTCTACAACACTTATCTATGCTCAAAAACCAGTGCCTGCTAAACCGGGGGCTGCAAATACAAAAAGCAAAGGAACTATAAAAGCAACATTAGCAGCCGATATGGACTGTTTAGTAATTATTAACGGGGTCGCAAAGGCTGTTAGCGTAAAGGCATATAACCCCGCACCAGCAACTTTAAATCTCGGAGACAACACCATTAACGCCACTTCTACCGATAAAAAATCGACCTTTAATACTACTGTGAATGCTAAAGCGGGAGAAACCCCGATAGTTGAAATATCATTTTTTGATGACACGAAATTTTTAGATTACATCAAACAGGGGAATATAGCCATGGTGGAAACAGCGATCAAAAAAGACCCGGGCTTAGCGAATAATGAAAATCAAAGTTTAACCACTACCCCACTTGAAACCGCGATTCAAAATTCACAAGTGGAAATAGTAAAATTATTAATGGACAAAGGTGCCAGCTTTACATCACCCGACAATATTTTTCCTTTACATAAATCCGCTTTATATGCTTCGTCCACCCAAAAAGGAAAAGATAAAATTGCTCCCGATAGGGCATTGGTTGATCTTTTTTTAAGCAAAGGATGTAAAATAACCGATAAAGATGATGGAGGAAATACTCCTTTACTTTGCGCAGTAAGAGGCGGAAAATTGGAACTGGTAAAATTTTTTATTGAAAGTGGGGCCGACGTAAACGCTAAAAATGATTTTGATGATATGCCACTAAAAATAGCGGAAGATAAAGGATTCGTATCTATCATAGATGTGCTAAAAGCAAAAGGAGCAGTGGATAAATAAAAGCCGTTGGCATTCTTACAATAGTGCAATAGGCAATTGAATAATTAAGTAGTGGTGACTAATAAACACAATTTCGTAAAATTCGATGTCCTCTGAGCGGAGTAGAAGGTATCATCCGGACAGGTAATAAATGCAGATTAATAATTAGTATAATTTCGTAATTAGTAGAATATGGCTTTTGATATTGAAATGATTAAGGCGGTGTATGATAAATTGCCTGCAAAAGTAGAAGCAGCTCGTAAATTATTAGGTCGTCCGCTTACTCTAACCGAAAAAATCCTTTATGCGCATCTTACTGAAGCGCTCCCTGCCAAACCTTTCGAGCGCCAAAAATCATACGTTGATTTTAATCCCGACCGTGTTGGGATGCAAGATGCAACTGCGCAAATGGCTTTGCTGCAATTTATGCAAGCAGGCAGACAAAAGGTTGCAGTGCCTTCTACCGTTCACTGCGACCATTTAATTCAAGCAAAAGTGGGAGCAAAAGAAGATTTGAATACTGCTCTTGATAAAAATAAAGAAGTATATGATTTCCTTGCATCCGTTTCTAATAAATACGGGCTTGGCTTTTGGAAACCTGGTGCAGGAATTATTCACCAGGTAATATTGGAAAATTATGCTTTCCCCGGAGGATTAATGATAGGTACCGATTCGCATACTGTAAATGCAGGGGGCTTGGGTATGATCGCGATAGGTGTTGGCGGCGCTGATGCCTGTGATGTAATGGCCGGGCTGCCTTGGGAATTAAAATTTCCTAAACTCATCGGTGTGAAACTGACCGGAAAACTTAGCGGCTGGACATCTTCAAAAGATATTATTTTAAAAGTAGCAGGCATCCTTACCGTAAAAGGTGGAACAAATGCCATCCTTGAATATTTTGGCTCTGGCGCGGATTCATTATCATGCACTGGAAAAGGAACTATTTGCAACATGGGTGCGGAAATAGGAGCGACCACTTCTCTTTTCTGTTACGATAAAAAAATGGCTGAATACCTGAAAGGGACAAGCAGAGCCGATGTTGCCGCTGCAGCAGATAAAGTTACCGAACATTTGCGCGGGGATAAAGAAGTATATGAATCTCCCGGCAACTATTTTGATGAAGTAATTGAAATTAACCTTTCTGAACTGGAACCCCATATCAATGGGCCATTCACACCTGATCTTGCTTGGCCGATCTCAAAATTTGCGCAAGCGGTAAAAGACAATAACTGGCCTTCTGAACTGGAAGTCGGTTTAATCGGATCCTGTACCAACTCTTCTTATGAAGATATTACCCGTGCTGCATCACTTGCGAAACAAGCAGTAGATGCAGGATTAAAAACGGTATCAGAATTTACAATCACTCCCGGTTCGGAGTTAGTACGTTATACAGTGGAACGTGATGGCTACCTAAACACATTTGAAAAAATGGGAGGAGTTGTGCTTGCAAATGCTTGTGGCCCTTGTATCGGTCAGTGGGCACGTCATACGCATGATCCTTCCAAAAAAAATTCCATCATTACTTCTTTTAACAGAAATTTTGCAAAGCGCAATGATGGTAATCCAAATACTCATGCATTTGTCGCTTCCCCTGAAATAGTTACTGCTCTTGCCCTTGCAGGGACGCTTAATTTTAATCCGTTGACAGATTATCTGACCAATGCGAAAGGAGAAAAGATAAAACTGCAAGAACCTCAAGGAATTGAGATGCCGCCAAAAGGCTTTGCAGTGGAAGATGCGGGTTACCAAGCTCCGGCAAAAGATGGAAGCAATGTAACTATACTTGTATCGCCAACTTCTGATCGTTTACAATTATTAGATCCATTCTCTGCCTGGGAAGGCATTGATCTTAAAGGCTTGAAGTTGCTTATCAAAGCGAAAGGAAAATGTACTACCGATCATATTTCCATGGCAG
>JBBSPS010000202.1:0-7236 GCA_038258655.1 Bacteroidia bacterium
CAGTATGCCTGTAATATTTGCTATGGGAGCGGGAGTTACGCTTACACTAGCTGTACTTGAAGCAGTGGCACCTGCATTATCGGTTACTATAACAGTATAAGTGGTTGTACTGAGGGGACAAACACTTACGCTTGAGCTGGTGCCTCCTCCCGGACTCCATGAAAATTTATAAGGGACAGTGCCGGCAGCACCGGTGGCTGTTATATTATTACATGAACCCGCACATACACTGGCATTTGTAGTTATTACTGTGGGACCGCATGATTTGATTACGACAGTAGTATTTGCAACATTGCGTATAATGCCTGCGCCGGTTTTTATTGTTAGCGTGTAAACCCCTGCACTTGCCATTGTAGTAGGCGAAATTACAGGATTCATCTGTGTAGAAGTAAATCCATTAGGCCCAGTCCAACTATATGTATCTCCTGCAACAGGATTGTTAACTACAAGCAATAAAGTTTGCCCTGCGCACAAAGGGCCGTTATCACTTATAATTACTATATCACAATCTGTTTTAGCCGTTCCTCCCCCCTTACTAAATATAATATTCGTTTTTACATTGTCAAAATTGGTAAGCATGATAAGATAATAATCACCAACTTTTGCGTTTGGTATATAGCATTTTTCAGTATTTGCAGGATCATAACTGCAATCTACTAAATTACCTGCAGGATACCATGTACATCCTCCTGAACCAGGATGAGGGTTGCAACTTACACAGCCCTGAGATGAACAAGTTGAGGTGAGGTCACAAGCGCAGGGTTTTCTAGGACTTGTAAATGGGCCCCAACAAGCAAAATCAATATCAGCCGCCGGACTTGACCCTATATTTATAAGAAGATTTCCGGCAGTTTTTATTTTCATATAATACCATGATGGGTTTGGTTGGTCGATTAAACAACCGTAATCAGGCCCAATTTGAGCTGTTGTATTTTGAGATGCAGGGAAATTATAAGACGTATCGGTACAAAAAGGAAGAGAAGAATTACAACTATTATTTCCAATAGGGTTAGTACAAGATATATCTGCTACCCATCCTGTTTTTGGGGCAGTTGAACTGGACTTAAAAGTAATGGTTAAGCAACCACTCATCGACACAAACGTAAATGGTGGGGAAGGGCTGCTACCACATTGAATACACGAACAAACTCCATTAGTTGTTGATGTACCATTACACCCCGGTTGGTTACAAGCACCACCTACAACACAAGCCAATGGAAATTTCCCTACAGCACAAGTAGAAGCGTTTGATCCATCATAAATTTGTAGAACATCATTGGTATTTAAATCCATTGTAGTAAACTTTATTACAATTGGGCTTCCCGGAGTTGAAGAACAGATTGTCATTGTATAATTTTCATTTGTGGAATAATTACCTGTTCCACCACTATCATAAAATTTCCCTGAACACGTAGTTATTGTTCCATTTTGCATGTTATAGGTTTGTGCGTTCCCTATAAATGAAAAAAGTAAACAAATTGTAATTTCGACTAATCTTTTTTTCATAGAGTTATCCTAAGCGATTTTAATGTAAAATATATAGTATAATAATATCTCTCTGGTAACTGTCTATATTAATTCCTATTTCATTTGTGTGAGTTGATTAACTATAGAACTAACACATATGATTTATGGAAACTGTCTTATCAAGACATTAAATTTCCTCCTTCTAAACATCTTCTATCACTTCAAGTGATTAGAAAACGAAGATAAGAAATTAAACGAGATTTTGCAATAGATGTAAACAAACTTTCTTGTTCTAACCAATTTTGAGTAGTTAATAAAACCCGAAACCAATAAATTGAGAATAAAAATCAATTTTTGTAAGTAGTTTGGCTGATAAAATAAAAAATGTTGAGAAAAGTGTATCGTATCAAACATTCATTGTCTTATATAATTGTATTAGTATGAGCTTACTCATTTAAAAGATGAAAATTTTTCGAATTCAAAAAACGAATAATTGTAATTGTTCTTTTCATCAGCAAGATGCGCTGTTTTGTTAATTTCTTTCCATTCCATATAATTTATTTCAGGAAAAAAAGTATCACCTTCAAATGAATGATAAATTTTTGTATAATAAATTTTATCGGCTAAATGCAAAGTCTGTTTGAAAATTTCCGCCCCACCAATAATAAATATTTCATCATCGTCTGTTTCTTTGGCTTTTTCAATGGCCTCCTCAATTGAGCCAACAACAATAGTTCCAGGAGCAGCATAGTTTTTTTGACGAGTAATAATAATATTGGTGCGATTAGGCAAAGGCCTGAATTTTTCAGGAATTGATTCGTAATTTTTCCTGCCGGTGATCACACAATGCCCTGTAGTTTTCTCTTTAAAAAATTTCATATCGGCAGGTAAATGCCAGATAAGGGCATTGTCTTTACCAATTACATTATTTTCAGCAACAGCTACTATTATTGATATTGACATTGTAATTAATTTTAAAAAAATGGAACGCAGATAACGCTGATTGTTATGATCAAAAAAGATTTTTTTAATTCTTAAACTTTACACAAATTTAAGATAAAGCATAGGTTCAACTGTTGTTTTCTATGATATTGTTGAAATAATCTGAAAACTTGAAATTTTATTTAACTGATAATAGACTTTGCTTGATTAAATTTGAGGATGTTATTAATGGGATACCTGACAGGTTTTCAAAACCTGTCAGGTATCCAGATTCGTAAATTCGTAAAAATTTGTTATTAGTAGATTTATGAAACAATATCATGATTTGATGCGACATGTATTAGAACATGGCGCAAAAAAAACAGACAGGACAGGGACCGGAACGATTAGCGTTTTTGGGTATCAAATGCGTTTTAACTTGCAGGAAGGGTTTCCAATGCTGACAACAAAAAAAGTGCATTTAAAATCTATCTTGCATGAATTATTGTGGATATTAAAAGGTGATACCAATATTCAATATTTAAAAGAAAATGGTGTAACGATCTGGGATGAATGGGCCGATGAGAACGGAGATCTTGGTCCTGTTTACGGTTCCCAATGGAGAAGCTGGGCTGCTGCAGATGGACGGCACATTGATCAGATATCTCAAGCAGTGCACCAGATAAAAAACACACCGGATAGCAGAAGAATAATTGTTAGTGCATGGAATGTGGGAGAGATCGATAAAATGAAATTACCACCTTGTCATGCTTTTTTTCAATTTTATGTGGCTGATGGAAAATTAAGTTGTCAGTTGTACCAACGCAGTGCCGATATTTTTTTAGGAGTTCCATTCAATATTGCATCATACGCTATTTTAGCAATGATGATGGCACAGGTGTGTAATTTAAAACCAGGAGAATTTATTCATACATTAGGCGATGCACATTTATATTCCAATCATATAGAACAAGCGAAACTTCAGTTATCACGCGATTTACGTAGGTTGCCTACATTAAAAATTAACCCTGAGGTAAAAAATATTTTTGGTTTTAAGTTTGAAGATTTCACGTTGGAAGGCTATGACCCACATCCACATATTAAAGCGGCAGTGGCAGTGTAATTTAGAACGCCCTTGCGAACGCAGTGAGCAATCTCTTTTAATTCTTGCACACATTCATATTGCTTCGTTCCTCGCATGGCGCTTACAATATTATAAATTTTTATTCAATAATTTTCCGCTATCGAATAATTGATGTAAGTGTTTTTCGTAAACTACTTTTTTCATTAATTCGATATGTCCAACATGATGGCAATCCGTTCCCAGGAATGAAATCATATTTTTATCGATCATTTGTTCAGCTATTTTCCTTGTAGCGACAGAATAGTAGCCCGTGAGGGAATTAATATTCATTTGAAGTAAAACTCCTTTATCAATAAAATTTTCATATTTTTCAAAATCCGAATGCCAGAAATTATACCGCTCTGGATGTGCTAATACCGGCCTATAACCAAGCATTTGCATTTCGAAGATGATGTGATATAAATTATCAGGAGGGTTCATGTAAGAGATCTCAAACAAAAGATAGTTGTCGCCAAACGTAAGTAGTTTTTCTGTTTTTAATTTTCGTTCAAAATCAAAATCAATGTAGTATTCAGATGCCGCCTCTACTTCAATAGGAATGTTCGCTTCTTTAAGAGCGATCTTCACTTTTTCTAACCCGCTTAAAATAATTTCAGGAGTATTGCGGTAATAATCACTCATAATATGAGGGGTAGTAACTACTTTTTTGTATCCCATATTATACAATTCAGTGATCAGCTGTACACTGTCTTCAATGGTTTTAGCGCCATCGTCAATTCCGGGAATAAAATGTGAATGCATATCGCAACCTAAAGTGGAAAGATCCACAGCAGTTTTCAATCGTGTGCTTTTTTTGAATATGTTAAATAATCCCACCGAATTACGAATTTTTATTTATGAATAACGTCCTTAGACTTCGCTGAGGGTAACAATTAATTTATTAATCTGTGGTGCTTCTCACATAATGCCCCCTCTCTTTTGGAGAGGGGATTAAGGGGTGAGGCTTACCGCTTAAACCATTCCAGCGTATATTTCAAGCCTTCTTCCAATTTTATTTGAGGTTGGTAATTCAAATATTGTTGAGCTTTCGAAATATTCGCTAATGAATCGCGGACATCGCCGGAACGATCTGCTCCGTAAGTTACGGCAATAGTTGAACCAATTATTTTTTTTAAAATTTCAATTAATTGTTTTAATGAAACACGTTCACCTATGGCAATATTAAATACATTGCCCTGTGTGTTTAAGGATTCAGCGAACATGGCTTTTATATTGGCTTGTACCGCGTTTTCCACAAAAGTAAAATCACGTGTTTGTTCCCCATCTCCATTAATTGCAGGCGATTGTTCATTCAATAAAGCATTGATAAATAAAGGAATGGCCGCAGCATATTCGCCTTGAGGGTTTTGCCTAGGGCCAAAAATGTTAAAATAACGCAAACCTATAATTTCCATATTATATGTTTTAGCGAAAATCTCGCCATATAATTCGTTGGTCATTTTAGAAACTGCATAAGGTGAAAGCTGTTTGCCTATTTGATTTTCCACTTTTGGTAATATTTTATTGTCACCATACACGGAAGAAGAACTTGCGTACACTATACGTTTTACTTTCGCATCCCGGGCCGCTATTAATACATTTATAAATCCTGTTGCATTTACGTTATGTGTCGCAATAGGGTTTTGAATGGAGCGTGGTACTGAACCCAATGCAGCCTGATGAAATACATAATCAACTTCTGAGCAGGCTTTGTGGCAATCATTAATATCACAAATATCCCCTTTGATGAATTGAAAATTTGGCAAGGATAAATAGATTTTTATATTTTCTTCGAATCCTGTTACTAAATTATCAAGTACAACTACTTTTTTTGCATTGTATTTTAATAAATACTCAACAATATTTGAACCTATAAAACCGGCACCACCGGTAACTAAAAAGGTTTTGGATGATAAATCAATTTTATGGAATGGAGTGTTGTACATAGTTCGTCATTGCGAATCACGCTTTTGCGTGGTGTAGCAACCTGTCTTAAATGAGGTTGCTTCGTTCGTTCCTCTCTCGCAATGACCGAGAAGAAGAGGTTTGTGCATTTTATCGTTTCGTGTATTGATCTTCGTAATATTTTTTATAATCTCCAGATGTAATGTTGTTCAACCATTCTTCATTTGCAAGATACCAATCAATTGTTTTTTCTAAACCTTCTTCAAATTGTAAGGAAGGTACCCAACCTAATTCTTTTTGCAACTTCGATGAATCAATCGCATAGCGTAAATCATGGCCGGCCCGGTCTTTTACAAAGGTGATTAGTTTGATGGATTCACCTTCTGCACGATTTAATTTTTTATCCATTATTTTACACAACAGGCGAATTAAGTCAATGTTCGTCCACTCATTATGCCCACCAATATTATATGTTGTACCGGATTTGGCATTGTGATAAATGATATCAATAGCACGAGCATGATCTTCTACAAATAGCCAGTCACGGATGTTTTCACCTTTTCCATAAATAGGAATGGGTTTATTGGTTTTGATATTATGAATTGAAAGCGGAATTAATTTTTCAGGAAAATGGTGGCTTCCATAATTATTTGAACAGTTTGAGATCACTACGTCCATCATATATGTATCATGATATGCTCTTACAAAATGATCTGAACTGGCTTTTGAAGCGGAGTAGGGGCTATGTGGATCATAAGCTGTTGTTTCGATGAACATACCCGTTTCGCCTAATGTTCCATATACTTCATCTGTAGAAACATGATAGAAACGATGCGCTGAAAAATTTTCTTTCCATTCATTACGGGCTGCGTTCAAAAGGTTAACTGTGCCAATAACATTGGTCATTACAAATTCCAGTGGGTTTGAAATACTTCTATCTACGTGGCTTTCAGCAGCAAGGTGAATCACACCATTAAATTGATGTTTTGCAAAAAGTTCATTAACAAAGGTGGCATCCACAATATCACCTTTTACAAATGTATAATTTGACTTATTCTCTATATCCTTTAAATTAGCAAGATTGCCGGCGTAGGTCAACTTGTCTAAATTCACAATTTGATAGTTCGGATATTTATTTACAAATAACCGGACAACATGTGAACCAATGAAACCAGCGCCTCCAGTAATTAATATCTTTTTCATTATCTACTATCTCAAATGTAATATCTACAAACTCCAGTACGCTAAATTTTTAATTTTCCCTTTCAAAATTCCTTTTACGTCTACCAGTATTCCCCCTTCTGAAAGTATTGATTTGTAATATGCTTCATCCAATCCGATATACTCTTTGTGATTGACACAAACAACTACAGCATCGTATCCTTTTCCAATTTTTGTAGTTAATTCGAAACCATATTCGTGTTTTAACTCCTGAGATGAAGCATGAGGGTCAATAATATCAACATGTACACCAAATGATTTAAATTCCTTAATCACATCCGAAACTTTTGAATTACGTATATCACTTACATTTTCTTTAAATGTTGCACCCATAACTAAAACACGCGATTCAGCTAGGTTCTTTCTCGCGGCTATAATTTTTTTTACGGTTTGTTTTGCAACATAAAACCCCATCGAATCATTTACATATCGTCCTGAATTGATTACACGCGCGTGATAGCCTAATTCTTCGGCTTTGTAAGTAAGGTAATAAGGATCAACTCCAATACAATGTCCGCCAACTAAGCCGGGAGAAAATTTTAAAAAATTCCATTTTGTTCCTGCAGCTTCCAGCACATCATACGTGTTAATTCCAATAC
>JBBSPS010000203.1:0-7196 GCA_038258655.1 Bacteroidia bacterium
ATGCTTTCTTAGGATAACGTGTTTTGTATCCTTTAGAAGGCAAACCTTTGCGTGAGCGCGGATGGCCACCTGATGCTCTTCCTTCACCACCACCCATTGGATGATCCACAGGGTTCATCGCAACCGGACGTGTTCTTGGTCTGCGGCCTTGCCAACGTGTACGGCCGGCTTTACCGCTTATTTCTAAGTTATGATCGGCATTTGATACTGAACCGATAGTAGCCATACAAGTAATTAAAACCATACGGGTTTCACCTGAAGGCATTTTAACTACTGCATATTTACCATCTCTTGCACTTAATTGAGCATAAGAACCAGCACTACGCGCCATGATAGCACCTTGTCCTGGACGTAATTCAATATTGTGAATAACAGTACCTAATGGAATATCAGCTAAGAATAATGCATTTCCTACTTCCGGACTTGCATCTTTACCCGAAACTATTTTTTGACCTACTTGTAATCCGTTTGGGGCAACGATGTAACGTTTTTCACCATCAGCATAAGCTACAAGTGCAATACGTGCAGTACGATTTGGATCATACTCAATAGTTTTTACTGTTGCAGGAACACCTTGTTTATCTCTTTTGAAATCAATGATACGGTATTGTTGTTTGTGACCGCCGCCGATATAGCGCATGGTCATTTTTCCTGTATTATCGCGCCCTCCTGATTTTTTTACCGGAACCAACAAACTTTTTTCTGGTTTGCCAAAGGTAATATCAGCATTATCACTTACTAATTTGAAACGCTGTCCTGGTGTTAAGGGTCTTAATTTTTTTAAAGCCATCTCAGTTTATTTTATTATCACCCCGACTGCTCGGGGTATAGTTTATCTTTTGCAGGTTACAACCTGTTTTACTTTTCGTTATACAGGTTAAAAACCTGTACTTGCTATATAGGTTAAAACCTGTACTCTATATTAAATGCTTGCGTAGAAATCAATTGTTTCGCCTTGTTTAAGGGTAACAACTGCTCTTTTATGTTTATTCACTCTCCCAATCGCTACACCTCTTGTAGTGTTGCGCGTTTTTACTTTTCCAACATAATTTTGTGTGTTTACTGTGTTAACAGTAACTCCATATAATTTTTCAACAGCTTCTTTTATTTGAACTTTGTTAGCAGTACTATCTACTACAAAGCCATAGCGATTATGTTTTTCGCCTTGTGCCGTCATCTTTTCGGTTATAACCGGTTTTATAATTATGCTCATTGTTAGTTGCTATTGCTTAATAAATTTTCAATTTCTTTTACCGAGCTTTCTACAAGCAACAGATTATTTGCATTTAAAATATCGTAAGTGTTTAAATCCGAAACAGTTATAACCTTTGTGTTGCTTAAATTTCGGGACGACAAATATATATTTTTATTTGATTCGCCCAACACCAGTAGTGTTTTTTTGTCTGAAAGCTTTAAATTGCCCATCAAATCAGAATATTTCTGTGTTTTTGGAGCATCAAAATTAAAATCTTCCAATATGGTGATATTGCTTTCTTTTGCTTTGTATGTCAATGCTGACAAACGTGCTAAGCGTTTTAGCTTTTTATTTAGCTTGAAAGAGTAATCTCTTGGACGAGGACCAAATGCTCTACCTCCACCAACAATTGTTGGAGATTTAATATTTCCAGCACGTGCTCCACCAGTACCTTTTTGTTTCTTTATTTTTTTAGATGAACCGGATATTTCATTTCTTTCTTTCGATTTATGAGTACCCTGACGTTTATTTGCAAGATGTTGTTTAACATCCAAATAAATGGCGTGGTCATTGGGTTCGATGCCAAAGATCGCATCGTTTAGCTTTACTTTCTTTGAAGTTGCTTTACCGCTTATATTAGTTATAGATACTTCCATTTTATTTTTCGATTGTAACGTATGAACCTGTTGCTCCTGCGATAGAACCTTTTACTATTAAAAGATTTTTTTCAGCGATCACTTTTACTACTTCTAAGTTTTGAATTTTAACGCGATCTCCACCCATTCTACCACCCATACGCATTCCTTTGAATACACGTGATGGCCAAGATGAAGCACCTAATGATCCTGGGGCACGCAAACGGTCATGTTGCCCATGCGTTGTTCCACCAACACCACCAAATCCGTGACGTTTTACAACACCTTGAAAACCTTTACCTTTTGAAGTACCTACTACATCAACGAAATCGCCTTCAGCAAAAAGATCTACTGAAACTGTTTCGCCAAGATTTTTCTCGGTTTCAAAGTATTTGAATTCAACAATTTTACGTTTAGGAGTAGTTGCTGCTTTCGCGAAATGGCCTTTCATTGCAGAAGATGTATGTTTTTCTTTCTTCTCATCATACGCCAATTGTACTGAAGCATATCCGTCTTTCTCCAAGGTTTTTACTTGCGTAACTACGCAAGGACCAGCTTCAATAACTGTGCATGGTATGTATTTACCATTGGCACTGAAGATACTGGTCATTCCAATTTTTTTACCTATTATTCCAGACATTGTTTATAAATTAAAAATTACTAATTAAAAATTTAAAATTAAGATGCTTTGATCTCTACTTCCACACCACTTGGTAACTCCAATTTCATTAGAGCATCAACAGTTTTTGAAGTTGAGTTGTAGATATCCAATAATCTTTTGTATGAGCACAATTGAAATTGTTCACGCGCTTTTTTATTAACGTGTGGTGAACGCAAAACAGTGTAAATTCTTTTGTGAGTTGGCAATGGAATAGGTCCACTAACAACAGCACCTGTTGACTTTACAGTTTTAACAATTTTCTCTGCCGACTTGTCAACTAAGTTGAAGTCGTATGATTTCAATTTGATTCTGATTTTTTGGCTCATGTTTTTAATTTAAAGAACGATTAATTAATTTGATGATTTGCCGATTCGGTAATTTGAAAATTACCATTTCGCTTAGATGATCCTATTATTTTTGACAAAACTTTACTTATAGAAACAATTTTCTCTAACAACACTTCATTTTCAGGATATGATTTAGCTTGCTTACATAACAGTAATAAATATTCTGATTCATCAGCCTCTTTAGCGGCAACTTTCATCTTGTGAATAAAATCAGCTTTGCTTTCAGCATTTTGAGCTTCACGTACATTCGCTCCGATAGAAATCCCTGATCTTAATAGTTGATTTGCTAAAACAAATCTTCGTTTCGCTTCTAACAGTTCCGAAAACTCAATAATATCCAATGCGAATTGAAAAGTCATCTCTACAATAATATTTTCCTTTTTACTCTCCATTTTCAAATTATCAAATTCCTTAATCATCAAATTAACCTTATACTTTTTCAGCTTTTTTACCTTTTGCTTTTGCAATTACTTCATCAGATACAGTTCTTGTAGCTTCAGCGTAATGTGAGAATTCCATTGTGGATGTTGCACGTCCGGAAGTGATGGTACGTAATGTTGTAACATATCCAAACATTTCAGACAAAGGAACTTTTGCTTTAATAACTTGAGAGCCTGCTCTTGAATCCATCCCTTCAATCATTCCTCTGCGTTTATTCAAATCACCTACTACATCACCCATATTTTGTTCCGGAGTAAGTACTTCAACTTTCATGATCGGCTCTAACAATACTGGTTTTGCTTTTGGCAATGCTTCGCGGAAAGCGGTACGTGCACAGATCTCAAATGATAATGCATCCGAATCCACGTCGTGGTATGAACCATCAATCAATACAACTTTTAAGCTATCAACGGGATAACCGGCTAATACACCATTTACCATAGCAGCTTTAAATCCTTTTTCTACAGCAGGTATAAACTCACGTGGAATATTACCTCCTGAAATTTCATTTACGAACTGTAATCCGCCTGCTTTTGTAGTCATATCAAAATCTGCATCTACAGGGGAAATAATAATTTGTATATCGGCAAATTTACCACGTCCACCGGTTTGTTTTTTATATACTTCGCGGTGTTGCACTTGGCCATTAATAGTTTCTTTGTAAGCAACCTGAGGGGGACCTTGGTTACATTCTACTTTAAACTCACGTTTTAAACGGTCAAGAATGATCTCTAAATGTAACTCGCCCATACCACTTATAATGGTTTGTCCACTATCTTCATCCGTTTTTACGCGGAATGTAGGGTCTTCTTCAGCTAATTTATTTAATGATACACCTAACTTATCTAAGTCGGCTTGTGTTTTCGGTTCAATAGCAACACCAATTACAGGCTCAGGGAAATTCATTGCTTCTAATACAATAGGATGTTTTTCATCACAAAGTGTATCGCCTGTTTTAATATCTTTAAATCCTACTGCAGCTCCAATGTCTCCGGCTTCAATAAAATCAATTGCATTTTGTTTGTTAGCATGCATCTGGAAGATACGTGAAATACGCTCTTTGTTGCCGCTGCGGGTATTTAATACATAAGAACCAGCATCTAAACGCCCGGCATATACACGGAAAAAACACAAACGACCAACAAAAGGATCGGTTGCAATTTTAAACGCTAATGCGGTAAATGGTTCTTTTACATCCGGTTTACGGGATAGTTCTTCTTCTGTATCAGGATGAATACCTTTGATACTTTCTTTATCCATTGGGCTTGGCATCAATTCCATAACCAAATCCAACATGGTTTGTACACCTTTATTTTTGAATGCTGATCCGCAAACCATTGGTACCACTTTGTTAGCGATACATGCTTGGCGAAGCGCAGTTAAAATTTCTTTTTCAGTAATGGAGTTAGGATCTTCAAAAAACTTTTCCATTAATTTATCATCAAACTCAGCAATTGCTTCTAATAACTTACCTCTCCACTCTTTTGCTTCTTCAAGCATATCAGCAGGAATAGGAACTTCTTTAAAAGTCATTCCTTTATCTTCTTCATTCCAAACAATTCCACGAAAGTTAATTAAGTCAACTACTCCCACAAATGTTTCTTCAGCACCAATAGGTAATTGCAAAGGAAGGGGATTTCCGCCCAAAACTTCTTTTACCTGGCCAACAACCTTTAAAAAATCTGCACCGGAGCGGTCCATTTTATTTACGAAACCAATACGGGTTACGTTGTAATTATTTGCTAAGCGCCAGTTTGTTTCTGATTGAGGCTCAACACCATCAACTGCAGAAAACAAGAATACCAATCCATCAAGGATACGTAATGAACGGTTCACTTCAACTGTAAAGTCAACGTGGCCGGGAGTATCAATAATATTTACTTTGTATTGTTCGCCTTTGTATTTCCAAAAACAAGTAGTAGCAGCAGATGTAATGGTGATACCACGCTCTTGCTCTTGTACCATCCAATCCATTGTAGCTGCACCATCATGTACTTCACCAATTTTGTGATTCACACCGGTGTAATACAAAATACGCTCAGTACAAGTAGTTTTACCTGCATCAATATGCGCTGCGATCCCAATGTTTCTTGTATATCTTAAATCTGACATGTATTAAGTTGTTTGTTGTTTGTTGTTCGTTGTTGGTTATTGGCTATTAACCAACAACGAATAACTACCAACTATTTTATTAAAATCTGAAATGAGAGAATGCTTTATTCGCCTCTGCCATTTTATGAACATCTTCTTTCTTTTTAAATGCTGCACCTTCTTCTTTAGCACCGGCAATAATTTCGCCGGCTAATTTTTGTCCCATTGATTTTTCATTGCGTTTACGAGCATAAAGGATCAACCATTTAATTCCCATAGATGTTTTTCTTTCCGGGCGTATTTCACTTGGTATCTGGAACGTAGCACCACCAACTCTGCGGCTTCTTACTTCCACAGCAGGTGTGATATTACTCAATGCTTTTTTGAAAACTTCCAAACCATCTTGTTCAGTTCTTTTTGAAACTAATTCAATTGCTTCATAAAATACATCATACGATGTGCTTTTTTTACCGTCATACATTAAATTGTTCACAAAACGAGTAACGAGGATATCGTTAAATTTTGGATCCGGTAGAAGAATTCTCTTTTTTGCTTTGGTTTTTCTCATTGTATCTACTAATTACTAATCTTTACTAATTTACGAATCTGTGTTTGTTATGACTTACCCACCTATCGCCCCCTCTCCTTGGGAGAGGGGATTAAGGGGTGAGGCATTTATTTCTTTTTAGCCGGAGCTGCTTTTGCGCCTGCTTTTGGTTTTTTCGTTCCGTATTTCGAACGTCTTTGGTTACGTCCATCAACGCCTGATGTATCCAATGCACCACGCACAATGTGGTAACGTACTCCAGGTAAATCTTTTACTCTTCCACCACGGATCAACACGATTGAGTGTTCTTGCAAGTTATGTCCTTCACCGGGAATGTATGCATTCACTTCCTTTTTGTTAGTTAAACGCACACGGGCAACTTTACGCATTGCCGAGTTTGGTTTTTTAGGAGTTGTTGTGTAAACACGAGTACAAACTCCACGTTTTTGAGGACAAGAATCAAGCGCCGCTGATTTACTTTTGTTAGTCGGCTTTAACCTTCCTTTACGCACTAATTGTGATATTGTAGGCATTTCTTAAGTGTTAAAATTTTATCAATTTATCGAATAAATAATAGATTCCCCATTTTTTTAGGGAGGGCAAAGGTAATAAATATTTGTTATAAACAACAGCCGGTTGAAAATTATTTTTGGTGTTTAAAAAAAAGGATTTCCGCATCTTTTTCCTTCGAAAGTACTTTTGATTATTTTTTTATTTTCCTAAAACAACAATGTTTTGGTTTTAGAAATGGATTATATTTGATGAAATAAATTATCGATTAGCAGATAGAAAAATATGCATTTAATGACGAAATAAACCCAACCAGTTGCGTTTATCGTCCAAAAACACAAATAATACGCAATTGAGTTGCGTATATAAACATGTTATGTGCAATACAATATTGACACTCTTCAATTTAATAAGCCTTGACAAAACTTCGATTGAATAATCAAACTACATCTGGCACACCGCCTCAATTTTTAAAAAAACTGATTGAAGATATACTTAATCAGAAAGCAGTTCATTGGGCAATACCAGATTGCGGCTTGTCTTCGGCTCTCAGATATTCCGTAGTATTAGAAGACAAGAGTAAAGTTTTTGTAAAAGCAGCAACCGACAATGAAACTGAAAAATGGCTAAGAAACACTAGCGTCCGAAATAAATTATCAATAAAAGGGAGTTACTAACAAGTAATCTCCCTTTTTTAATGGAATTTTGTTTTTGCAGAACCAAAAACCATATGAGCAAAAGTAAATATTATTTCGGACAGAGTGCACTG
>JBBSPS010000204.1:0-7140 GCA_038258655.1 Bacteroidia bacterium
AAAGGAAAAATAGTATTGGTTGATTTTTGGGCATCCTGGTGCGGCCCTTGCAGAGCCGAGAATCCAAATGTAGTGAAAGCTTACAATAAATATAAAGCAAAAGGATTTGATGTGTTCAGTGTATCACTTGATAAAGATATGGAAAAATGGAAAGCTGCTATTCAAAAAGATAATTTATCCTGGCCTAACCATGTATGCGATTTTAAATTTTGGCAATCGCCCGTAGTTGCATTATATAATTTTCAGGGAATACCTTATAATGTATTGATTGATGAAAAAGGAAACATCATTGCTAAAAATTTACGTGGAGAAGATCTGGAAAAAAAATTAGCGCAGGTTTTAAAATAATTCTTTTGTTTTATGCAATAGTAATTTCCCCTTGAAAAGGATGCTATATGGTGATTTCCCCTTGCAAAGGCGCAGGGATTAATACATTTTCAATGAAAAAAATTTCTTTCGCATTCTTTCTATTACCACGCATTTTATCAGCACAAACATATTTTCAACAAGAAGTTAATTACACCATCAATGTAAAATTAGATGATGTAAAGAATGAGATCACGGCTGATGAACGTATTGAATATATTAACAATTCGCCCACTACTCTTACATTTATTTATATGCACCTATGGCCCAATGCATATAAAAATAAGTGCACTCCGCTTGCCAAACAATTTTTGGAAATGGGGAATACAAAATTTTATTATTCTACTGAAGAAGAACGGGGATACATCGATCAACTTGATTTTAAAATAAACGGGCAGTCCGCTAAATGGGAATTATTAAAAGATAGTATTGATATTGGTAAACTATATTTGAATGAGCCGTTAAAAAGCGGTGAAAAAATTACCATCACCACTCCTTTTCATGTGAAAGTCCCTTCCGGTGAATTTTCCCGTTTAGGACATATCGGCCAATCGTATCAAATTACACAATGGTATCCAAAGCCCGCTGTTTACGACCGTAACGGGTGGAATTATATGCCGTATTTAAATCAAGGTGAATTTTATTCGGAGTTTGGAAGTTTTGATGTTAGCATTACGCTACCTAAAAATTATGTGCTTGGTGCTACAGGCGATATGGTGGACGGTGAAAAAGAATTAGAGTGGCTCAATCAAAAAGTAAAAGAAACAGAAGCAATTACTTCCTATGATTCAAAAGATCTGAGTTTCCCTGCATCTGATGCTGAAACAAAAACACTCCGTTTCAAACAAAGTAATGTACATGATTTCGCGTGGTTTTGCGACAAGCGTTATCATGTATTAAAAGGTGAAATAGAAACACCTCATAGCAAACATAAAGTTACTACCTGGACCATGTTCACCAATGCTGAAGGCAATTTATGGAAAAATAGTATTCAATACATGAACGATGCCGTGTATTATTATTCACTTTGGAATGGCGATTACCCCTACAATAATTGCACTGCGGTGGATGGAACAATTAGTGCCGGTGGCGGGATGGAATATCCGAACATTACCGTGATCGGTAGTTCCGGCAACGCTTTCCAGTTGGATGTGGTGATCACACACGAAGTAGGACACAATTGGTTTTATGGAATGTTGGGCTCCAACGAACGCATACATGCATGGATGGATGAAGGAATAAACTCTTTTGATGAGAATCGGTATGTTGAAACAAAATACCCTGATCAAAAATTAATTGGCAGATTTGCTGATAATGCTGTCGGAAAAATGTTTGACCTCAAACAGTACAAACACAAAAAAGAATATGAATTAACTTATTTACTTTCAGCTGCTACTAATACTGACCAGCCTATCGAAACACCAGCCTATGATTACACCGAATTGAATTATGGCGCTGATGTATATTCCAAAACTGCAATTGTATTTGATTATCTGATGGCCTACATAGGTGAGAAAGAAATGGACAAAGCCATGCAAGAATATTTTAATAAATGGCATTTTAAACATCCTATACCAAGTGATTTCAGAAAAGTATTAGAACAATCCACCAGAAAAAATTTAAGCTGGTTTTTTGATGATATGATTAATTCTTCAAAAAAGCTCGATTATAAAATTGTATCCGCCCATAAAAATGAAAATGGGATGTGGGATATCACCGTAAAAAATACTGGCGAAATAAAAGGACCGGTTTTTATTCATGGTATAAAAGATAAAAAGCCGGTAGGAATGCTTATTTATGATGGTTTTGAAGGAACACAAACTTTTAACTTTCCACCATCGGATGTAGACTATTTTAAAATTGATTTTATGGAAGATATGCCTGAAATAAATCGTAACAACAATACCATTCGTACCAAAGGTGTTTTCAAAAAAGTGGAACCATTAAAATTGCAATTTCTCGGAAGCCTTGATAATCCTAGTAAAACACAATTATTTTTTACCCCCACTATAGGATGGAATAATTACAATAAATGGATGTTTGGCCTGGCGTTATACAGCAACATACTTCCACAAAAAAAGTTTGAATTTGAATTAATGCCGATGCTTAGTTACAGTACCAAAGATTTTGCAGGCTACGGACGGGTCACATACAACATCTATCCAAAAGGAAATGTATTTCAGAAAATTTCAATCGGAGGAACCGCAACACGTTATGCTTTTTCTAATACTCCTTTTGATATGAATTTCAATAAAATTGCACCTGAATTTAAAATAGACTTTAAAAAGAAGCATGCAAAAAGCCCTTATACCCATACATTGCGCTATCGTAACATCAGTATTATCCAAGATTACTACAAAGGAAATTATGAGTTTACTCCACCTATTTATTCACGCGATGCCTTGCATTTTAATTTTAATGACCTTACTTATAAATTTTCTAAATACGATGCTATTACACCTTATAGTGTAAACATAAATTTTCAGCAAGGACAAAAGATCTTTAAAACAGGGCTCACAGCAAACTATTCTTACAAATTCAAAAAGAAAAACAAGGGCATTGATGTGCGTTTATTCGCAGGAACATTTATTGAAACAAACACGATCGATGCCGGGGCATATCGTTTCCGCATGAGTGGGCAGCGCGGTTATCAGGATTACTTGTTTGATAATATTTATTTGGGAAGAACCGAAACGGAAGGTGTACTTGCCAACCAGTTTACTGAAACAGATGGCGGGTTCAAATTTTACTCTCCCCTTGGCCAATCATCAAAATGGGTAGCAGCTTTAAATATAAAATCATCCATAGGGAATTTAAAATTGCCAATAAATTTATTTGTAGATATAGGAACAAGCGCTGATGATGGGATCAATACACAAAAAGTATTGTATGATGCCGGCGTATATATTTCCGTTCTGAAAAATGTTTTCGAAATATATTTACCATTGCTGATATCTAAAGATTTTCAGGATTACAAAACCGCAAATGATCTTAAATATCCTGAAACGATTAGGTTCACATTAAACCTGAATATGGTAAATCCATTTGATTTGACCAGGAATTTTAAGTTGTAACACCTCTCCTATTAATCCACTCTCCAAGGAAAGGGAGGTATAATGAGTACTGTGTGTAAAATCAAGGCAGGTAAAAAATTGGTATGAAATTCATCTTAGTGGAGGGTCAGTTCAACTCAAATAAACCGCATCATTCCCTTTTTTATTTAACTCCACAGTAATATGTTCCTTCAACGTAGTAGAAAGTGATAAGCCAACAAAATCAGCTTTTATAGGGTAACGATTATGTCCACGGTCGACCAATACAGCTGTAGTAATACGTTTTACAGAGGAAATTAAAAAAGGTTTTGCTCCAAATATCAGGGTCTTACCTGAATTCAATACGTCATCCACCAGCACAATTACTTTATTTTTTAATTCCTTATCCGTCAGTGAAATTTTAATCTCCGCTGCTAATGGGTTTTCTTTATTGATAACAATTTCTATTAACGTAGTTTTAATAGGAGAGATCGTTTGCAATACATTCGCAACTCGTTTCGACAATAAATAGCCGTTAAATGCAATTCCTGCAATGATGATTTCTTTTTCATCATAATTATTTTCATAAATTTGGTACGCAATACGATTAATCTTTTGCTCGATTTGTTTGTTGTTTAATATTAACGTCTTTCCCATATTATTTATAACAATGTTCTATTATAGTATTAGATATTTTTTCCTGCAATTCATTTCCACTTTTTTTATTACAGCAAATCGATGAACAAGACGATTCTATGAACATAGTAATTCGTTATAAAATGCAGTTCAAAAATAAGCAAAAAATACATACCCTTCTGAATATTAATCAATTACTCCGAGTTCAATTCTGCTATGATTTTTGTCTATAAAAATTTGACTTATTAGAAGTTATTTTGATATTGGATAATTATGTCCTTTTTGAAAAGAAATATAAATTAAATTATACTGCATTAAATACGAACTATTAATTCAGCAAGCCGTTTAAATAAGTAATTACCTAAAGAATTAAATTGTATTAGACTTTGTATAAGTTAAATTTCGTATATAATAAATACAAATAAAAGCCTTTTTTAGCGAGTCATTGCGAGGTACAGAGCAATCTCATTCACGTGCTAGTTTGAGATTGCTTTGGTGAAAAACCTCGCAATGAATGTATTGAATTAGCATTATAGTTTATAATAAAATTAACTTATACCAATTATAAAGTCTACTATTGAATAAATTAAAAAACATGAATAAAATTATATTGATTTGCATTGGCCTGTTTTTCTTTTTACATAAAACACATGCTCAAACTTCCTGGACCGGAACAACTAATACCAACTGGAATACAGCTTCTAACTGGACTTCGGGTGTGCCCGCAGCCGCTGTAGATGCGATTATTGGAGATGCCAGTTTCACCGGGGCTTTTCAGCCGGCATTAAATGCGAATGCTGCTTGTAAGTCACTTACTATTGGCGCAGCGAGCAAAGTTTCAACACTTACCATTTCAAGGAATTTAACAGTTTCGGGTGCTGTAACTATAGGAAGTAATGGTAGCATTTTGCAAAATACAGCCAACCGCACCATTACGCTTAGCGGAAACTGGACCAACTCAGGAACATATTCTGCTACTGTTTCTTCTGCTAGAGTAACTTTTTCAGGAACTGCTCAAACTCTTACAGGTGCCACTGTATTTCAACAAGTAGCTATCAATGCAGGAAGTATACTTACTCTTGCCAACAATATTACAGTAAGCACAAGTTTATCTATAACAGGAACGCTTGATCCAACTGCTACTTATACCGTATCGGGCGCAGGAACACTTACTGTTAATTCAGGGGGTACCATCAGGGTAAAGGCAGCTGATTTTACTACAAATTATGCGCTTTCCGGAGTTGTAACGTTGAATGGTGCCAGTACTGTAAATTATTCATCCTCAACCATTAATCAAAATGTAAGTAATGCTTATACCTATGGTTATCTTCGCATAAGCGGGGGTATGACCAAGTCATTAATTGGTAATTTACCATCCCTTAATTCATCCTCTGCTGGTGCAGGGCGAATTTATGTGGATGCGGGAACTTTTGATTTACTTGCTTATACTGCTGACAGGGGTACTCCTGTTGCCGGCGGTACCATTACACTTGCTGCGGGCGCTCAACTTAAAATAGGCGGTACAAATACTTTTCCCGCTAATTACACCACTAAAACAATAGCCGCTACCAGTACAGTGGAATACAGTGGTACCAATCAAACAATTTTATCTACTACGTATGGACACCTTACCTTTAGCAGCAGCAGCGGAGTAGCGGTTAAAACCATGCCGGTTACTAGTATGACCATTGCCGGTAACTTCACAAGTTCAGTAGGTGCTGGTACAGGCGTTACTTTTACAGCAGGCAATAACATTACCGTAAATAGGAATGTATCCCTCGACGCGAGTACTACTTTTGATGGAGCTTCTTATACACATACTTTTAAAGGAAACTGGGCTAATGATGGAATTTTTACAGGAAGTACTTCCACTGTGGTTTTTAGTGGGGTAAGCGCAGCATTAAGCGGAACAGGGAGCAACAATTTTAATAACCTTACTTTTTCTGCTTCAGGTATTACTGCCGCTGCCACAACTTCTATTAATGTGGGAGGAAATCTTGCGACTACGGGATCAGGGACCTTTATACACAGTGCCGGTGGCACACTTACCATGAGCGGAACAGCTAAAACCATTTCGGGAAATGGGCTAAATTTTGGTAATTGTATTTTGAGTGGAACCATTACAACCGCTGCAAATATTGCGATCTCAGGAAATTTTACGGTAAATGGAAGTTTCGCGGGCAGCGCCGGAACAATTACATTAAGCGGAACATCAAAAACGATTTCAGGTAGCGGTACAATAACATTTTATTCGGTAAGTGTGTCGGGCAGCATTTCAACAACCAATGATTTTATTTTGTTGGCAAATTTCTCTGTTTCAATTGCCGGATCCTTTACAGCTACCGCTGGAACAACAACCATTAATGGTACAGCCGGTGTACTTTCCGGAACAGCTAATTTATATCATGTAACCATAAATAGCGGAAAAACATTGCGTCTTGGTACAAATTCCATATTAGGCATAGCGGGTGTTTTTACTAAAACAGGCACTTTAAATGTAACTACAAGCGCGCCAAATACAGTACAATACAATTCTTCGGGAGCGCAAAGCGTTGTAAATACAATCTATAGTAATCTTATTTTTGCCAACGGTGGAACAAAAACAGCCGCAGGGGCAATTACAGTAAACAATGATGTAACCATCAACGCAAGTGTTACATTTGACGCTTCTTCTTATATTTTTTCATTATATCGTCACTGGACAAACAATGGCACATTTACCGCTTCAACTTCCGATGTGCAACTCAGGGGGGCTGCCGCCATTAATATGACCGGTGCAAGTAGTTTTTATAACCTTACAGTAAATAAAACAAGTACCGCATTGTATGTAACATTCTTAAATAATATGACTGTTACTAATAATGTAACCATGACACAGGGAAATATTCAAACAGGAACCAATAGTATCATTATTACCGGAACCCGGCTTAGTTCAGGGACAGGGCTAATTATCGGGATCATTACGCAAAATCATACATTCAACAATGCAACAGCGTATTATTTCGAAGGCCCAAATAATATTATAGGTATATACGCTTAGATCTCACTTACCATCTGTTGATTTTAGGCGCTTAGGTTCATTTTTCACCATTCTTTCTATAAGCAA
>JBBSPS010000205.1:0-7065 GCA_038258655.1 Bacteroidia bacterium
CCAATGCGTAGAAGCATTGATATCATGCAAAATTCTTAATAAAATGACACAATGTGGAATGCCGAAAAATGTAAAAATTAAATAACGATAAAAAGTAAAGAGAAAATCTTTTTTTTATAAATTATTCATGCAACAAAGCCGTTGAAAGAAGTAAAGAAGCCACAAGCAATAAATTATTGGAAGGAGCCACGTATTATTCAAATGAGAAGCAACGAGATGCAACTAAAGGTGAGATCGCAGTATTGTCACTGATAAATGATGATAAAAAAATAACGGAAATTTCTTTTGTCAATAGCTCAAAAAATGATTACTCCAAAAATTATAATGATGTGTATGATCAGATGATAAAATTCTTTAACAATGAAAAAGCGTTTAAGAGTGAAAAATATAAAACGAATGTTTTAAAATTTTCGAAGGATAAAATAATTTATTATGTTTATAAAAATAACAATATGCCTACCATTGTAATCTCCAATTATAAAATAGACGAAGAATATTTTTAAATGAGTACATGTAAACTACAGGCATTTTTAAAAATACAAGTCTAAAACCTGTGACCTCGGTGGGAGTCGAACCCACGACCCGATGATTAAGAGTCAGCTGCTCTACCAACTGAGCTACGAAGTCAAGAATGCAAATATAGCATTAATGTACCTTCGTAGAAAGGATTCTGAAATTTTATTCAATAATATAGTTAGCAGTAAGCATAATAGAAACTATACACCTAAATATATTTTGTTTTTATAAATTTTACACGTATATTTGTTCAATAAATAACACGTGTATGACAACCAAACTAACATTAACAGTAGAAAAAGATATTATCGAACTTGCAAAAGCGTATGCAAATAAAAAAGGGAGAAGTCTTTCTGATCTGATTGAAAATTATTTGAAATCATTGGTTCAAAAAGATACTACTCAAAATACCCTTTCACCCAATGTTAAAAAGCTTCTTGGATCTGTTAAGGCTCCTAAAGGTTTTGATTATAAAAAGGAATTAGGAATTGCTTTAAGTAAAAAATATTCGAAATGAAACATTTTTTACTCGACACGAATGTGGTTATTGATTTTTTAACTGACCGCAGGCCTTTTTCACTTGTAGCTGCTAAATTTTTTGATTATTCCGAAAAAGGTAAAATTAAAATTTACTTAACTGCCGTTTCATATAATAACACCTATTATATTATTAAGAAATTAACTTCGCATAAGGAAACCATAAAAATATTAAAAGAACTCGAGGCTATTTCTGAAACTATTGACACAACCCACGAAGCAATCAAACATGCTTTACACTCAGAGTTCAAAGATTTTGAAGATGCCATTCAATATTTTACTGCAAAAACAAATAAAAAACTTGACGCAATAATAACTCGAAATGTTGCGGACTTTAAATTGAGTAAAATTTCGATCTTAACTCCTGAAGAAGCAGTAGGATTAATAGAAAGCGGCAACCGATAATATTTGAGCAAAGCACTCAACTTAGAACTCAAAAACTGATGATTAAGTTCAGCTGCTCTACCAACTGAGCTACGAAGTCAAGAATGCAAATATAGCATTAATGTACTTTTGTAGAAAGTGTTTTAGAGGAATTTAATCAGATGTTTTAAAATAACCTGCTTATGGATGTGTTTTTAACCTTTAGCGAATTATAAAACTAATCAATCAGCAAATAAAACACCGATATAACTACAGCATAAATCGAAGTAATTATCCAATAAAATTTATTTCTGCCGGTAACAAACAATAACCCGAAAATAGAAAAACAAATTGCGATAATACATTGGATCTTTGCTGCAATATAAAAATAGGTAAGATAATTCCGATGCTCAGAAATTTTTTGTTCTATTTGCAGATTTTTATATTCATAATCAGACATCGATTTTCTATATTTTATAGATCCTTCAACATTCTTTCTATAATTCTTTACAGAAGGTCTTTCAAAATTAGAGTTTATTATAAGTCCTGATTCATAATATCCGGCAAACAATACAAATATTACTATTGAAATCCAACCGGGATAAATTCCATATTTTCTTTTTCTATTGCTTCTATACAATAAAACCAGATTAAGTGTTAATAAAATTAGTGTAACGAGAAGTGGTGCTGACATAGGATTTAGTCTCCAATTGCAAAAGTATAAAATTTACTCACTCAAACACAGGCAAAGTCCGTTGGTCAGCACCCCCAACAAAACTACTGATCGCCAGCATTCTCCATCGTTTTGCTGCCTCTGCATTTAAAAGATCCAATACAGGGTATTCATCTTTCAACACTACTGCATCATTCATGTCAATTTTATTTTGAGGAATAAAATCAGGATGCGGTTTTATTTTTCCGAGTGATGCATAAAATAAAAGATTACGTACATCGGGGTTTGGATCAGTTGATAAAACATTTACATTAAATCCATCTGCTAAAAATGTTTTATAAATGGAACGCATACTTTTTCCAATTTTTCCATCAATGTATCCCAAACTATTTACAAAAATAATTCCGTTGCTATTCAGCAATTTTTTTGTTTCTTCCAATGATTCCTCCGTAAATACATGGTTTGGAGGATCTTCTCCTTTGAAGAGATCAAACACAATTACATCGTATTTTTTGTTGCAGGTTTTAATATAATGCCGTGCATCATCAACAGTAATATTTACGTTATCACTCAGGCAAAAATATTTTTTCGCCACATCTACAATGCGTGTGTCTAATTCGCATACATCTACTGAAAAATCTTTTTCAGTTAATTTTTTTGCAACACTTCCTCCACCCAAACCAAGCAATAATATTTTTGAAGTTTTTGGAAATGATTCTATATAATCAGAAATGCGATATACGTATGTAAAATATTTTTCTTCGTATTTTGATTCATCCGCCAATGAATCGTACATGGTTTGGGAAATGCGGTTCACAAACAACCAGCGACTATATCCGTCCACAACAGCTGCCCTCTCCCCTAGGAGAGGGGATAGGGATGAGGCGTAATGCGGGTAATCCAACACCATTATTTGTCCAAGCAAACCTTCTGCACTGTATACCACTTTTATATTGGATGAAAATTTAAATGAAGAAGCCAAAATAGCCCATACACACAACAAAAAAAAACCTGCTGCTGTTCCTATCTTTTTTTGTTTAATGATCACAATTAAAGGAATGAAACCAAGTATGATTCCTGTGATGATAGAAGGAATTGTTAATCCGTAATTTGGAATAATATAAAACCCGAATAAAAATGTAGCAATAATTCCACCAACAGTTGATATTGCATAAATAGCTCCTGCTGCTTTTCCCGATGATTCCACATCAATTGTAATTGCTCGTATAATTAAAGGAGAAACCATTCCCATCATAAATACGGGAGGGAATAAAATGAAAGTGGCGGAGGTGATCACTGCCGGAATTAAGCTATGCATACCTACTGCCCATAATATTATTTTGGACGTAAAGGGCATAAGTACAGTAAATGTGGCCCCTGCTAACAAAACATAAAATAAAGCGAACGGGTTTTTACTTTTATAGGAGAGCACGCCTCCCGAAAAATAACCAACAGCCAATCCGCCCAAAGTAATTGCTAAAACGGTTGCCCATACATACAATGATGAACCGAAATATGGCGCTAACATTTTTGCGCCTAATAATTCAGCAGCCATTACAGAACCACCTTCAATAAATGAAAGTAGTAAATAAAAATTTTTATTTTTTAGAAAATGCATTAGGAATTTTGAGTGGTTAAAGATACTTTTTTTTACTTTGAGAGTGTAATTTTACCGCAAGGGCCACAAAAAAAACGCAAAGCTCGCAAAGATCATATTAGGTAATACTTTGCGTTCTCTGCGTGTTTTTTTTCTTCGCGTTCTTTGGGGTTTTAGATTTAAAAATTAAAATATGCTTTCAATTCATCAGCAGTTTTAAATTGCTGATCAACACGGGTTAATTTTAGATCGCGCATACCATCACTGGGTTTTATGATATTAAAATTCTCCGGCTTTAGCCAATACAATACACCATTTTCAACTGTCCACAACATATTAGTTGATTGTGGGTTATATGAAAAAGTTGCGATAGGGTTTTTATAATATGTGAATAATCCATTTTTTGCCTTATCTACAAGGTAAATATCATAACACATCAACTTTACATTTTTATCTTTTGTTAAATTAGCTGTACACATTATTCCTCTTGGATAAATACTCGGATTATCACAATTAAAAATTCCAAAATGCATGATGGAAAATACGCGCATCACTTTTCCCCGTGTTTCTGCCATTTTGAATTGATTGTCCTGCTCCTGTTTCCATTTACGCTCCAACTCTTCTTGCTGTTTTTTTAACGCGATCAATTTTGCCTGGTAGTCATCTTCAATTCGTTTCTCATCTGTTTTGCGTTTATCTAGAGCTAAATTGTATTTTGTAAATTTATCCTGGAAATCTTTCATCGCCGTTTCATAATTTTTTCCTTCAAAAACAGGGTATACGATCAAGTCATATTTTTTAGTCGCTTTTTTTAATGTCAATGAATAATTTTCTCCTTTCTTCGTCCCTTCTCTTACGATCGCTTCATCCCAGGTGATGTCATACATTGATTTGTCGAAATTTTTATTTTCATCACTTACTTCAAATAACAAACCTTTATAAACTGCCAATTCGGGATACTCTTTCGCATCTACGTCAATATTAAAGGTGTATTTTTCTTTCTTGGCTTGTACAGGCTTTTTGGGTTCCGGCGCAGATTTTGGCAATGCAGCAATTTGCACTTCTTTTTCTTTTGCTACTTCAACTTTTTTTGTTTCGATGGTTTTATATGCAGGAGTTTCTTGAACCGCCAATAGTAGTTCCTCTTTTATTATAGCTTCTGATGTTTTGCCATTCTTTACCTTGTCCTTCCCTAAACAAGCCCAATTGTTATGAATTGTGTCTAATGCATATAAATTATATTCCGTGCCTTTATAATTAGAAGCTAGTTCCACATTAATAGATTTGTCTGGTGACATATTTACTTGTTTCCCATTTTGATATGCCAGCATCTCCATCATTCCTGCCGATTCAAATTGATATTTTACACCAGCACTGTCATACGTCATTGGGATTCCTGAAACAAAAAAATCAGCTGCATCATGAAATTCGCGGTAACGCAATTCCACTTCACCTTTTAGAGGTTTACCGTTTTCATCCGCAAAAGCATTTTTAGGAATTATTAATTTGGAGCCTGTTTTAAAATCAAGTGCTGCACCTTTTTCAGCTATAACTTTATAAGTAGTATAAGGCACATTGCAACTTTTTAATGGTGGATTAATACAAGGTTTTGCTTCTTCATTTTTATAGAATTCTGCTAAAGCTAAACTATCAGTGTTATTTGTTGATTGGTTGTTAGTTGGTAGTTGCTGGTTGTTAGTTGTTGATTTTTGGTTCAACAAAAAAACTGCAGCAACAATAGCAACTGCTGCAACGATCATACTTGACAAGAACCAAGTTTTCTTCAATAAAGGCTCCCCACTCATACTTACATGGCTTTTAAAAATCGAATCAAAATTTTTATGCTTCGCAATTTCTTCCGAACTGATCTCAGGACGGTCAATGTTTACTTTTCTTTTCATTTTAGTAGTTTATATTCAATATGTTTAGTTTTGTAGAGATAACTAATTCTTACGAATATTACGAATCTATATATATAGATTAAATATATTCAAATAGGTTCATATTTAGTAGATACACAGATTCGTAAATTCGTTTTTTTATTCGTTATCCTTACCAATTAATTTTTTCAATTTATCTAATACCCTATACGTTTTAACCTTTGAATTATTCTCGGTAATATCTAGTATTTCCCCAATTTCTTTGAACGAACGTTTTTCAAAAAAACGCATCTCAATTAATTGTAATTCATCTTCTTCCAATTGCTCTCCAATTATTTCAACGATCTTATCATGATACTTATCGATTTTGCTTTCCTGTATTTCTTCAATAATTGCGTATACACTTACAGAATCAATATTTACAGTATGTTGTGCTTTTTGTGTGCGGAATAAATTATTCACTTCGCGCGATGCTATTCTGTAAAGCCATGATGCAAAAGGGACTCCTCGAAATTCATATTTATTGATATTATCCAATGCTTTCATAAATGCTTGTTGTGTGGCATCAAAAGCTTGCTCTTTATCATCCACACGTTGATAGATAAAGCGAAATATCCGTTCATAATATTTATCATATAACAAAGCAAAATTCTTCGAATCCTTTTTCGCAGCTTCAACTATTGCTTGTTCATTAACAAGATCAGTTGAAGTTGCGTGATATTTGGATGTTTGAATCATATAAAATTTACTGTATTTTAAAGATATAACACAAAAGTTTTAAAAAGATACAAGGTTATTTTAATCTAAATCGAATTGGAAGATAATAAACTGTCGCTACCTTTTCTCCTTTGCATTCACCCGGAATCCATTTTGGTAATAATTTAACTATTCTTATTGCTTCATTATCAAATAAAATGTTGTCAGATGATTTATAAAGCCTTATATCTGTTATAATGCCATTACGTTGCACTATAAATTGAATAATAGGAGTTCCTTCAATACCTTTTTCCAGTTCTGATTTAGGGTAAACACATTTTTTCTGAACGAATTTCAATAAATAAATTTCACTCCTTTAAAAGATGGTGGGCTGTCAACCTTTGAAAATATAGTATCATTTGCTAAAAATTTTTCGCAACCATTTCCCACTTTTATAGTGCCTCTTTCCTCATTTGTTTGAGCAAAAGTTCCGATATTAATCAAAAGAAAAACTATAATTACAAATCTCATTGTGTTTATTTTACAACTATAACGTAAAAGTATACAAAAGATACAGATACCCATATTCGCTTTCAGGGAAAGGGGCTGGAGATATTAGCTAAATTTATATATGAAGGATACAACAGGTCGCTCCTATGGAGCTTGTTATTATAGATATATTTATTTCTATAAACAGGTCGCCCCGTTGGGGCTAAAATTTTTTATTTAGCTCCGTAGGAGCGCCCTTGTTTATAGAAAAACAATAAACAAAAATTTTAAAGCTCCATAGGAGCGACCTGTAA
>JBBSPS010000206.1:0-6947 GCA_038258655.1 Bacteroidia bacterium
ATAACTATTGATTATCAATAAATTATACGAAAATATGTTTTCAAAAATTTAAATCAGTTCCATGATTAAATTAGCCTAAACTCAATATTTACAATGCTTTCAAAGAACTAATAATTATATCAACGCAATGCTAATGATATTGAATGAATAAAAAATGTAGTTTAATGACGTTTTAACCGGTTCTAAAATCCTATTTTTATGTATATTTCCGAAACAACAGTTCGTGTACGTTATGCCGAAACTGATAGAATGGGTTACGTGTATTATGGTAATTATACACAATACTATGAAGTGGGGAGAGTGGAAGCTTTACGCGATCTTGGAACCAGCTATAAAGAAATGGAAGATAATGGCGTTATGTTGCCTGTTTATACCTGTACTATTAAATATTTGAAACCCGCTTTCTATGATGATCTATTAATAATAAAAACAACAATAAAGGAATTACCCACCGCTAAGATATCTTTTGACTATGAAATTTATAATCAAAAAAATGAATTATTAAATACAGCAAATACTGTATTGGTATTTATAAACGTTGTTACTAATAAGCCCTGCCCTGCTCCTACTCTATTTATCGAAAAAATAAAAAAATATTTTTAAAACAGAGTTAAACAAAAATTTGTTTTTCCTGATTTATATATCGTATATTTGCGATATATAATTAATAGAAGATGGCCTATAATAAAAAAAAAGAATTTAAAAGTGACGAGATAAAAGCGAGCGAGATCGCAAAAGCGTTATCTCATCCTGCAAGAGTTGCTATCATAAAATTTCTTTCACAACAAAAATCCTGTATCTGTAATGATGTGGTTGAACACTTACCTCTGTCGCAATCAACAGTGTCACAACATTTAAAAGAATTAAAAAATGCAGGTTTAATAACCGGTGAAATTGACGGCCCACGTGTATGTTATTGTATCGATAAGGAGAATTGGAGGAAAGCAAAAGAAATTTTCGTCGAATTATTTAATATGAAGTTTGAAGCAATGAAAAATAAATGTTGTTAACCTTTCATAAACTAAAGAATGAAACTATCCGATTTCAAAAACAAATTAAGTACGATGAATGCTGTTAATTTTATTCATAAAAATGGAAAGCGCATTCCATCACATTTTCATATTACAGAAGTAGGTTCTACTACAAAACATTTTATTGATTGTGGTGGAACTGTCCGGAAAGAAAAAGTAGTGAGTTTCCAACTATGGGAGGCGAATGATATCGAACATCGGCTATCTCCTGAAAAATTATTAAAAATAATAGGACTATCTGAAAAAACTCTTGGAATTAAAGACATGGAAATTGAAGTAGAATATCAATCAGATACTATTGGCAGATATGGAGTAGATTTTAATGGCAATGATTTCGTGTTAACTAACAAACAAACCAATTGTTTGGCAAGTGATAAATGTGGTATTCCTCAGGAAAAATTGAAAGTTAATTTATCTGAATTTACTGCATCAAAAAGTTGTTGTACTCCAGGTACAGGATGTTGTTAATCGTTTTATAAAATGGATAAAAAGCAGCACTGGGAAAATGTATTTGCAAATAAAAAGCAAAATGAGGTAAGCTGGTATGAGGCATTACCAAAAACAAGTATTGATCTTTTCGAATCTCAAAACATATCGAAAGATTCACATGTAATTGATGTAGGATCAGGAGATTCTTATTTCATCGATTATTTAGTGAACAATGGTTATAAGAACGTATATGCGCTAGATATTTCAAAAAATGCATTGGATCGATTAAAAGAGCGGTTAGGGAATAAAGCCGATCAAGTAAATTTTATTGTTTCTGATATACTCGATCTTAAAATAACTATTCAATTTGACTATTGGCATGATAGAGCTGTGTTCCACTTTTTAACCAATATGAATGATGTGGCTAAATACATTGCAATTGCAAACGATTCAATTGCAGCAAATGGAAAACTGGTGATCGGCACATTTGCTGAAACTGGTCCAATGAAATGTAGTGGATTAGGTATTAAGCAATACTCAAAGGAATCTTTGGAAAAAGTATTTTCCGGAAATTTTCAAAAAATAAACTGCGTAAATGAAACACATGTAACACCATTTAATACCAATCAAAATTTTACGTTTTGCAGCTTTAAAAGACCTAACCATGAAAAAATTTCTATCTGAATTTTTAGCAACATTTTTTCTTGTATTTGCAGGAACTGGTGCAATTGTAATTGATCAGCAAAGTGGTGGTACTATCACACAAGTGGGTATTGCAATTACTTTTGGTTTAGTGGTAACGTCAATGATATACTCTTTCAGAAATTATAGCGGACCACATATGAACCCTGCGGTTACATTGGCATTAGCAATTGGAAATAAATTCCCGAAAAACGAAATCTCATTTTATTTGTCAGCCCAATTATTGGGAGCTTTTACTGCAAGCGTTTTATTAAAAATATTATTTCCTACAAACAAAACATTAGGAGCAACCTTACCTGCCGGAAGCGAAATACAATCATTTATATTAGAATTGATCCTTACATTCTTTTTAATGTTTACTGTATTAAGTACGACAAAAGAAAAAAATAATTACGCGGCTATCGCGATTGGTTTTGTTGTGTTATTAGAAGCAATGTTTGCTGGACCAATTTGCGGAGCATCTATGAATCCATTTCGTTCATTGGCTCCTGCTATTGTGAGTGGCAACTTACAATCACTATGGGTCTATATAGCAGCGCCTACATTAGGAGCAATTATCGCAATGTTTACTTTTATATTTATTGAAAAATGAAAAAAATATTATTTGTTTGCGTAGAAAATTCCAACCGAAGCCAAATGGCAGAAGCATTTGCAAAAATACACGGTAAAGGAAAAGTGGAAGCATACAGCTCAGGTTCACGTCCGTCAGGAATTGTAAATCCGAAAGCAATTGCGGCGATGAAAGAATTAGGTTATGATTTAACAACTCATGGCTCAAAATCTTTAGATGAAATCCCACAAATAAAATATGACTATGCAATTACAATGGGGTGCGGTGATGAATGCCCGTTTGTAAAAGCAGAGCATCGTGACGACTGGAAATTAAATGACCCTAAAAATTTAGATCCAAAGGAATTTAATAAAGTGAGGGATGAGATTGAGAGAAGGGTTAGAAAACTAATTTCAGAATTATGAGTTACAAAGTTGAGTGATGAATTATGAGTTATAAGTGATGAATGAAGATTTTTAACGTATTGCGGTTTGGCGTTCTCCCACGTTCGCTCGCCACATACAGTTTTGTTAATCTTTCAAATGCAAGTCAACTCCTTTTGCTAAACAAATTATACTCATTTGTGTTTACAAACTTGTCGTTATATTTTTTCTGCATGTATGTTTTGGCTAGTTACTACTAACTTATAATTTATAACTTAACTCACTACACAATATTTCCATCCCTCATCACCAATTTTCTATCCGCCATATTCGCGAGTTCTTCATTGTGTGTAACGATCACAAAAGTTTGATTAAATTTTTCGCGAAGAGTAAAAAATAATTGATGTAATTCTTTTGCAGTACTCGAATCTAAATTGCCTGATGGTTCATCAGCAAGTATAACCGAGGGGTTATTTATTAATGCCCGTGCAACAGCAACACGTTGTTGTTCACCGCCCGACAGTTCACTCGGTTTATGATTCATACGTTCAGCTAACCCTAAAAAACTTAATAATTCTTTTGCTTTTTCTTCAGCAATTGATCTTGATGTGCCGGCAATAAAAGCAGGAATACAGACATTTTCAATAGCAGTAAATTCAGGAAGTAAATGATGAAACTGAAAAACAAAACCAATGTTTTTATTCCTGAAATCAGCTAATTTTGAATCACTTAACGAAGAAATGAATGATCCATTCATTTCTACTGTTCCGCTATTCGCTTTATCCAATGTGCCTAAAATATGGAGTAATGTTGTTTTACCGGCACCCGATGCACCAACAATAGAAATAATTTCGCCCTTTTGAATAGAAATACTAACCCCTTTTAAAACTTCTAATTTCTCGTATGATTTATGAATATTGGAAGCTTTGATCATATAATTTATTTTTCATGTTTTTTTACAAGATAAAGATAATCCAAATAGTATAATACTTTTAATGAAAGTGTATTAAGTTGTTTTGCCTGAAGTGTGTTACTGAAATTATTACTATAACTGTTGATCACCACGTTGCCTTCATTGTAAATAGAATTTTTCCAGTTAAACGTCATATAGCTTCCCGGTGCAAACTGCCATTGAAATACCATATCCACATTAAACGCATTAAAATTAAAATCATGGTTTTGATCATAACTGATATTATCTATTAAATGCCCATCGTCCGACAAATTATAAAAACTCACATAATCTGCTCTGGACCAATAATGCCTGCCTCTGATACTCAATGATAAATTATTACGGAATAAATAACGTGCAGATAAAACATTAGTTACATTATGAACGATCCGTTTACCAAAAATAATATTCCCATTCACATCTTTATTTACATAACCACGGTCACCATCATCCTTCATCATATCACATGATAAGGCAAAAGATAATTTATCATTTACACGAAAACTGGGCGATAATGTTATCCCATAATAAGGGTTATAACCGATCGTTGGAGAAATGAGAGCTGTTGAACCACCAAAACAATTTACCCCGAATGTAAAACGTTTACGTGAATCAGAATTCATTCCTCCTAATACAAAAAAGCCGGGGGTACGTACAAATATCCTACCGGGAGTGCGCGGTTCATAATAATCGATCTGTTCGAAAGGCCTGGCTGAAGCGCTAAAATACAACCCATAGAATGACCTGAATGTGGCATTGTAATTCAAATTAATTTCTAAACTATTCATCCGATGTGTAGTGAAATTTTCATTTTGATTGATGTTTAATACTATAACTGAATTTAAAAAATTTCCGCGTGGTTCAAATTGAGCATATTTAACGCCGAATCCATTATTAATAAAGTTTGTTTCACGTGTAATCCCCATATCATTATTATTAAATGTTTGATTTATCCCGCTACGATACAATACAAATTGAAACCTGCCGCTGATCTTCTCCACATTCACATCATATTTATAACCAAAGAGATCGGTATATTGATTTTGAATAGTATCAGTTTTAGAAAACACATTGCTTACAGCAGCTTGTCCGAATACCTTATATGTGCTTTTTTTATTGTTCAAACTAAATCCTGCACCGGTAACATCTGCATTATTATATCCATTATTCCTGTTAACATTTGTATTTATCAGATAAACCGATGAACTGTTTTTTAATTGCTGATCAAGCACAATAATATTATAATTCGAAAATGGTTCTGTTAAAACTTTATGTTCATTACCCATACTGTCGCGCTCAATCGCATATGTGTTATCAAGTACGGCGTTAAGCAAACCAATTCCTAATCCACCGGGTGTGCGTCCCGAAACTTTGGTCGCGTTCAATAGTTTAGCCTGATCAGGATTTTTTAGTATCGTTTCTTTTTTACTTATATCTTCATATACATTATAATATTGAGTAGGCCGCCTTCCTATTCTTCTTGAATAAAATAAATCTCCTTTTTGAAAAAGATCTGTACTTTCTTGGAAGAACGGACGTTGTTCACTATATGTTACTTCAAAGGCGCTTAAATTTTTCACTACGTTATCACTTTGAACCTGTGAAAAATCAGGAAGTAAAGTCGCATCCACTGTAAAGCTTTCATTGATCCCGAATTTCAGATCCATACCACCCGTAATATTTTTTGTATAATTTTTTTGTCCTGCAGTATTTGCCGGGTAATGAGATGTGCTTGCAGTAATATAAGGTGTTAATGATAGTCGGATAGGTTCTTTTATATTTTCAAGGCCTCTTAACAGTCCCCAATATTTATAAAAATTAGCCTCGCCTTTAGGAGTTAACGCCCATTGATCAAATTTTCCATTGCGCTTTGTAGCTCTTATCATCTGCATTCCCCATAACTGGATATCTGAGTTTGGAAAGCGTAAAGCGGAATATGGAATTTTCATTTCTATACTCCATCCTTTTTCATTTATTTTTACTGCGCTTTCCCAAACAGCATTATATAATCCATCTGAAAACCTATTATCTATTTGTACCCCTGAAGCATATAAGCCAAATACAAAAGCATCTTGCTGTGTATTGTAAGTATCAAATTTAATCTGAAATTGATCCGAGTTTAAATCATCATCTCTGTTACCTAATTGTTTCGCAATACTATCAGGTGCTGTATCATACATCATAGCAGCAATATAAATAGCTGTATTGTCATACACAATTTTTATTTCTGTTGGCAGATAAGTTGGAACTCCATAGGTCGGACTATTCTGTTTAAAATCGGTAATAGCGGCCACATTTTGCCAAGTAACATCATCTAAGACTCCATCAATTTTAGGGCTTTGTAGGGTGCGCGTAGTAACATATTCCTTTCGTATGATCGTTGAATCGCGTTGAGAAAAAAGAGTGTATGAAAATAAAAATACCGCAAAAAATGTAACTATTCTCTTTTCCATAATTCAAAGATATAGGAATATCTATTTAATTAAAGTAGATTTTAATAAACGGTAAATTAAACGGTTTAACGGTTTTAATGCTTTAAAAATTGATAAATAAAAATATATAAATTTTCTTAAACTTTAAAAATCAAACTATCTTTGTTAAGATAAGAAACACAATTTATTTTTTATAAAAATGAGCAAAAATAATAAATTTAAAGGTACAGGGGTTGCAATTGTAACTCCGTTTAATAAAGATAACAGTATCGATTATAAATCATTAGGCAAAGTAGTTGACCATATTATTAAGGGAGGCGTAGAATATATTGTAGCACTTGGAACTACAGGTGAATCCTCTACTTTATCGAAAGATGAAAAACAATCGGTAGTAGCTCACGTGATAGAAAGTATTGATGGGCGCGTACCGATGGTACTTGGACTGGGTGGAAATAACACTCAGGAAAT
>JBBSPS010000207.1:0-6934 GCA_038258655.1 Bacteroidia bacterium
CATACTTATCTTTTTATTTTTTAATAAAAGTGACAATGCATCTTTATCTACCCCCGACAAACTAATAGAATTTTTACCAATACTATAAACCTTAATGATAAAATGACATGGCAATAAAAAATCGCCGAAATGCGAATATGAGGGCTGACTTGTATCTGCCATACAATCCAAAAAGTAATGACTTTTAAGATTAACCAGCATTACCAAAAAATTACTGGTATCAATTGTTTTGTTATCAGAATTGTGGTCCAATAACATCACTTTGTAATTTTTACCATGTGAAGTGCTTACACTGTCAACAATATATTCACTGTTATCATTTGCATCTTTCCAATGGCCTAATAATTCCTTTTTAAAAACTATATCCTTTGCATTTTCTGTAACCGGATATAAAGACCTGACGCATGATATAAACAGCAGCGATAGTATTATATAGCCACAGTACTTTTTCATAATAATTAATTTAAAATTGTTATTATTATTAATTCATTTTCCATGTAAGTACCACAACATATACAATACCAATTATTTTTTATGCCTGGTGCCATTGAATACATAACCAATCTTTACACCAAAATATCGGTTTTTAATTGTGCCACCCATATCACCATCCTCTTGGTTATTAATTTTGCTTAACCCTAAAGTATAATTTCCGGAAACCATAAAGCCGCCTTTAAATTTATAACCCGCCACTGCATTTGCGCCAAAGTCAAACGGCTTTACTTCACCTATACCTGAACCGAATTTGACCTTTTGGTTATCATCCGGCATCCCGGCACCGTATTTAGTTTTGTCTTCGCCAGATATGCCATAGGCAATTGAGGGCCCTGCTCCGATAAAAAAGCCTTCATTTTTTTTGATGTTATAAATAAAGTTTAAAGGAACTTCGATATAGTTAAAACTTACCTTTTCAGTAGTGCTACTCATTTCATCTTTAATGGTATAGCCTTTTTGTACAAAATTTAATGCCGGTTGAAAGCTAAAGCCTGAATTTAAGGGAGCATCAACAAATAAGCCTGCAGTAAAGCCAGTTCTGGATTTAGGAGATGCGGAAATTCCCTGTACTTTTACTGATACGCTGCTAAACGTCGCGCCTCCCGTTATGCCCATTGTTGTTTGAGCCGATAAGAATTGCGATGTTAAGAGTATCATTAACATGAGCAGAATTGTAATTGATTTCATTTTGAATTTGATTTTTTTTTGATGAAAATATTTGGTTTAAAAAGTGTTTATTTTTTACTTGTCATTCTTTCAAAAAATTTTACCGGCATTAGAATATATTTATTGTAAAGTCAGGTCAAGTAATTCTTCCTGGAAATTATAAAATCTTTAAGCAAAAGCAGACTGAACAAATAAATAATATTTTTTCATGACATGTGTTTTAAAATATGTTTTACAAAATCTGCTTCAATTCTATCTTTTCAGTGATATAGTTATTTCATCGTACTCATCAGATGAAAAAATTTCTTTATTATAAATAATGAACGAGCTTGACGTGAGTGTTTTAATGTTATATGATTGCACGCCATCAAGAACAATTGTTACATCATTCGGCAGGGTATAGGTTGATGTATCGTGGCCGCCAGCCACATCAGCATATACTTTACCATCGTTTCTGAAATCAATAATATCATTAGCTCCTCCTGGTGTAGTGGTAATATTATCCTGGCCTGCGACATGCTGGTTCAAAACTTCACTTTGCAGTGACCATTTACCCTGCACTTTTTCCATTGTAGTTTGTTGCTTGTCTTTTGATTTTTTGCATGCAGGCAAATAAAATGCTAACAGTACAATAAGCGACATTAAGGGGACAATCTTTTTCATGATTAATTTTTTGTGAGTGATTAAAAATTATTTTCTATAGTATTACCAAATTACATAAGAAGGGTAGGCAAATCAATAGATAATTGGTAAGAAGAAGACTTGAATATATAACCAGCTATTTTTTTCAAGTCTGTTATTCTACTTTAAAGATTTACCTTAAATAAAACAATTGTTGACAGTAACTAATAGGTTACCAAAAGAAAAAGACTAATTACCAAACAGCATTATGAAAGGGGGAAAAGAATTTTTAAATTTAGACAGAGATAGAAGTAGTTTGTACGAATGATTTGACCTGTTAAATGAACGAAATGACTCGATAGAAATCATTGATAAGAAAGATGAACAGGGAAAAGCAAGCGGTACAAAAATTATTATTAAATTAACCAAAGAAATATAAAACAGAAAAATGTTTTATTTCAAAAAAGGAAAAATAGTATAGTGAAGGAAATTTTAAGAGCAGTAAAATCAGATATTAAAATTTAAAACTTATTCAATGCCTAAGCATTTCCTAAAACTCATTTTATTTCAGCTCTTTTGTTATACGACAATATATGGTCAGTCCCAGAAATCTCTTATTAAAACCTACATAGGCAAGGAACTTCCCAACACCCAATATGGAGAAATACTAATTTCGAAAGAAGGACCGATTTTAGTTTCTTCCTCTGAATTCAGCTTTATGATGATAACTGGCGGCAATGTGGGAGTATTTACATTTGGACTCGAGAACCAGGATTATGGAATAAAAAATATTAAAAGTGTTTTTACCGGTGCTCCTTTAAAAACGCTGACAGAAAGTGCAGACGGAAACATATTTTTTGTAACTGCTGAAAACCAGATCACTTATTTTAAAAACACAGAATCCGGCATTTGTGACCTGCCTCCATTTTATTTCCCGGTAAAGGGTGATTCGCCAAAAGAGATAAAAGGACTTTGGTTTGATAGGGAAAATAATCTCTACATAGGTGCAACAGGTGGTGCTTTTTATATTGTTCCAAAAGCAGGTGCCAATGAATCATTGAATCCGAAAAAATATAAAATCGGAAGGACGCAGGATAGCAGCATGATTATTCTGAAAGGTGAACTTACCGTTAAAAAGATTATGGTTGGGCCCGGGTTGGAAGTTTATTCGTTTGCGGGAAACAGGACAAATACAAATATCATCTGGCTTGGCACGAGCAAAGGCCTGTACACCTATAATAAAAATACCGGAGAGATAAGCAATGTTATACCATCTGATGGTTCGCTTACTGTAACGCATATCGAACCCTTCAATAATGGTGATATCTGGTTCAGCACTCTTGAAAAAGGAATGGGAGTCTATCATCAACTGGCAAGAGCGTACGAGTTTTTTACTTATTCAAAAAAACAGGCAGGGGCAAATACGTTATACCCGATACAGGATTTTTGTATTAAATCTGCTGATGATTTTTTTGTGGCCGTTAAAGATTCATCTCCTTCAATTTTTAATATCAGCGACCGGTCTTACAAATTTTTAAATGATCCTTCCTTTGCTTTATCAAAAAACAGTACAACAGATATAAAATTAGACAGTAGCGGGAACTTTTATTTTATTAAAGGCGGATTTTTATTCTCCGCAAATGTATCAGATAACGCCGAATGGCTTGGCCCGAACGAAGGCAATATACCATACACTCCATTAATTTATGGCGTTACCGATTTTAATCGCCGTGAAATCACCAATTTTCTTACAAAGCCTGAGCTATTAAAAAAACTTACACTAAGCCATAACCAAAATTCAATAATTATTTATTTAACTTCCAATTACTTTTCCGGAAAGAAGAATACTCAATATGCCTGGAAACTGGATGGCGATGTAAATAATTGGGTTGAACTGCCAGGCTATGATAATAAAAATGATAGTTCAAATAATGTTGAATTACCCGACATGAAGCCGGGGAAATATCTGTTTCATGTTAAGATAAAAGTAGGAAATGGTGAGTGGAGTCAAAATGAGGCGCAGATGGAAATTATCATCACGCCTCCTTATTGGGCCACCTGGTGGTTTTGGTCAGCAATTATCGGGTCTATTTCAGTACTCGTTTATGTTATTGTAAAACTCCGGGTAGATGCTGTTAAAAGAAGGGAGAGGCTGAGAGCAAAATACGAAAAGGAATTGCTGGAACTGGAAGCCAAAGCCCTCCGTGCACAGATGAACCCGCATTTTATTTTTAACTGCATGAATTCCATCAAATCATTAGTTCAAAAGAAAGATGAAGACAAAGCAGTAAATTATTTAACTACTTTCTCTAAACTCATCCGTACTATTTTTCAGAACTCAGATAAAAAAGAGATTAGTTTGTTTGATGAAATAGAAACCTGCCGCTTATACACTCAATTAGAAAGTATGCGGTTTGGAAACAAGTTCACTTATTCGTTTTCCATTGATGATACCATAGATTTGAAATCCTTATTTGTGCCCGCTTTAATTATTCAGCCATTTATTGAAAATGCAATATGGCATGGCATTATGCCCAAAGAAGATGGAGGTTATGTAAACCTGACAGTGAAAAAAGATGGGGAAAATGTCCTTTGCATAATTGATGATAATGGAATAGGCCGTGAAATGTCGAAACAAAATAAATTTAAAGGCGATACTTCCACGCACCAGTCAAAAGGCGTGCATTTAACACAAAGCAGGTTAGACATTGACAATTTATTGAGTGAGCGAAATGCAACAATAGAAACGATAGATAAGAAAGAGGAAGACGATAAGGCGACCGGCACGACCATAATTTTTACCTTCAAAGAATATTAAAATGATCAGCGCAATTATTATAGATGACGAGCAGCATTGTATCGATGCACTTACTGCAGACCTTTCAAAACATTGTGGTAATGTTGAAGTAATTGCAAAATGCAATTCTGCAAAAGAGGGAATTCTTGCAATAAGAAAATTAAAACCTCAACTCATTTTTCTCGATGTGGAAATGCCCTGGATGAATGGGTTTGAAATGCTAGAAATGCTTGACCATATTGATTTTTGCATAATTTTTACTACTGCCTATGATAAATTTGCGGCAAGAGCTTTTCGTATAAGCGCTATAGATTATTTATTAAAACCAATTGATGCTGCTGATTTAAAAACAGCCGTTTACAAAGCAGAAGAAAAAATACTTGCATCCGCGGGTATTGTGAATATTCAAAATCTATTACACAATATCAGGCAACCTGCACAGCAGCAAAAAATTGCATTACCCAACCGCAATGGGTATGAATTCACTCCTGTAAATTCTATTTTATACTGCGGTGCTGAAGGGGCATATACCAAAGTAGTATTAACAGATAAACACTCATTACTCATATCAAGAACACTTGGCGACATAGAAGAAATGCTCCCCTCCGAAATTTTTATCCGCATCCATCACTCCACCATAGTGAACATAAATGCGGTTACACATTACATAAGAACAGATGGCGGCTATGTGGTAATGAACACTAATGAAAAATTAATGGTTTCAAAAGCCAGGAAAGATGCGTTATTGGAACAATTGGGTTTGAAAAAAGATTAAGATTAATATGCTCTAAGTTTTTGAAATCTAAAATCTACTGGTCTGTTACAATTTTTCCAACTCTGCTACGCATTGCTGCATTTATATATTCAGAAATCATAGCGGGAATCTTTGAACTTAAGAAATTATTGGACTGTAAACATTATCGGTTACCATAACCAATATTTTTATTTGCCTTTGCCAGGCAATATCCAGTCAATTTTTTCAGCATATAGCTGTTTTGGCACTACCTTCATCTTTAGAATCAGGATTTGTAATAAGTCGTCTATGTCTAAAAATTAAAATGATTTTCACTAACAATAAATCTCAAATAAAATTAATTGAATGCCCCCGTGATGCCATGCAGGGATGGAAAAATTTTATACCTACTGAAAAGAAAATCGCTTACATCAATCAATTACTCGCGGTTGGTTTTGATACAATAGACTTTGGAAGTTTTGTTTCACCAAAGGCGATTCCGCAAATGGCAGACACAAAAGAAGTTGTGAGTCATTTGTCATTAATGGATACCAAAACAAAATTGTTGGCCATTGTTGCAAATATTCGCGGAGCAGAAGAAGCCTCAGTATATGATGAAATCAATTATTTAGGATTTCCATTTTCTATTTCTCCAACTTTTCAAAAGAGAAATACAAACAGTACGATTGAACAATCATTAACTCATGTAAATGAAATAAAAAATATCTGTGATAAAAATAATCAGGAGGCGGTCGTTTATATCTCAATGGCTTTTGGCAATCCCTATGGAGATAAGTATAATGAAGACATTGTTTTGGGATGGGTTGAAAAGCTGGTGAATGACGGCATACAAATTATTTCATTAGCCGATACTGTTGGGATGGCAAATCCGTCTCAGATCTCGTCTGTTGTAGAAAAAGTGATTGATGCGTTTCCACAAATTGAAACAGGCGTGCACCTTCATTCTACGAATGTTAGCTGGCAACAAAAGATTGATGCAGCCCTGGAAAAAGGATGTATGCGTTTTGACGGAGCGCTGAAAGGAATAGGAGGGTGTCCTATGGCAGATGATGAACTCGTGGGAAATATGGATTCTGAATTGATGATTCCGTATTTCAAAAATCGCGGCTTTCTCACCGAGATTGATGAAACTGCTCTTGCAGAAAGTACCCGGCTCGCATCGGAAATATTTTATTTAGATATTAATCGTGATTTCAAATAATTTTCATATGGATTTGCTTTTACCATTCCAGGTTATTCCTTCACCGGTTAAGATTTCTTATAGCGATAAAATTCTTTTTATTGGCTCCTGCTTCACTGAAGAAATAGGCAAACAAATGCAGGATCTTAAATTTAATGTCTTACTTAACCCCAATGGGATTTTATATGATCCTGCAAGCATCAGTTCTTCTCTTACATCTTATATCGAAAATAAAAAGTTTAGCGGGGACGATCTTTTCCTGTTAAATGATTTATGGCATAGCTGGCAGCATCATTCTGTTTTCTCGGGAATGAATAAAGAACATGTTTTACAAAATATTAATCATTCACAGGATGCAGCACATCAGTTTTTAAAAACTTCCTCATGGCTTGTTATTACAGCAGGTACATCCTATCATTAC
>JBBSPS010000208.1:0-6896 GCA_038258655.1 Bacteroidia bacterium
ATGATTGCCCAATTGATCACATTATTTATACTTCCTTGCGAAAGCCATATTTTCCCCCATTGCCCTGGGAGCTCTTTGAATTCAGCTTCTAAACGATCACCCTGAAAAGTAACTTCGTTTCCATGTGAGCCTTGTATATTTAAAGTCCCTCCTCTGTATACCCATAGCACAGCTTTGTTGTGCATATAAAAATGTGTACCGGGCTGAATTGTTGCTTTACATGCCGAATCAATAACTGCATAGCCAAACACCAAATGTGGTTTATCATTAGGTAAAATGGTGTCGAAACCGCTTCTGCCGGTGATAGAATAAAATTTACCGGGAGCAGGTTTGTGCAAATATACATCCTGCCCAATAGCTGTAAGTTTTACATGTTGTATGTTTCCATTGGTTTCAAATATAATGGAATCACTTATTATTACAGGATTAGCTCCTGAGGGAGTTACATGCACCTGAACAAATACGTATAGGCTATCTCCACCAAGTATTTCAATGTTTTTAATTATTGGTACACTTGTAGTTGTAGCAACCCCATCAATATTAATAGTAAAAGCAGAACTTGCGCCTATTGCCAAGTATGCTTTTGAAATATTCATAGGTTGTTTGTGCCTGTTATAAATACGAAACACTTTTGTTGTGGAACCCGCATAATGAAATACCGTATCAAATAATACTTCGTCCGTTGAAAAATCAATTTTTGCATTTGAATCAAGAAGTTGTTCATCTTTTTTACAAGATGATAAAATGAGCAGAGAAAAAACGGAAAGAAAAAGTAAAGGTTTTATAAATATCATCTTGCAAAGATATAAAGGATACGGTATTGCAAACGGTGATTTGAGGTAAATATTTTATAAAGAAAATAACATGAACATTTCAAATATTTGCCTTTGAATTTTTATCAAAATTGTGTAATTTAAGCCTAGTTTAATTGTCATCCAAACTGTCTTAATTATTGTGGGGAGAATTAAAATAAGGTTTGCGAACAAAAAATGAGCTTGCTTCAATCGTTCCTCCTTCACAATAACGTACCACAATAACTTTTTTTCATACAACATCTTTCAATTAAGAGGTGCCCTTACTTCACCAACATCTTTTGTTTCTGAAAAGCAAAATCTAAAATACGATCAATAAAATCATACGGCTTGTAACCATTGATGGCACTTTGATGAAAAATGCAAGTCGCAGGTGTCATTCCCGGCAATGAATTTACTTCAATAAAGATCACCTCTACCCTATTCACATCATAAATTCTTACAAAAGCATCAATACGTGTATAACCATTAATGCCCAGTAATTTCGCGGCAGCACCTAATGTTTGTTTTACTTTATCTGAAATTTGCCGACGTTCCTTTTCATCTTTTGAATAACGTGCTGGAGTTATGTTTTGACCTTGTCCTGCTAAAAATTTTTCCTCTAAAGAAAGTACTTCTCCTTCACTTAATGCTTCAGATGCTTCAAACACTTCATACGTAACATTACCTTGCGCGTCATATTTAGTAAGCATTCCGCCAGTTACTTCTAAAAAATGTTTTGCATCTTTTTTAGAAATTAATTCTTCTACCAATAATACCGGCTTTTGTGGAAACTCTTCTTTGTCTTTTATGTGTAATAATTGCGCAGCTGCTGTATCCAAACTTTCCTGTTTACGGAAAATAAGTTTGGCAAATGCTTCAAATTCTTCTGTAGTTTTTATTTTTCGCACTGCTGATGAACAGCCATCATCCACAGGTTTTGCAATAAAAGGATAATGTATTTTTTCTTTTAAAGTCTTCAACACTTCTTCTTTACTCTTATTCCATCCGTCTTCCGTAACCAATAAATGCTCGGCTATTAAAAATCCGTTTTGTTTTAAAATTTCATTGGTACGGAATTTATCAATTGTAATTTGCGAACTCTCCACTCCCGAACCATTGTAAGGCAAACCAACACGTTCCAGCTGCGTTTGTACCGCTCCATCTTCACCCGGGCGGCCATGTAACGCAATAAATACACAATCCACCATTTTAGCAAGATCATCATACGTTAATCGTTTTGGTTTCGCCAGGTTATCTACACCCGAATATTTTGCAGTGATAGCTTTGCATTCATCAATTATTTGTTTTACCAATTCATGTATCTTATAATTTTCAATTTTATCTTTAATATCATCGGCATTATCTTTCAATAAAATATTTACCGGAATTTGATACATAATATGCTCATTGGCATTGCCTGTAAGGAAAACAGGGATAGGTTCATATTTAGCAGACGATGCTAATTTTTCATAAATATTTCGTCCGCTCTCTACGGAAATGTGCCGCTCTGATGAATAACCGCCCAATATTACAGCGACTTTTATTTTTTTTGTAGCCGCGTTTTTATCATGTTTAATAGCATCATCTAGTATATTTAATAAACCATTAAATGCTCCGCTGTTCTTGCTTGCGATAATGCGTTGTGCTAAAGATGTACGAATAATGTATGTCAGAAATTGCGAAGGATTCAATCCAATTTCAGCAGCTTGGTGGAAAAAGAAAGACGAAGGCATCATCCCTGAAGTGGTGTTTGGATCGTTCAAAAATATTTTCCCGTCGGTAGAAAGAAATCCATCAATGCGGGCATATACATCAAAATTTAGTGCTACAAATAAGCGTTCACATTCTTTACGAATGGCTTGTATTTGAGCGTTTGGTAAATCTATCGGTGTGATCTTACGTGATAAGCCTGGTAAATATTTTGAACGATAATCAAACAGTTCTTTGCCTTTACGAATTTCTGTAGGCGGCAATGCGATAGGGGCTCCGTTTTCATCCTGAGCAACAATACAAGAAAATTCTTTCCCTTCAATAAAACCTTCCACCAATACTTTGCTTTCACCATCCAGCGCAGCAAGAATAACTCCTTCATTTTTTGTTTTAACAATTTTATCAAGTTCAACAATTAGATCCTGCGGATGGTAAACTACACTTATAACTTCTAACTTATCACTTATCACTTCCAACGGCATTCCTATACCTTCACGAATATCTGCAAGCACACGAATAAAATCCGTTTTCTGCTCCTGATCTAACTTTTTCCAATCATTCGCATCTATCCATTTAGTAAAAAAAGCTTTTTCAACAGCTTGCATAAATTGAAAATTATCTGCCGTATTCAAAATGCTAACACCAATAGATGAACCTTGGTTGGCAGGTTTTATTACTAATGGAAAGCCAATTTCCTTTTTCGCTTTTTCAAATACTTCTTTACAATTCCCTTTGATATAACTTTCCCGATCAATAGTAAAAAATTTCGGACTGTTAAATCCCGCGTTTACCATCAAACGCTTTTGAACACTTTTATCAATACCTATTGCAGATGGCAATACTCCGGAGCCTGAATACGGAATCCCGAGATATTCGAATAGGCCTTGTATTTTTCCATCTTCGCCAAAAGGGCCATGCAAACACAAGAGTGCGAAGTCAAATTGTTTTTTCAAATCGCCAGGCTCTATCTTTTCCCCTATTTTATTGATGAGTTGAAGTTGTTGCTCCTTCGATAATTTATCAATCTGTTCTGCATAGATTTGAAAATCACCTTCTTTATTTGGAATGAATTCAGCAGGTGGATAAAAATCGCGAACACTTCCTTTGTATACAAACTCCCAATTAAGTAAAACAAAATTTCCGAAGCTATCTACAAAAACAGGAACTGTTTCAAATAACGACTTATTAAGATTATCGTAAACGGTTCTTCCACCTGCAAATGAAATTTCCCGTTCTTTAGAAAAACCTCCAAAAATAATTCCTATTTTAATTTTCATAAACACGCTTTGGTATTTTACTGAAGAGTTCAGGTAATTAACACTAAGATCCGAAGAGATCAAAAATTACTTTACAAAAGTAAGATTAAGGGAAGGCCATTTTAATGATGCTTGTTCAAGTATTCAACAAGTTTATTAACTGCTAAGGCACGATGACTTATTTTATTTTTTTCTGACAGATTCATCTCTGCAAAGGACCTCTTCAACTGCCCCTCTCCCTGAAAAAAGGAGAGGGGAGTTTGTTCCGGAACAAATATAGGGTCATAACCAAACCCATTACTGCCTTGTTTCTTGTCTAAAATTGTACCATTTATTACTCCTTCAAACTGAATTTCTTTTCCATTTATCACCAATGATATCACTGTTTTAAAACTGGCTTTTCTATTGGTTATTCCTTTCATTTCGGATAGTATTTTATTCATATTGTCATCTGCATTTTTATTTTCTCCTGCATACCTTGCTGACAATACCCCAGGATGGCCATTAAGAGCTTCTACTTCTAATCCTGTATCATCCGCGAAACAGTTATACTTGTATTTTTTAAACACATAAAATGCTTTTTGAGAAGCGTTACCTTCTATTGTAGGATGAGTTTCCGGGATTTCTTCAAAACAATTGATATCACTTAAACTTAACAGTTTTATTGTTTCGGGAATAAGTTGCCGGATCTCATTTACTTTATTTTTATTTCCGGTAGCAAAAACTAACTCCATTTACAAAAGACTAACGTTTTAAAAAAGTTCTAACCACCGTTTGATTTTCATATTCAATTTTGCAGGCATACATTCCGGAAGTCAGATCAACTGTATTAATGACAATCATTTGCAAACCTTTATCTAAATAATCCGAATACGCATTTTTCACTAACTTTCCGTTGACATCATATATAGTAATCGATAGCATTTTTTCGACAGGTATAATAAATGGTATTGTAAATGCATCTGATGAAGGATTTGGATAAATATCTAAAACCTTAAATTCACTTTCATCCAACACTGTGCAAAATTTATTGTTCTCTGGTATCGCGTCATCCATTCCATTAGGGTTCAGAATGGATACACATACGTAATCTTTTTTATTTTCAAGATACACGGACGACTTTAAATTATAGTTGATAATTTCAGAAGACTTAAACAAACCTGTCCAAGATTCTTTTAATACAGGGCCATCCTTTACATTAATGTAAAATTCCATGCTTTTAACATCATCATTTCCGGTATTTATAATTTTAGCTGTAAGGTTCAAAAAATTATTTTGCAACGAAGTTGAAACATTTGTTATAGCCACATCCAAATAAGGTTGAAGTGGATCAATTGTTTTAATAATTGTTTTTTCACAACCAAAATTATTTTTAGCCGTCAATGAAATTTTATAATTACCTACGCTTAAGTATGTATGTGAAGGATTAACTAGGGTGCTTTGAGTTTGGTCACCAAAATCCCATAAATAAGTTAATGTACCCGAACTTGTATTGGTAAAATTAACCAACAAAGGTACAGTACCTGAAGTAGGAGTATAAGTAAAACCTGCTGTAGGTAGTGGATGTACAACAATTATTTGAGTGATTGAATCTTTACACCCTTGCGCTGTGGTTACTGTCAATTTAACACTTTTATTAGCATTGGTAGTAAACGTTCGTTTAGCATTCTGAATCATCGAGGTATCTCCGTTACCAAAATCCCACAACCAACTCGTAATGGTTCCTCCCAAAACAACCGATAAATCTGTAAAACCAACTGGTGCATTTACACAAGCGTTATTAGAAGAAAAGTAAGCATGCGGATCAGGATGAACACTTACAATTTTTATAGCAGTATCCTTACAACCATTTGATGCCGCGATAATGTGCATTACTGAATAATTTACATTTGCTGAAAATGTGTGCTTTGGATTCAATAAAGAAGAAATTCCATTGTAGCCAAAATTCCACGTAGTACTTTGAACTGTTGTTGAAGGAGGAAGTGTAGATTTATCAATAAACTGGACATTGGAATTTTTACATGCTAATGAATAATTAAAATCTGAAATGGGAGAAGGTTTTATAACAACATTTTGTACAACAGTATCCTTACAACCATTCATATTCCCAACTATTAACTGTACTGAATAGTTTTTATTTGTAACATAGGTATGGAAAGGATTTTGCAATCCCGATGAATTATTTAAACCGCTGGCAAGGTCTCCAAAACTCCATATCCATTGATTTATAGAATAGCCATTTGTTATTACTGTAGAAGTAAATTTGGTTGTAGAATTATTACATAAATCAGCAGTAGTAAAATTGGCAATTGGATTAGGAAAAACTCTGATTATTTTATTTGTTTCTTGCGAACACCCTGCATTAGTAGTAACAATAAGTTTCACTTTATATGACCCTGTATCAGCATAAATATGTTTAGGGTTTTGTAAAGTAGATGTATCTTTTACTCCACTTGATAGTTCTCCAAAGCTCCATAACCAATTTGTTAATGTGCTTCCACCCGGTGGTATGGACAAATCTGTAAAACTTGTCGCATTCTCAAAACAGGTAGTAGTACTTGAAAAGTTTCCTGTTGGCGCATTTCCTGAAATAGTTATATTGATTGTGTCTCTTTTAATACATCCATTTATATTATTTACTTTTACCCAATACTGCCCTGTTGTAGTTACTGTCAATGAATCATTTGTACTGGTATTATTCCACAAATAACCTGTTGCCTGACTTGCTCCACTTTTCAAATAGATAGAATTACCTGAACATAAACTGGTATCATTGCCTAAAGAAGCTGTAGTTAGTGAATTATCCAATGTTATTATTACTGTATCCGAATATTGATAACAGCCTAATGAATCTGTTATTTTTACCCAATACTTTCCTGCATTGGTAATTATAAATATTGAATCTGTAGAATTACCCTGCCATTGAAAAGTATGGGTCTTTTTTGGAAAACCGGTATCCCACAATTTTGTTGTGCCTACACACAGTACTGTGCTCCCGCTCGGTTTGGGAATCGATGGATAAGTTACTTGAACTGTATCTCTTGATTTTATTCCAAATATATTGGTTGCTTCTACCCAATAACTTCCTGTTTTATTTACTCCTATTGTTTGGGTGGTGTCTCCGGTTGACCAATAA
>JBBSPS010000209.1:0-6863 GCA_038258655.1 Bacteroidia bacterium
ACCAGCATAGTTTGGACTATGTGCAATTAGTTCCATCTTAATAAATTTTTTATGCAAAATTATAATAAACTTGTGGGTACACAGTAGCTCCCCTTAGGGGACCCGGCGAGTTAGTTTCTTAAACAAAAATCATTCTTCACACGCTGAGTCCCCCGCTATCCGTAGTAACGTCATAAATTAAAAGTACTGCTGTCCGTACGTCTGTGACTACGGACATTTTTTTTATTTCCTTAGGGAACCTGAGAGTTGGATGTCTTTCCCCGAATCCCCTATGAGGCACTATTATCTCTTTATGCGGTAGTCATGGCTATACTTTTCATTATAATTTGTAAACCTAAATCTAAAATTATGAAAGCAGCTGTGATACATAAGCCAGGTGATATTCCGCATTATGAAGATTTTCCCGATCCTGTTCCAATGAAGGAAAACGAAATTGTTATAAGCGTTAAAGCAGCGTCAATAAAAAACCTGGACAGGTACAGGGGCGCTGCGTTTCAGGGCGGTATATTTAGGAAACCTGTAATAGAAGAATGACGATGATAAATAATTTTAATAAATTACTTCTGTATTCCTTGCCATCGCCCGTGATTTCGAATCGGAGATTTTACCAGTACGGGAAGTAATTAAAGAATGGGCATAATTTTCAGGAAGGGGGTTGTGTATGCAATCCAGCCCATCATTGATATCATTTCTAATAAATCCTGCATTTATTTTTGCCAGGCGAAATTTTGTTCTGTCGAGAACGGTTTTATTCTTATCAGCCAGTCTTTCTAAATCTGTTGAAATACCATCTTCGCCTTTCTTTAAACTGAAAGCAAAACTTGAGATTGAACCATCGGGTTTAATGTAGCTTGGAGATATAGGAATTCTTCGCAGTAAAAAATCATCATTCCCAATTTGAACAATCTCCATCAGGGCAATATAACCATTTTAGCGAACAGGATTCGTTGGTTTCGTTCAAATCTTTCCGAAACATCTCTTCATTATCCACCAAACCGATAGTATGATTTGTACCATCTTCGCCAAAAATAAATTCAAGAGATACATTATTATCTTTTAATTCTACTAAAATATCACCGTTAGGGGATGGTGCAATAAAAAAAGGCTCCTGCTGGCGATTAGCTAATCTTATAATAAAATCAATTGAATTTTCAACCGCAGGTTTTGCAGGTTTTGTGGCTCCGTAAGAATCCCAGTTTTCAGGCAGATGAAGGAAAGAACGAAGTTTATTTATTTCAAAGAATGTATTCTCACTTAATATGTCGTTAGGTTTACTTATAGACGTACTTGTTCCATAAATAACATATTTATCAACCAAAAAAAATTGATTCCCGGATGAATATTCTTCATTTGTTGTTGAAGATTTTGGAGAGAAAATAATATCAGAAGGACTAATTTCCTTTATTGAATTGTTCATATAAATTTTTTGAAATCATTTCTTTAAATAAAGATGAGCATGTATCATGCGCTTTATCTATCCAGGTTGATAAATTTTCCATTGAAATATTAGAAGTTTTGCTATAGGACGTTTGGAGGATAACAGCCTTCGACTGATTTTTGTTTTTTACGCCATTTGCTATCAGCAGGCTCAAATAATTTTCATTGTCGATTTTATATCTCTGATGTAGCTGAATGTCATTAAGCTTTCCGGGAAAAATATTATTGCTAATTTCAATTTTTAAATTATCACCGATAAATTTAGTTAAATCTTTTTGATTATCATCATCTACCTCTATTGCATCTATATATCTTAATTCTACAATTGAAAAATCAAGTTTAATGGAATATGAATTTTTGAGCCATTCTATTCCTTCCAATATCAGGCTTCTGTAATTTTTCCATTCGTAATTTTTTTCTGTTTCATTGACTGTAAATACCCCCGGGCCCAACTGAAAAACGGGGTATTGATTTTCTGCTGCCCAAAATTGATATATAGGACGATTTATAAATAAAATATCCGGGACGGAAGAAGGTTTTAAATTTATTTTATGCGATAATTTATTTTTTGATAAAGAAGAAAAATTTGCAAATGCGAATTGAAAATCCTTATCAATATAGCTTTGAGTAACCGAATCAAAATCTAATTTCCATCTGATTTCGAATATTACTTCCTGCAACGGAGCATGAGGTAGCTTAGTAATATGATTATTGTGAGACATCGATGTAAATATAAACAAGTAGGAAATTACTTCTATCGAATTTTTTATTGATTAACAATTAGTATTCTACGTCCTGGTTGCATTTCCACCGTCGTCCATGGTAACAGCCATAAATTAAAAAGGACTGCTGTCCGTACGTCTGCGACTACGGACATTCTTTATTGCCCTCATAATTATTTTTTATGATTCCGGCAGACAGCATAAGCTACCCAAATCTTTGTCTCATTTTTGTGTTTATTGGCGGAATAAGAAATTATTCCAGGTCATGCGATCCGTGTTCACTAGCCGTATCAGCAACTTTATTTTTCCCCGAACGGTACGGCTTAATAATTTTTGTTTGAATAAAAAAAACAAATAACAAGGCGAGGACTATGCCTGAAAAAAAGCGCATCGGCTTATACACATGGTAAAAGTCAATAAACATATTCACCAGCCCGTACGATGCAGATATGGCGCTCCCAAGAAAGGGCACTTTTTTATACCATGGATTATCCGGCTCTCTTATATTCTCATAATAAGTTACTGAGGCGGCTTTTCTTTCCCTGGCGGTTAGTTTTTCTTCCTTTCTGTCTGCTGCTCCCTTAATATTATCGATTTTCTCTTTCTCCTTCGCATGCACTTCTGCCTGTTCTGCGAATTTGTACTTCTCGGCAAAAGAGTTTAGTATAAAAAACAATACAAATAAAAGTACAGGAGCTGCCAAAACATTTATTACAGGAATTTTTTTAAGATTTGAATTAGCTAAGATTAAAAATAAAATAGTAAGGCCCAGAGTGAGTGGAAACGTTAACAGGAAAGACCAGTACACTTCTATCAACGGTTCAAAATATTGCGTAATTAATGCCTGCAGCGACCCTAACCCAATAAAACCTAAGATGAGCGTTATAGTGTGAGAGTTATGTACCAGGCCTCCTAAAAAGCCAACCGGCCCGCCTCCTTTTGACATTATTTTTGTTTCAGTAGTATGAATAGACCGTGATAAAGATTATTATTTAAATTTAATTTATTGTTTGTTTTAATGCAAGAAATATTAAAAATCAAAAAACTGATGCCCTGAATGGTTGATAAGCTTAATAAATATTACTGCCCTCAATTAAATACTCATTTGGTGAAATAAGGTATTACAGTTGGAAGGTTTGATCATTCTTTAGTCGTCGGGGTTTCACGAAAACCCCAGCTATGCGTAGTAACCTTCAAAATACACGAACCCATATTCCCTATCCGCATAAACATTAAATTATAAAGGAGCCGCTGTCCTTAGTTTGCAACTAAGGACATTCTTAATAAGAACATTTCTTTATTTTAGTAGCAACTATGAGTGAAGGAGGATATAAATTTTTTGACCAGGGAGGAGTGTATTTTGTAAGTTTTGCTGTGGTTGGCTGGGTAGATGTTTTTACGAGAAAAGAATACAGAGATATTGTAATTGAAAGTTTACAGCATTGCCAGCGAGAGCAAGGGCTGATAATCTATGCCTGGTGCATAATGAGCAATCATATACATTTAATAATTTCTGCAAAAGAAAATAACGTGAGCGATGTGCTGGGAAACTTTAAAAAGTTTACAAGCAAAAAGATTGTAGCAGCAATTCAAAGCAACCCGTCAGAAAGCCGTAAAGAGTGGATGAGGTATTGTAGACAAAGCAGAGGAATATATTCACAGCAGCGCAAGAGATTATTATTATGGAATACAATGTGGGGTTTTAAAAGTGGAATTTTTATTTTAATAGCGAACTTTGTAAGTCCTTAGTTGCAAACTAAGGACAGCACACCTCATAACTTTGGTGTTACTACGAGTAGCACGGGAGACTCCTATGGAGTCTATCGCACTTTTGTTATTTTTTCTATAAACAGGCAGCCACTATGTGGCTTAAAATCCTTAACTAAATGACATTGCCCGCCGCGACAAAGAGTTTCTTGAACAATACTCATTCTCTCCACACGCTGAATCATGCGGAGAATCAGTTGAGATGCAAAATACATTTAACCATCGCCGTTATACACAACAGCCATTTTGTTGTCACGGGCTTCACGGAAAGTCCCCTCTGCAAAAAAAATAAGATATCAGGCATTCGGTTCCCGCACGCTTTCTTTGTCCCATCCGGATTTCCCCCGGCTGTCCGCAGTAACACCATAAATTTTTGCCAGTGGGGCTTTTACCGACGTTGGTGTTCGCCATTAATTGGCAAGTCCAAATTTACATCTCGTTAGAGGCCATCTGTTATAAAGACTGTTTGAAAAGCCAGTCTTTTTTTTTGCCAGTGGGGTTTGGCATGGTTCGTTACGCACAAACCAGGCGTTTGAAACGCTCATAGTTGTTTTTTAATAGATTATTACAATGAAGGATTTATATACAATAGAACCAATACAATTTTTTACTTTACCAATGTTGGTGCTCGCCATTAATTCGCAAGTCTAAATTCACATTTCGTGAGAGCCGCCGCATGGTCCCCCCGACGGCAAAATAAATCTTAGAAGTTCAGGAGACAAGTATGATACGAATCATTGCTTTGTATGAGCCACGTCATCTGTTCACTTACCTGGTTCTTATAATTTTATAAAGAAAATAAAAGAAAAAATCATGAGTCTTTTAAAAAATATAAAAGAAAAAAAAACAGGGAATATAAATTTCCTGTGTATTCCAATTCTCTTCATCTCATTTTTTATATGCACTGAGGTAAAAGCCCAAAGTAAGACATGGGTAGTTCCTAAAGAAGCCGATAATGTAAAAAACCCTTTGGCCGGTAATACAGAGATACTAAAATATGCAAAAGTAATTTACACAACTTACTGTGGTCCCTGCCATGGAAGTAAAGGCAAAGGAGATGGAATTGCTGCAGCGGGGTTGGCTAAAAAACCTGCCGACCATAGCTCTGATTACGTGCAAAACCAAACTGATGGGGCATTGTACTGGATGATTTCAACAGGCCGAAACCCAATGCCCACTTATAAAACTTTACTTACCGATAATCAACGGTGGGAATTGGTTAATTATATACGCTCATTGTCAAATAACAAAAAATAAATATTATTATGAAAGTAAAACTACTGCTTCTCTTTTGTATGATAACAGGCAATAATTTATATGCACAAACAGATTCTACGCGTTCTACCCAAAAAGATTCTACTCTCTCTCCTCAAACAGATTCCATACCTTCTACCCAAATAAATACGGCACGCTCTATTGGTCAAAATAAATTTGTTGTATTTGGTAATGCTGAGGCAACATATACTGCAACAAAAGGGGAATCTGCGTTTGGAAATGTCAATTTCAAACCGATTTTTCTTTGGAAAATATCAGATAAGCTTTTTGCAGAAGCAGAAATTGAAATCGAAACAGGGGACGGCGAAGCTAACTTAGGCTTAGAATATGCCAATATGTGTTATATAGTGAACCCTTATCTTATTTTACATGCGGGAAGGTTTTTGCCAAAGTTTGGCGCTTACCGTGGCAGAATGGGAGAAGCATTTATCAACCGCTTCGCTTCAGACCCTACAGGTTTTCATGATGGGGGTATTGGCGCCATGAATGAAACAGGCATTGGCGCCCAGGGTGGCCTTCCGTTCGGAGATATAAAAATCGATTATGATTTCTACATTTCAAATGGTTCGCAATTACTTACTGATCCTGATAATGCCGGACAATTTGAATATGAAGCCTATACTTCAAACAATAAATCTTCTGCGATAGGTGGCCGGATTGCAATACTCCCATTACAAAATTCAAGTCTTGAAATTGGTTATTCTTTTCAGTCTAAATCAAAAACAGGAGAAGTGGGCACACCTTATGAAAATATAGGTGTAACAATGCAGGCACTTGATATCAATTACTTTCATAATATCCCCGATCTAAAAAGTACCGTTAGATTTATTGGAGAATTAAAACATCAGAAAGTTGACAATGCAATTTATAAAGATGCGAATGGAGATGATTTCACTTTTTATGACGCTCCTACTTCATATTATGCCTGTGCCACTTTAAGGCCTTCTCTTGTGGACAATAAATTTGTAAGAAACCTTGAAATTGCCGGGCGGTATTCCTATTTCAACAGACCAAGTGGAGCTCCATGGGGCGGAAGCGATGACAACAAGGTTGAATTGGCACTTGACTATTGGCTAAAGTGGAACAGCCTTGTTAAACTTTGTTATGTAAAACAAAAAGATATTCCAACCATATTTAACGCCCAGTTTGTATTTGGGTTTTAAGCCTTAAAATAAATTATTATGAAAAAAACAATATTGATATCTATCTCAACAATAATAGCTATAACATTTTCATCACTGCTGTTCAATGGTTGCTCTGTATCTAAAAAAGTAGCTGATAAATCAGGCGCAGAATTATGGGGCGAAAACTGTGCCCGATGCCATAACGCTCCCGCACCTGGAGAATTCAATAACGATAACTGGGAAATTGTAGGCCTGCATATGCAGGTAAGGGCAAATATTATACAACCTGATATTGACAAAATTGTAGACTTTTTAAAGAGTGCCAATAATTAATTTCTTGTGTGCCAGCCGAGTCCCTTAGGGCCCCCTTATGGGACTCGGCGTGTTAGTTTCTTAAACAATAATCATTTCTTCCACACGCTGAGTCCTCTGCGAGAGCTAGTGTGTACCCACATCTTCATAAAGTTTTAATGCAAGACACCATCCATTAAAAATTTGAACAAAGTTATCCATGCCTCTTTTTAAAGTGATAGGTCCA
>JBBSPS010000210.1:0-6851 GCA_038258655.1 Bacteroidia bacterium
ATTTCCCAAAAGGCATTTTCATATTTACTAACTGTAATAAAAGCTTTGGATCTGTTTCGTTTCCTTCCATCTTAAATGCTTGAGCAAAGTAACTATAAATCAAAAAAAATTGAGTGTTATTAATTGTTAAATATTACCTTTTGGAACATCTTTTGCAAAAAGATTATTCGTAAATTTAAGTCCTAAATAAATTACTATTATGTTTAAAAATAAAAAATTGCTTTTATTGATCCCGGCAGCTGCCATAGCACTTGTTTCATACACTTATATAACCCAATCCGATAAAGACGAAGCCATTGACCAGATATTGATGCAAAACCTGAACAGTGTACATTATTCCCCGAAGGAGGTCAACGATGATTTTTCTGAAAAAGTATATAAACTTTACCTTCAACGGCTAGATTATAATAAAAAATTCTTAATTCAACCTGATGTAGATGAATTAAGGAAATACGAACATTCTATTGATGAGGATATCAATACAGGACGTTTTTCATTCTTTGACAAATCAGTTGATATCATTAATAAACGTGTTGCCGAGGCGAAAACATATTACACTGATATCTTATCCAAACCGTTTGATTTCAGTAAAGATGAAACAGTTCAGTTGGACGCAGAAAAATTACCTTACGCGAAAGATAAGGAGGATTTGAAAGAAGCATGGCGCAAATCATTAAAGTATCAAACACTTGCCCGTGTGGTTGAAATGAGCGACAGTCAGGAAAAGGCGAAAGAAAAAAGCGATACTGTAAAAATTAAAACCAAAGATGAGTTAGAAATTGAAGCACGTAAAAAAATCTTAAAAAGCAATGACGATTATTTTAAGCGCTTGAAAGAAGTTGATCGTAATGATAGAATCTCTATCTATTTCAATTCCATCGCCGGAATTTATGACCCACATACGGAATTTTTTCCTCCAAAAGATAAAGCCAATTTCGATATTGGAATGAGTGGTCAGCTAGAAGGTATTGGCGCACAGCTTCAGGAAAAAGATGGCAATATAAAAGTGAGCAGTATTGTTCCTGGCAGTGCATCTTATAAACAAGGACAACTAAAAGCAGGCGATGTAATCTTAAAAGTTGCTCAAGGTGCCACTGATCCTGTGGACATAACAGATATGCGTTTAGATGATGCCGTTCAATTAATCAGAGGTAAAAAAGGAACGGAAGTTCGTTTGACTGTCAAAAAACCCGATGCAAGTGTAATGGTTATTCCGCTTATCCGTGATATTGTTGTAATCGAAGATGCATATGCTCAATCTGTTATTTTGAAAGGGAAGAAAAAGTTAGGTTATATTAAATTGCCAACATTTTACGCTGACTTTACTGGCAATGGCGGACGTAGTTGCGCCAAGGATGTAAAAAAAGAATTACAAAAACTGAATGATGAAAAAGTGGATGGGATTATTTTGGACCTGCGTTATAATGGTGGCGGTTCGTTGCCTGATGTTGTAGATATGGCAGGTTTATTTATTGATAAAGGACCGATCGTTCAGGTAAAACAAAAAACCGGATTACCACAAGTAATGGAAGATAAAGACCCTGCAATAGTTTATAACGGGCCATTAACTGTAATGGTGAATTCTAATTCCGCTTCCGCATCCGAAATTATGGCGGCAGCGATACAAGATTATAAACGGGGAGTGATCGTGGGAACATCGCCTTCATCATTCGGTAAAGGTACTGTTCAGCGCTTTTATGACCTTGATGATTATTTGCCTGCACAATATGCAAACATAAAACCGCTTGGTTCTGTTAAAATAACGACTCAAAAATTTTACAGAATAAACGGCGGAGCCACGCAGTTAAAAGGCGTGATACCGGATATTATTTTACCTGACCCTTATTATTTGCTTGACCAAGGCGAGAAAGAGCAGGATTATCCAATGACATGGGATGAAATAACACCGGCTAAATATACTCCGCTAAAACCGGCATATAATGTTGAAAAATTAAAAGCGAATAGTGAAGAACGTGTGAAAAATAATCCGGGTTTCACCATTTTGAATGATGCTGCTAAACGTTTGAAAAAACAAAAAGATGATACAAATGTGTCATTGAATTTCGAAAAGTATACGACAGAGCAAAAGCAATACAAAGCTGAAGCTAAAAAAATGGAAGAACTTGATAAAGAAATTTCGGGAATTGATGTGGAACCTTTAAAAGCAGATGTCGCTATAATGCCTTCCGATACTTCAAAAGTAGCTAAAACAAAAGAGTGGTATAAATCTATTAGGAAAGATATTTATTTGAATGAAACTATTTCGATAATGGATGAAATGAAATAATAGTTTTTAAAATTGCCATAATATTTCAGTTGTAGTAATTTTATTTTACCATAAATCACATATACCCAATAAATGCGCGTAATCGGTAACATCCCTCACCCTAAAATCAGTATCACTATTTTTTCAATGAATGATAAGTATCAGATAAAATTTGAAGCGGGACCGATGGAACAAATTTTCAAGATCGCACACAGTGAAGTAAATGGTGTTGAAGGCATTCAAAGATTAGTAGATGAAGAATTTTTGCTAAAAATAATGGAACGCTTTAATGAAATGTATTTATCTTTTAAATCAGCGAAGGAAAAAGTTGGTTAGTTTCTGTTGCAAAAGTATCGATAAAAAAATGCTTAAGAAAATACTCCTATCACTTCTAATTATCATCGGATTATCTTCCTTTATTCCTGCTCCTACTTATCAGATTGCATTGCTAAAATACAATGGTGGCGGCGATTGGTATGCTAATCTTGAAACATCTTTGCCCAACTTAATTGAATTTTGCAATACCAATTTAAAAACAAATATCAATCCGGAACAAGCTATTGTTGAAGTTGGGAGTCCGGATATTTTTAATTACCCATTCCTACATATCACAGGTCATGGAAATATTGTATTTAATTCTCAAGAAACTGAGAACCTTCGAAATTATTTAATTGGCGGAGGTTTCCTACATATCTCCGATAATTATGGATTGGATAAATTCATTCGCCCGCAAATGAAAAAAGTACTTCCTGAATTAGATTTTGTTGAGTTACCCTTCTCCCACCCTATCTATCATCAAAAATATGATTTCCCGAATGGTGTACCCAAAATACATGAACATGAAGGCAATGCGCCAAAGGGTTTCGGGTTGATCTATCAGGGGCGCTTGGTTTGTTTCTATGATTATGAATGTGATTTAGGCGATGGCTGGGAAAGTTTTGAAGTGCATAAAGATTCTCCCGAAACGCATATCAAAGCGTTGAAAATGGGTGCCAACATGATCCAATATGTATTGATGGGTGGAGAAAACATCACAAAAAAATAAGTTAGTTAACAGCAATTTTTTCTAACTCTTCATTTATTATTTTACTAATCTCCTCTGCCCTATCCATTACCATTAAATGCGTTCCTTCCTTTATTTGATAGTCACAACTCTTAATGTTTTTGAATGGAAGAATTCTATCCGCCGTACCATGTATATGAATAACGTTCAATCCTTTTGCATGCTGCTTCCAATTGATGATGCAATTTAGTGCCCTGTTAAAATAATCTATCGGGGCCCTACGGAGCATTTTTTTAAATAATATAACATCTTCCTTTTTTACAATACCAAATCTTTTTACCATCAACAAAGCAATACGAATAGATAATTCGTCGTTGACAATTTTTTGAATTGGTAAATACCGTTCCAGTTTTATTGTTCCGGGCAATTCGTCACTATTTATACAGCTGGAAATCAAAAATGTTTTAACAGGATTTAATTTTTTTGCGATCTCAGCACAACACATTCCTCCAAATGAAACACCAATCAAAGCGAAGGGTTTCGACTGATCAATTTGTTCCGATAGGCGCATTGCATAATGCGGAAGTGTTTCATTTTTAAACAGTGATTCCCATTTAATATAATGAATAGAACATTTTTTTAATAGTAGATTTTTAAACAATCGTTCATCTACTCCTATTCCCGGTATGCAATAGATATCAAGCATTTTACAAAAATTTATTTTTATAATCTTCCCTGCTTCGTTTAATTACTTCATACGCTTCATCGCGGCTATATATATTAGTGATCTCACATGTGGGTTTTTCCGCCGGAAGATTTTTATACGTTAAAAAATAATGTTTTAAACGATCGATGATAGCAGCATTACAATCAGTAATATCTTTCCAGTTCCCAAAAACTTCATCACCTTTTAATACAGCAAAAATTTTATCATCCGCTTCTCCTTTATCTATTAAACGAAAGCCTCCGATTGGGATCGCTTGTAATATAATATCACCATGCGTGATCGTACGTTCGCTTAGCACACAAATATCCAAAGGGTCGCCATCGCCTTTTTTTACATCTTTTCCTGATTTTAGCGAAGCATATTCTGCGACTTTAACATCACAATATGTTTGAGGAATAAATCCGTAAAGCGTAGGAATAACATTGGAAAATTTTTGCGGGCGATCAATTTTTAAATACCCACTTTCTTTATCAATTTCATATTTTACAGTATCCGTAGGAACAATTTCAATAAATGCTGTTACAATAGTAGGGGCATTATCTCCAATAGGAATTCCATGCCAGGGATGAGCTTTGAATTTACTTATCATTTTTCTTTTTTTTTGCTATATAATATACTATACCCATTACAGTAAATGAAACGAACAATAACCATAATTTATTCATTGCGCTTGGCTGATCGTTATGAGGACGCAGGTTATTTTGTTTTTTATTCCGGTCATTATTTTTCGTAAACGATTGAACTCCAAATGTATATTTTAAAAATTGTTTTTCCTGCTCAAATGTTCTGTGCGATGCTATTTGATAAATGTCTTGTGTGGCGTCACTAAAAAGTTTCCTGCTATATTCACAAATATTGACTGCCATCAGGTCAAACCGCTGATACGTTGAATATATGAGCCATTCATCACCTTTTGAGAAATTCATCATACAATCAGAAGCACAATCAAAATCAATTTTTACGTGTTGCTCAACAGCTCCTTTGTATAATTCATTGATCGTAAAATAAGCTGTACTGATGCCATCTTTCCCGCAAACGCTAACGGAATCAACTTTCCCGAAAAAGATCACATTGTAATCAGTACATATTTTTTTTGAAATAGGTTGTAAAGGTGGGCATTGGCAAGAGAAAGAAAGTTTTGAAAATAGGAGAAGAAAAAGGAGGAGATTTTTTTTCATTGTGTTTTTTTACCACTAAGGCATTAAGGGCACTCAGTTTCACTAAAGACTTAGTGTTTGTATGCGTACTTAGTGCCTTAGTGGTAATATTTTGTTCTATATATTAAACGTGCCTAGCTTCAAAAATTCAACACTCTTCTCAATTTCTGTGTACATGACTTTATCAACGTCTACGAACGGAACGTGTTTACGATAATCAGCAATTACTTTTTCAATAATAGAAGAAGATTTTAATGGCCGCCTAAATTCCATTGCTTGTGAAGCATTCAGCAATTCAATCGCTAAAATGCGTTGGAGGTTTTCTACAACTTTATAACATTTTGTTGCTGCATTTGCACCCATAGAAACATGATCTTCTTGTCCGTTTGAACTTACAATTGAATCAATAGAAGCAGGCGAACATAATTGTTTATTTTGACTTACAATACTGGCCGCAGTATATTGCGGAATCATCAAACCAGAATTTAATCCAGGTTTAGCTACCAAAAATGCTGGTAAGCCACGAGAGCCGGAAATAATTTGATAGGTGCGCCTTTCGGAGATGCTTCCTAATTCCGCCAAAGCGATCGCTAAAAAATCCAATGCTAATGCCAACGGTTGTCCGTGGAAATTGCCTCCTGAAATTATTTCATCTTCATCTGGAAAAATAGTAGGGTTATCAGTAACCGAATTTATTTCAATTAAAAATACATTCTCAGCGTAATCGAACACATCCTTGGAAGCACCATGCACTTGTGGTATGCAACGAAAAGAATAAGGATCCTGTACTTGTTCTTTTTTTCGTTTTATGATTTCGCTTCCCTCTAATATTTTACGCATATTGTTAGCAGTTTGTACTTGCCCCTTATGCGGACGTATGGTATGCAAATGCACTTTGAATGGATCAATACGGCCATCAAAAGCATCCAATGAAATGGCTCCAATCATATCTGCAGCCATGCTTAATTTCCTGGTTTGCAATAAACACCATACACCATAGGCGCTCATAAATTGAGTGCCATTTAGTAATGCAAGGCCTTCTTTTGATCTCAGCTGAATTGGTTTAAAATTGAATTGTTTCAGCACATCAGTAGCGGCATGTTTTTTTCCTTTATAACTTACTTCCCCCAATCCTAATAAAGGCAAACTCATGTGTGCAAGGGGAGCTAAATCGCCCGAGGCCCCTAATGAACCTTGCTGGTATACAACAGGTATAATATCATTATTAAAAAAATCTACAAGACGTTCAACTGTTTCTAATTGTACTCCCGACTTTCCATAAGATAATGCTTGAATTTTTAATAGAAGCATCAATTTTACAATCTCTACAGGTACTTCATCACCCGTTCCGCAGGCATGCGACATCACTGAATTTTTTTGTAGTTTTTCCAAGTCAGCTTCGGGAATAACAACATCGCATAAAAAGCCAAAACCTGTGTTTATACCATAAACAGGCTCGTTCTGAAAAGCCATTTTTTTATCAAGATACTTTCTGCAACGGATTATATTATTTTTTGCTTCCTCTGATAAAGACAATTTTTTATTTGCAGAAATTATTTCTGAAATAGTTTCGAGGGTTAGTTTGGATGTAGTTATTTGATGCATACTTTTTTGACATCTCGTCATTGCGAGGAACGAAGCCCTTATGTTTGTAATGTGTAAGTTTAGAAAAATTTATACAGATGAAAACAAAGATAA
>JBBSPS010000211.1:0-6813 GCA_038258655.1 Bacteroidia bacterium
AGCAAAGCAAACGTAGTAATACTAAGCCTAAGCACGAATATGAAAATTTACAATTCTTAACCTGTTTTAAATACAAGATGGAAAACTATTGACTATAAAAAACCAAATAAAATACATATGAAAAAATCAAGCTTTTTATTTTTTATTCCTTCCTTTCATATTTTCTTGCAATTCCGACATTAAAGAATCTAGCAAAACAGAAACAACGCATTTAGAAAATATAGACTGGCGGCCACCCAAAGCAACGCTGAAATACTCATTAAAAAAATCAAAAAAAACAAAAAAGGACATAATAAGAGTATTTAAATCTTCTTATTTTTACTATATTTGTAAAAATAAAACATTTTATGGGTAATTTAAATCTTATTCCGACAGATAAAATAATAGAACGATTACGCTACGAAAATCCTTGGTGGATAACGAAACAAATACCTGAGATATACAGCATTATGGCTAAACGCTTGTATTTCGATTTGTTTTATCCATACGTAAAGGAAAAAAATGTTCGAAGAGCTTTGGTGTTAATGGGGCCAAGACGGGTAGGGAAAACAGTAATGTTGTTCCATAGCATTGATGAATTATTAAACGAAGGGGCAAATCCACAACAAATTTTCTTTGTAGGAATTGATAACCCGATTTATGTGCACTTGAGTTTAGAAGATATTTTAAATCTATGTAAAAATTCGCTGAACCTAAACCAATTAAACGGTTGTTATGTGTTTTTTGACGAAATACAATATTTAAAAGACTGGGAACGTCACCTAAAAGTGCTAGTAGATTCTTATCCAGACACTAAATTTATTGTATCGGGTTCGGCGGCAGCAGCTTTGAAATGGCATAGTACTGAAAGTGGCGCTGGAAGATTTACCGATTTTATGTTACCACCTCTCACTTTTCAGGAATACATTCATTTAAAAAAAATGAATCACTTAATCTATAATGGAAATATTGATTATGGCAAAAAGTCAATACCATATTGTTTAACACACGACATAAAAGTACTAAACAAGGAATTTGTACACTACTTAAATTTTGGTGGATACCCTGAAGTGGTTTTGTCAGAAAAAATACAAAGCGATATGGGTAGGTATGTAAAAAATGACATTGTGGATAAAGTGTTATTGAGAGATTTGCCAAGTTTATACGGTATAAAAGATGTTCAGGAGTTAAACCGGTTTTTTACTTATATAGCCTATAATACAGGTAACGAATTTTCGTATGAAAAAATGTCAAGGGAAAGTGGAATACAAAAAGATACCCTTAAAAAATATTTAGAATACTTAGAAGCTGCTTTCCTTATAAAAGTATTAAACAAAGTAGATGTAAATGCAAAACGCTTAAAAAGGGTTACTAGTTTTAAAGTATATTTAACTAACCCATCATTACGAACTGCCTTGTTTTCACCCATTTCGGAGACAGATAGCGAAATGGGTAATATGGTAGAAACAGCCATACTATCGCAATGGATGCATCGTGAAAAATTAGATTTAACCTATGCTCGTTGGAAAGAAGGAAGAAAAGAAGGCGAAGTAGATTTAGTTTTAGTAGATGATAAAAAATATAACCCAGTTTGGGGAGTGGAGATTAAATGGAGCAATCGATATTTTGAAAAACCGCAAGAATTAAAAAGTTTAATTCAATTTTGTAAGACAAATGCATTTGAAACAGCCTTGGTAACTTCAATTGACCAATTAGGTGTAAAAAAAGTAGCCGACTTAATATTTTCATTTTTACCTGCTTCTGTTTATACCTATAATATTGGTAATATAACTTTGAAAATGAAAAGCTTAATTTAACATTTAAAAAGACAACAAATGCATAACAGCAGCAGCTGTTACACAATCCTCAAAAAATAATTTTAATTCATAAAGTAGCGGACAGTTTTGTGTTTTCTAAACCATCACATCGCAAGGTTGCCGAACGTTGCCTACTAAAATACGTTTACATTTTCGCTAATGAAGATTTAAGATAATCTATCACAGAAACTTCTACGGGATCAATTTTTTTCAAATCTGCTAGGCTGCAAGATATCCAGTCGCACAAGTGTACGAGGTACAATGCTTTTTCTAATTGAGAATTTCCTTTCGCATGTAACTCGATTAGGGTAGGAGTATGCTTTAAGAAAATATCCCTGCATATTTCCATTCGGCTTTGTATGCGTTTGTTGTCCGAATCGTTACGAAGAAAAATAACAGCGAGGTCATCATTCTTTTTCGTCCAACCAACCAATTCATTGTGATTCATTTCAGGAAATACATGATGCCAGCAAAGAATTTTTGAATTCTCATTGAGCTGCTGCCTGAAACGTATTGCTATTGCTTCAGAATCGGCAGAACTGTAAAGCACTGGTATTTTATCAACGATACAACATGCCACCTTAAATGCTTGTTCCTTTATCTCTTCTTCTTTTTCATCGAGCATGGTGATGCTTGCTTTGAGTTCTGATTTAAATCCTGAACCGATCAATTTAAAATGATTGAGGATAAAAAACAGTTGAGTAAACGAATACCCGAGGCAAGCACGAGGAGGCATACCTCCGGGAATAAGAATAAAATCGATGGATGCTGCTTTTGCCAGTTCAAGAATTTTTCCGCCTGATGTTACACAAACAATCTGAGCACCCGATTTAATTCCCGCTTCCATTACACAAACTGTTTCCTCAGTATTGCCCGAGTAAGAACAAACGATAAGCAATGTTTCGGGCCCGCAATAAGCAGGAAGGGAATAATCATTATTCACTGCTAAAGGAATTTTTAATTCTTGTGCCGTGATTTTTGCTATAAGACTTCCGCCAATCCCTGATCCTCCCAATCCTGAAATAATCACATTGGATATTTTTCCTGAAGGAGAACGGAGGGATGCTTGTTCTCCAATGGCGATGGCTTCAGTAAGTTGGTTTGTAAAGTCGGTTACGTATTTTTTCATAGCACAGATTTTAATATTGGGTTTGAAGAAACAGATTTTTTATCAAGCTCTTTCCAGATTAGTGAAGCAGCTCCTAAAACAGCAGCTTCGTTTTCCATTAGCTTAGAAGAAAGAATTTTTATTTTTCCTTTAAAAATAGGGTAGAGATATTTTTCAAAACTGGCAATGGTTGGTTTGAAAATAAAATCACCTGCAAGTGCTACACCACCAAAAAGAAAAATTGCTTCGGGGCTAGTGTAAAGAACGCTGTTTGCCAATGCGAAGCCGAGAATTTCTCCGGTGTATTCAAAAGCAGAAAGCGCATCTTCATCTCCTGCTACTGCTTTGTCATATATATCTTTTGTGTGAATGTCTTTCAATCCATCATTCATTTTTTCTTTTCTCCATCGCTTTTCTATATAGGTGCGTTTTATTCCGGTTGCGGAGCAATAAGCTTCCAAGCACCCATACCTTCCGCAGCCACAAACTCTTCCATCAGGAAACATTACTACGTGACCCAGTTCGCCTGCAAATCCATCGTGACCATAAACGAGTTCTCCGTTTACAACAATGCCACTGCCCAAGCCTGTTCCAAGTGTGATGTAAATAAAATCTTTCATGTTTTTTGCCCCGCCAAAAAGCATTTCTCCAATTGCACCTGCATTGGCATCGTTGGTGAGAACTGTTTTAACGTCAAATTTTTCTTCGAAATATTTTGCAAGCGGAGTGATTCCTTTCCATTTGAGGTTGGGCGGGAATTCAATTGTTCCTTTATAATAGTTTCCATTGGGCGCTCCTATTCCTATTCCTGCAAGCGAATAAGAACTCCCCAAAGAAGACAGAGCCTTCCTTATCACAATTTCCATTGCCGAAACAAATTCTTCGGCAGTAGAAAAATTTCCGGTAGTGATCGTATCCTTCATAAGGATGTTACCCTCACGATCTACTAAACCATAGGCTGTATTGGTTCCACCAATATCAATGCCCGCTGCTAACTGCTGTATCATAGTCTATGCCTTGTGATTTTAAAATATGTTTTACTTTCCACGCATAAAAAGCCAAGTACGAAAAACATCCTACGCCAACAAAGTAGCTCGATTGTATTCCAAGTATATTATCAGAAGCAAGAAAACCCTGAAGCACGCTGATAAGGCCTCCGCCCATAATCATCATGATAAGGAAACCAGAACCTTCGTTGGTATGTTTTCCCATTCCTGCAATTGCTAAAGTGAAAATACATGGCCATAATGTGCTGCAAAATAATCCTACGCTTATAAATGCATAAACACTAACCATTCCTGAAGCAAAAATGCCTATACATAAAGCTGTAATTCCTAATCCCGAAAAAATAAGAAGTTGCCTTGCAGGATTTCCTTTACTGGCGATATCGCCAATAATGATGACGAGGATTACAAATGAATAAAGGTAAAACGGGGTAAGGTCATGTGATGCAATAAAATTTACCAATAGAAAAACACCAAATGCCGCGTATGGTAAAATAATATTGAGCATTTGCTTTGCTCCCTTTTTTAAATCGAAAGCTCCAACTGCTCCTTTCCATCTTCCAATCATTAAACTTGCCCAGAACAAAGAAATATAAGGAGCCATATCAGAGGTAGCCGTACCCAAATGCTGGCGCATAAATTCAGGAAGATTGGAAACGGTAGAAACTTCAACACCTACGTAAACAAAAATTCCGATCATGCCCAGCAACAGTTGAGGGTATTGCAATGCATTTTTTCTGGCTCCTGAAGTTGAATTTTTTTCGTCTTCTTTTTCTTTTTCAACTGCGATGACATTTGGAAGAGAAGAAAATTTAAAAAGTACGGCTACAACCAAGAATGCAGCTCCCAAAATTAAATAAGGCGTCTTTACTGATTCAAGATTTTCTAATTTTGCTCCTGGTGCAAGTGAACCAAAAATAGCGAAACTTACCAGCACGGGACCGATGGTTGTTCCCAAATTATTTATTCCACCAGCCAAGCTAAGTCGTTGAGAGCCTTTTTTAGGATCGCCCAAATTTATTGCTAGCGGATTAGCGGCAGTTTGTTGAAGTGAAAATCCGAGCCCAACTATAAATAACCCGCAGATCATAATTCCGAAAGAAGCCATTTGTGCTGCCGGATAAAAAAGCAAGGATCCTGCTGCTGAGATGACAAGCCCGAGAGCAATTCCGTTTTTGTATCCGATTCGGATGAGTAAATCACTACCAGTAGTTTTCGAAATTATAATGTAAAGAATAGCTCCTACGGCATAGGCTATATAAAACGCAACTGAAATTAACTGACTTTGCCATTGAAGTAAATTGAGTTTTTCTTTGAATACAGGAATTAGAATATCATTACTTGCTGCTACAAATCCCCAAAAGAAAAAAACGGTGATAAGAGTTAGAAAAGCTTTGCCTGAAGATGTATTGTTCATATTTTTTAGTTTATTTGTATAATTCAAGAATAGAGATTTATTCCGTTTAAGTCAGTGTATGCTTCCTTTAATTTATTAACAATTGATTTTTCACCTTCTCTCAGCCAAACTCGTGGATCGTACTGTTTTTTATTTGGATGATCTACTCCTTCAGGATTTCCGATCTGTTCTTGTAAGTATTCCTTTTTGTTTTCGTAATAATCTTTTATTCCTTTCCAGAATGCCCATTGTATGTCTGTATCAATATTCATTTTTACAACACCGTAGGATATTGCTTCTTTGATTTGATTTTTTTCTGATCCCGATCCACCGTGAAATACAAACTTTACAGGGTTTGATTCGCTTCTATATTTATTTTGAATATACTCCTGAGATTTTTTTAGTATTTCTGTTTTTAAAATTACATTTCCCGGCTTGTATACTCCATGTACATTTCCAAAAGCTGCAGCAATGGTAAATTGGTTACTCACTTGCGATAACTCTCTGTAAGCATATTCAACTTCTTCGGGCTGTGTATATAATTTTGAACTGTCAACGCCTGTATTGTCCACGCCATCTTCTTCACCCCCCGTTACACCCAGTTCAATCTCCAGAATCATATTTATTTTTTTCATGCGCTTTAAATATTCCTTACATATCTTGATATTTTCTTCCAGCGGCTCTTCCGAAAGATCAAGCATGTGGGAAGTAAAAAGCGGTTTTCCGTTTATTTTAAAATAATCTTCTCCAGCATCTAAAAGACCGTCAACCCATGGCAAAAGTTTTTTTGAGCAATGATCAGTGTGAAGGATTACGGGAATAGGGTATAATGCTGCAACCTGATGAATGTGCATAGCACCCGAGATGGCACCCGCAATAGAAGCCTGCTGAAGATTATTTGCTAAACTTTTTCCTGCGTAAAATGCCGAACCACTATTTGAAAATTGGATAATGACTGGTGAATTAATATCGCACGCTGTTTCTAGTACCGCATTAATGCTGTTTGTGCTGATCACATTCACGGCAGGTAATGCGGATTTATTTTCGCTCAGATAATCAAATAAGCGCCAAGCATCTTCTCCGGATAATATTCCGGATTTAACAATTGATTTATCAATCACTGTATTCATATTTTATCGAAGATGTGTTTGTGAGTTTGCTTGGACTTCAGAAATATCAGTGTCCTGTTTTACTGTGTTCATGTGAGCAATCAGGTCAAGGACTTTATTTGAGTAGCCCCATTCGTTATCGTACCATGCAACCACTTTTACAAAATTATTACTAAGAGATATTCCAGCATTTGCATCGAAGATAGAGGTGCGGGGGTCGCCAAGAAAATCGGAGGATACAACTTGGTCTTCAGTATATCCAAGAACTCCTTTCATTGTAGTTTCAGAAGCTTGCTTCATTACTTTTTTTATTTCTTCGTACGTTGCAGATTTCTCAAGATTGCAGGTAAGGTCAACCACTGATACATCGGGAACTGGAACTCGGAATGCCATGCCGGTA
>JBBSPS010000212.1:0-6811 GCA_038258655.1 Bacteroidia bacterium
ATTTACTCCTAATTCGGAAGCAATGATATTGGCTAAGGTAGTTTTTCCTAATCCGGGAGGGCCATGTAAAAGCACATGGTCCAGCGCTTCGCTTCGTTGCTTTGCTGCCTGTACAAATATTTTTAAATTTTCCACAACTTCGAATTGACCTGTGAAATCAGAGAATTCAGCAGGGCGCAATACTTTTTCAAACTCTTTTTCGGCGGAACTTAAATTTTCGGAATCGGGATCTATATTCGGATTCATTGGTAATTTTGCTTGAATTGTAAAAGTACGAAAAGAAATGTACGTTTTGGTTCTCCTCCCCTTTTTTCAAGGAGAGGGGATTAGGTTTATTTGTTATCGGTAACTTTCCATTCAAGATCCAAATCCCAGTTAGAACGAATGGTCATTGGTTCAGAATAATAAATTATTTTTTCAGGTTGGATTTTTTTGAAGTAATCGCCGCTGTCCCATTTGCCATTGGAATTGGTATCATAAATAAGTTTTAGTTTATAACTTTTAGGATATAAATATTCATACGTCAATGTTTCGGATTTTTTAATATTGTCTTCTCGTACTATAGTTTCTTTTTCATCCAATAGTTGAACAATATAATTATCCTTTGTTTCAGGAATATTCACTTTTAGTTTCACACTTCCATAAAATTTTTCTTCGCGGGTTTTGAAATCAATTTTAATGGTATCATTTGTTAAACCGAAAATATCAGTAAATGTTCCAGGTGGAATGAATAGGTGATATTTGGTATTTTCTTTAAGACCAATGATACTCATTTGCACAGGGGCATTGGCCCATTTTCCTGATTTTTCAGGATATTCTGCTTGGACTGTTGAATCCCACCGAGTTATCAATATATCATTTCCTGCCCAAAATGAATCTTTATTAAAAGTTAAATGCTTAAGTAATGTTGAATCTTCTTTTAAGAAAAATTTTGCCTGTGGGTTTATTGAATCAATTGGTTGTGAAAAAGAAAAATGAATCATTGTGTTCAAATCAAAACTTTGATTTCCATTAAAATTATTTAGTAATCTCAATTTCAATGGATTCTTTCTTGCTTTCAACGCGTCTTCTTTTTTGATCATTTTAAATTCTACGGTATCTAATATTTTACTGCCGTTATTCACTTGTAGTTTTAAAGAATCTTTTTCAAAATTTTTGACCCAATAGGTGAGTGTGTCTTTATTTTTTGAAAAGTCTAAAAGCACCTGATTATTTGATAGTGTAGTATTAAGAGGTAACACTTTTATACTGTCACTTCCTTGATTAAAAACGAATATTATTTTTCCATATTCATAATGAAAATGTTTTTTTAAATAAACTTTTTTGGAAGGTTCTTGAAACAGATCTATTAAAATACTCTTCTTTTCAGAAATAGCTATTGGAATTTCAACAAAACCAATATTTTCACTTTCATCATCATATTTATAATTTGAATTGGCATCTTTTAACGCGACTATTTTATAATTGTCATTTTTGATATGGTTAATCTGAAAAGTTCCGTCAGCATTGGTTTTTGAAAAATAATCGGGTTTGTATTTATACACAGCACTATCATTCAGATTATTGTATAACATTACAAAAATTCCTTTTTCTGTTTTATGATCAAATGCGTTTTCCACTTTTCCTTTTACAGATAATGAATCGATGTAACTACCTGTAGAAAAAATATATTTAAAATTTTCAATCGGATTGTTTTCATTAAAATCCTGAATAGCATTGCCAAAATTGATAGAGTAAGTTGTGTTTCGTTTTAGAACTTCTTTTTTGTCGAACTCAATAAAAAGCATTTTGTTTTTTACTTTTATGTCGGGCGTGTTATCCAACGGAGGTGAAATAATTAATTGGTTGTTCAAGTCCTTGAGTTGAATGTATTCATTAAAAAATAGTGCGATAGATTTAGCATTAAAATTAATTGTTGCGCTATCCGGAATATATTTTACAACTTTAGGAGGAGTAATGTCTTTTTTTCCACCACTGGGTGCTACTACTTGGGCGCATGAAAAAAACAATATGCTGATGAGCAGATTAGCTGATATGCTGATGAAGTTTTTAGTAATATATTTTGAGTTTAATTTGTACATCGTTTATTTTTTAATCAACACATTGGTGTATTTTTTAATCAGCACATCAGCTAATCAGCTAATCGATTAATTATTTCAATTACCTGCTCCAAATATAATTTATCCATTTCATCAAAATTAGCAAGGTGTTCGCTATCCACATCTAAAATTAAAGTAACATCACCATTTTTATCAAAAGCCGGTAAAACAATTTCCGATTTAGACAAGGAGCTACAAGCAATATGTCCGGGAAACTTGTCAACATCATCCACAACAATTGTTTGTTTTAATTCCCATGACTTTCCACAAACACCTTTCCCATAAGCAATGCGCGTGCATGCAACAGGTCCTTGAAATGGACCCAATACCAATTCTTTTTTTTCTCCCTCTCCTTGGGAAAGGTCTGTGATGAGGTTTTCCACAAAATAAACTCCAACCCAAAAATAACCCATCCCGAATTTTAATGCAGACATTATATTGGAAAGATTAGCAATGATGTTGGTTTCGCTTTCAACCAATGCTTTGATCTGCGGAATAAGTGATTCGTATTTTTCCTTTTTAGTAAGTCCCGAAACAGTAATTGATTCAGCCATTTTAAATAATAATTTTGTCAAAGGTACAAAAGCCCCTCTAAATCTCCCCTTAAAAAGGGAGACTTTATATTACATATTATTGTGTAAATAAATTTTTTGATTTTACTTCTCTCCGCCTCAGGACGAAGGTTGGAAGGGGCCTTAATTGTTTGTATAGGCAATAGTAACAACGCTCACTTTAATATCAGGAATTTGAAGTAAGGTTTGTGCACATGCTTCCAGTGTTGCACCTGTAGTTATTACATCATCTACTAATAAAATATGTTTGCCTTGTAAGATTTTTGTATCACGTAACTGAAATACAGATTCTACATTTTTCCAACGGTTAAAACGCGATTTTTTGGTTTGAGTTTGAGAATCTTTAGCACGAAAAAGTATTTTAAAATCAACCTACACATTCATGCTATGTGCAAGGCCTTCCGCAAAATAATTACTTTGATTATAACCACGTTTTTTTTCTTTTGTTGGATGTAATGGCACCGGTATAATAACATCTACGGTATTAAAATCAGTATTTTGTTTTAGGTCATTACCATACCATTTGCCTATTGTTACTCCCACATCCTTTTTCCCTTTGTATTTTAATTGATGAATTAAATGCTGCACCTTACTACCTTTATTAAACCCATAATAGGCTCCTGCCGAATGAATATTTATACGTCCCCAGAAAATTTTTGCTATTGGATTTTCGTTATCTAAGTGGAAATTGGTTTTTGGCAAATGATAGGCACAATAGGTGCAAATACTACGCTCGTTTTTATATAAACTTTTTCCGCAGGAGGCACAAACGTGTGGGAATATCAGCGAAATAAAATCGTTTAGCATACAAATAGTTGTTCACTTTTAGTTGTCAGGAAGTCTTTGTACATCGTATTAATGGTTGCTTAAAATGTATTACTTTTGAGATGTCGAAAATAAACAATCATTTATTATGGAAAACAAGCCAGAAGAAAAAAAATCGAATAAGAGAATTTTATTGATTTTGTTGCTATTGCTATTAGTTGGCAACGGAGCATTTGGGTTGCTTTGGTGGCTGGAGCGAGGCCGTGCCAACTCTGAAGTGATCGTGAAAGAGCAAGTGATTGTAGAACGCGATAATGTAAAAAATGACTTATTAACGTTACAACAAGAATATGCCACATTACAAACCAGCGACAAAGCTGTTCAATCAGATTTAGAACAAAAAAAATCTGAAATAGCTGAACTATTAGTACAAGCCGAAAAACATAAAGATGACGCATATATTATTTTTAAGCTAAAAAAAGAAACAGAAACATTGCGAAAAATTATGCAACACTATATAGTAGAGATTGATTCTTTGAACACGCTGAATAAAACTATTATTGCAGAAAAGGACAAAGTAAACGATGACCTGACTACCGAAAAAGATAAAACAACACAACTTTCAAAAGATAAAGATGTTTTACAAAGCACTGTTAATTTAGGTTCGGTATTAAAAGCTGAAAACCCTACTGTAAAAGGAGTGAAATTTAAATCAGGCGGTAAAAAAGAAGTGGAAACAACCAAAGCATCGCGTGTTGAAAAAATTAAAGTATCCTTTGTGCTGGGCGAAAATAAAATAGCGAAAACCGGCGTAAAACCAGTGTACGTTCGTATTGTAAGCCCTGAGGGGAAAGAGATCACTAAATCCCCGGACGAAGGGAATATGTTTAAATTCAATGGTTCAAAGGGATATTTTGCAGGAAAACAAGATGTGAATTATAAGAATGAAGAAGTTGCTGTGGATGTATTTTGTGCAAGCCCAACACCATTTGTTCCCGGGAAATATTTAATTGAAATTTCGTGTGATGATGTGGTCATTGGGCAAACAAATATTATATTAAAATAAGAATTGTAATTGTCATTCAACAATCGTAAATCGAAAATCAAAAATAGTGTCTGAAAGATATTCAAAACGGAAAATGCAGTCTTCCTCTATCACTACGGTGGTAAGCCTTTCCTTAGTGTTGTTTATGTTAGGTTTATTGGGAATAATCATACTTAATACGCGAAAATTATCAGATAATTTTAAAGAAAATATTGGTTTCCAGATAGTCCTGAATGATGATGTAAAAGAAGTGGACATTGCTAAAATGCAAAAAACATTAGATGCCTCCGAATATGTAAAGTCAACAGAATTTATTACTAAGGATGAAGCCGCAACTCGTTTGCAGAAAGATGTGGGAGAAGATTTTATTGATTTTTTAGGATACAACCCTTTACCTTCTTCCATTGGCGTTCATTTAAAAGCAGAATATGCAAATACGGATAGTCTTACATGGATAGAAAAAGAGTTGCTTGATACGAAACTGGTGAAAGAAGTCAGGTATCAAAAGTCGCTGGTAAGCATGGTCAATGAGAACGTAAAAAAGATCAGTTTCGTAATTTTAATATTCAGTGGATTATTGATGCTTATCGCGTTGGCGCTAATAAATAATACAATAAGACTTTCTATTTATAGTAAGCGTTTTATAATTAAAACCATGCAGTTGGTGGGGGCAACGCAAGGTTTCATCAGGCGGCCATTTGTGCTAAATGGTATTAAACATGGTATTTATGGAGCTATCATTGCTATTGGAATGTTAATAGGAGTTTTGTATTCCGCTCAAAAACAATTGCCTGAGTTAGTTGAGCTGCAGGATATAAACATGCTTATTTCATTATTTGGTTTAGTGATTTTGCTTGGCATTCTTATTTCAGGGGTAAGCACCTCTTTGGCTGTACGTAAATATCTTCGATTAAAATCAGATGATTTGTATTATTAAAAATTTACCTTTATAAAAAATTAAATTTATTTTCAATGAATAAAGAAGTCAGAAAAACCAGTTTTGCTTTCGGAAAAGAAAACTATCGTATCCTTATTATTGGAGTAGTAATTGTTGTTATCGGTTATTTACTGATGATCGGCGGTGGCTCTGATGATCCAAACCAATTCCATGCAGATGAAATTTTCAGTACACGTAGAATTACCATCGCCCCAATTGTAATATTAGCGGGCTTCGTAGTGGTACTATACGGAATTATGAAAAAATCCAAAGATTGATTTATTGATATGCTGATGAGTCGATGTGCTGATGAAGTACTACCAAAAATCAGCACGTTAAAACATCAGCACATTACCACATCAAAATGAATTACATCCAAGCCATCATTTTAGCAATTGTAGAAGGTATCACAGAGTTCCTGCCAATATCTTCTACCGGACACATGATCATTACTTCATCAGTAATGGGTATTGCACATGATCCGTTTACAAAATTATTTACCATTGCCATCCAACTGGGCGCAATACTTTCAGTGATTGTATTGTATTTCAAACGTTTTTTTCAAACCATTGATTTTTATTTCAAATTAATTGTAGCTTTTATTCCCGCTGTAATTTTTGGTGTTCTATTCAATGATTATATTGATGCATTGCTTGAAAACGTTTTAGTGGTAGGGATTACATTATTATTAGGAGGAATAGTATTTTTGTTTTTAGATAAATTATTTAATGATGAAGGTAAAACAGAAATTTCACCTTCTTATAAATCGGCTTTTACAATCGGCTTATTTCAGGTGATCGCTATGATCCCGGGAGTATCGCGTTCAGCGGCAACCATTATTGGTGGCTTAACACAAAAGCTTACCAGAAAAGCGGCGGCTGAATTTTCCTTCTTTTTGGCAGTACCTACTATGTTTGCAGCTACCGCAAAAAAAATGTACGACTTTTATAAAGATGGTTTTGTATTTGAATCTACACAGCTCAATTTATTGATCGTGGGCAATGTTATTGCCTTTATCGTTGCAATGATCGCTATCAAATCATTCATTGGATTTTTAACTAAACATGGGTTTAAAGTATTTGGTTATTACCGCATAGCTGTTGGTTTGGCTATTCTTATTCTTTATTTTTCCGGATATCAATTAAGCATCCTTTAATGACTCCTACTGATTTTAGGACCGGCGAAGTTATTCTCATCCACAAACCACTTACTTGGACATCCTTTCAGGTGGTCAATAAAATGAAATGGCTGATAAAGAATTTTGAAATTAAAAGTCCAAATTCAAAACTTGAAAACAGAGTAGAATCGCCAATTGTCAATCGTCAATCAACAATCAAAATAGGCCATGCAGGAACATTGGATCCTTTGGCAACAGGCTTGTTAATTGTATGTA
>JBBSPS010000213.1:0-6721 GCA_038258655.1 Bacteroidia bacterium
ATCTGTAAAGCCCTGCAAGGGAGATGAAAGTAGGGTGGAAGCCATCTTATTATTTAATGGGGCAAAGATAGGCTAAGTTTTATATTTTGAACGATAACCGAAATCAGCGAGTATATCCTGTAAAGATTATTTAAATCAATTACGGACAGAAGCACCATAATAATTGTCCACCGTTTACGTAGCATTAGAAACGTTGACTGCGCTAGCAAGTAGATGTTCGATTGGTTCTTTTTCTTTAAAAGTAAAACTTTCTAATTCCTATAAAAATAGCAATCATCAGTGTATACAACAAAAAGAAAGGTAGAATAAACGCTTTTAATCCCAAAACAAGCATAACCGAAATAATAAGCAATTGGAAACCCAACCCAAAGGTTGATATGCTTGTCATAAAAAAGTTAGGGAAAACCTTTCCTTTTGCAGCGTTAGTATCAAAGAAATAGATTGTTTTATCAAAGGCGCCATAAAAGAATTTATACAAACCAAAGAGAATATTTACGTGCTTTTGTTTTTCGCCTTTTAAGGCTATTGGGGTTTTATTTTCAAAGACTCTACTGGTTTTGTCGCCGTCAAATCTATTTTTTAAGATGGCATAATAGTAATTGTACAGTGTGCCCTGCAATTGCAACCCTAAAAAAGCTAAAAGACATATCCAAATAGCAGTATCGGTTACATACCAAATAGCTATAAAGAAAAGTGCGTTTAAAATAATATCTGCAACAGAATCTAAATACCTTCCCGTATAGGATGGTTTTTTCTTAACACGCGCCAATTCCCCATCTGCAGCATCTAAAATAGATTTAGAAATTAAAAAGAAAGCCGCAAACCAATAATGGCCTTCCAAAATGCAGTATATAGCAATTAATCCAGCTATTATAAAGCCAATGGTAACGTGAATGGGAGTAAAAGAAGTATTTTTTAATGAATTTGCAATAACCTTGGCTACTGGTCTTCCATAATCTGAAAGATCTAAAAATTTATGCTGTTGTGGTAATTTGGACATCTAAGAACATAGCAAAATGTATTGTGGAATATACCGAATTAGAAAGCTGCAAATATACGGCTAAACCATCGTTTATTTCGTTGTTTTTAAAGTTATCTATCTCGTCAAGATCTTTATTGAAGATATTGTAAAGGGTATAAAGGGTAGTAAATAGCAAAATAAAAAAGCCTTCACTATTTGTAAAGGCTTTAATAATATTGGGGATTACTAAAAGAATACAGTATCAAAATTGCTATTCTTCCTCTTGATGATGTTCTGTTCTTCTTGTTGGATCTTGGTTTTTGTCATTTTCATCAGGATTTTTAATGTTTTGTCTTTCCTGAAAATTCGGGTTTCTGTCTTGTGTGCTCATAACGTTTACATTTTAAGGTTATATTTCTTTGTTGTTATAAAGCTAATTTCAGATTCCATACTTTAAATAAGCTGTAACATATCTTTAATACACAATTTGTAAATAGTTAACAATCAAATTTTAATAGCGTTAAACTTGAATTGAATACCATTACTTTTTTTACAAATGAATTATATAAAGAAAAAACCACCATCGTTATTGCACACCGTTTGAGTACCATTTGAAAGGCAGACTAGGTTTTTGTTATTGAAGCTAGGCATATCTTAGAACGTGGCACCCACGACCAATTAATTGCTTCAGAAGGTAGGTATTTTGAATTGTATACTTTTCAGGCTAAGATTTAAGAGCGAAGGACACGGGCGGGACGCCCGCGCCAGCGGAAGCTTATTAATTGAGTAATTTAATTACTTTATGGTTATCAAGTTTAATTAAGTGGTATGAATTTTTTTCTAAATCTTTAATAAGTTCATCCAAATCTATTTTTTCTTTCTCATCATTATTTAATGGCTTGTCAATAGAAGTGAAGATAATCGTTTGTTTATTTTTCTCATTAGAAACTTTCTCAAAAAGAGCTATTAAACTACTTAATTTAGTACGATGTTGACCTGGTTCATCAAACACAATTATTCCAGGATGGTTAATCCCATTATCACGTAAAGCTAATGTGTAAGCCCAAATATTTCTTACAAAATCAGAAGCGGAAGAATTTATCCTTACAGATTGAGGATTAGTATCATCTTTACCTCTCTTATAGACAGGAAAATATTTAAAAGGTTCTTTATTGTTTATTGAAATCTGATATCGTAAATTGCTATCATATCCAAATGAATAGAGTAAATCCTTATAATTTGATTCAAATGCAGTTAATTTTTCTCTATCATTAGATTGTTCTAGACCATCTAATTTTATATTGATGTTGTGATATTTGTTTGCTAAATTAATTAGATCTTCTTTCAAATCATCTAATTGTTTCTCAAATTGTTTTAAATTTTCAACTTCTTGTTGTAACTGAATTTTTCTTACTACTTCTGATTCCGACAAGGCTCTATCATCTGCAATTAAATCTTTAGAAAGTGATTTTAGAAGGATTTCATTATTTCTTAAAGTATTTTTAAAGTATAATAATAAATTATTTTTCTCTTCAATTGTACTATATAAACTTTTAAGAGTAGATTGTATTATCTTTTTTTGACTATTTAAAAAGCTTTTATTTTCTTCAAGAGATAACTGAGGAATTTTTATTTTATTAGAAGAAATAATATCTTCAGTTATAACTTGTGTGCAAGTTGGACATTTACTTTCTTTTTTGTTATCAAATAAATTGTTACTGAATACCTTAATAAGATTTGTATGTTCCCTGATTTCTTTTTCAATACTACTCAATTGACTGGTAATATTATCAACTTGTAATTTTTCAATATTCAGCTTATTTTCAAATTCTCTTATATAGCTATTTAAATCTTTGTAATCAATTTTAGCTTTTTCGTATTGAATAAGTATTTCTTCTTTATTACTTGCGATTGTAGCAAGTGGTTTATTTTCTAAAACTGAAATTAAATCTATTTTATTTTTTAAATATTCATTAAATTCAATCACTTCATCTTCCTTAATTTGGAAACTGGACGAAATTTCACCTATTTTTCTTTTTTCAGTAGTAATAGTTTCAGGGACTGAAGTAATAGTAGCATTATTTTGTTTCTCTAGATAGGAAAATGCTTTAATTGTTTTAAACCAATTATCTACAATGTTATTTTTTTCTTTATTATAAGTGTCTCTTTGTGTAGAAATATCAATTTCTTCTAAATCAAGAAGAAACTCTATTACCTTTTCTTTAGGTTTTGTTACACCAAAATAGGGCATTGTTGCTAAAAATTCTGACCATCCCTTGGTTTGTTCAATAAACATACTTGAAAATATCATTTGTAAATATAATGGGCTATAATTTGAAGTCTTAGAATTACTATTACTTACTTCTGGTACAGTTATGTTTATAAAGTGAGTAAACCATTCGTAAAACCCATTGGGATCATCATTGTTTCCTCTCCCGTTAACGAAAAATACACCTTTTACGGTTTCACTATCAAGTTTTTCAAGTTCTGTTTTATAGATTGTTATATTTGATTGCTTTTCGTCTCCATCAGACCCCAAAATAACGCGTTCTAAACATACAATTTCATTTTTATCATTTTCTATTTCTAAAAAGACTTTAGACCTCTTAACGCTATAATTTATACCTGTTTCTTCTTCATCGGTTTCATCTGTTTTTATGACAAATGTATCTTTTAAAGCTTTGTCAAGTGCTTTGTTATTGTGGCCTCCTAGTAATTCTTCCATACCAATAGCATAAAATATACAAGAGTTTATAGTTGTTTTACCTCTTGAGTTTTCACCAGCTATTATATTTAAGCCTTGATTAAAAGTAAATTCAAACCCATATAAATCATCTATAGTTTTACTTTTGTCTGTTAAGATTTCAACTCTTAATTTATTTATTTTAAACATATCGATTTATATTAATTTCCAATTATGGTTTGCTCTATCTAATTTAGTTTTAGGTATTTTACCAATGTCTTTTATTTTTTCAATTTCTTCTTGTAATAATTTATACTCATTTATTGATTTCAAGACGTTAATTCCTCTTTGAGTTATTTCAATTTCTAAAGTATTATTTACTATTTTTTTCTGTATATATTCTTCTATATAACCTATCGCTAACACTTTTTCAATACCAAATTCAAATGACCATGGAATTAATGTATTTCGATTACCAATTTTTAAATCATTTATCACTTGATAGTTTTTATCGTCTCTTAAACTCCAAAAAATTAAGTGAATTAATTGCAAACTAGCTTTGTTACTTCTACCACAATAATTAATGATAGTAAGTAATATAACAAGTTTGTAATAAGCATTATACTTAATAGAAACTGAAGTGGGTTTTTCTTCTAAAATTATATTAATCATTATTTGTGAAATTTAGTGTACAGATACCTAACCATTCAATTATTTGAAAATCTGCAAAATCTATATCCATTGAAATAGGTAAAAAATCTAACTCATCCTTAAGTATACTTTGTAATGATTGTTTTTGAGTTAAAGCTTCATTACTATTGGTGACAGTCCTTGTATAATCTTCTTGTACTAAATTTACGTATTTAGCTACAATTTCTTTAAATTTCACATACAGATGAGGAGCTTCATTTTCTAATAATCTAATATTTTGTAGCATTGACAAATATCTTTTTAATTGCCTAGTAGTATTAGAATTTGCGTTTTCAATATTTGGATATATAACTTTGTTTTTCTTATATAGTTTTTTAAAAAAATCACTATTCGTTTTTTTAAACGCTTCAATTTCTTGTTCAGTAAAAGTTTTTTCTAAATTTTCTGTCCAACTTCTTAATTCATTTAAATCTGATAAATCAATATAAGAATCGAAATAGTCATGTACGTGATCAACAGAACAACAATTAATGTCATTGTTCCAAGCATTATCTGTAATTACAGAGTTTAAAATTCCTATTAGAAATGGTGTGTTATGTCTTATAATAAACACACCACTGCCAGACAATCCACGTGCTAATAAGTGTCCATCTTCTCCTCCTTGTTGAAAAGTTTCACCTTCGCTTAATTTAATTTTAAAACAATGGTTTGTGTCGCTGGTTGTGACAATCTTACTAGGAAATGGTCTGTATTCATTGTTATTGATACCTTGATAACCACAAAATTTAACATCAGTATCTGTGATAAAACGGTGAGCTAAATTATATTGATATAACAGCTTATCCTCTCCTTCAAAATCTATTTCAATCAATGCAAAATCTTTTTCATAATCCCATTCTTTAATTGCGACAACTTTAATATCGTTAAATTCGGATTTGTAGTCTCTTTGTTTTTCAATTAAAATATTCTCAATGTTCGGTTTTTCTTTTCCTAAACAATGAGCAGCTGTAAATACATAAAAAGTGGTTTCTCCTGCAATTAGAACACCGCTTCCAATATTGTCATTACATTTTACACGTACACAATATTTTTCAGGTTGGTTATATGTCATTATTTGTAAAAGTATTTTTATGTTCAATATTCCAATTAGACCTTTTTAAGTCTTCATCGTTAATAAATTCTCCAATCTTTAATTTAATATCTTTAATATTATAATTGGTGTAAATATTTAATCTTTTTTCAGTTCGGTTATCTTTATAAACAATCCTAGCTATTGTTTCTCTCGATGGATGTTTATGATTAGTTGTCCCACCATTAGTTGATATTATATAGTTATTAGATTTTATACAAGATAACAATTCTTGAGAAGTATTATTTAAACTTCCGTGATGAGAGATTTTTACGAAATCTACTTTTAATGGGGAAGTTTCATTATGGTCTAACTGTTTTAATCTTTCTGCAATTATTTCAGCTCTAGAATCTGCCAATAATAGAAAATTAATATCTGGACATTTCAATAAGAAAGCAATTGAGGAAGAATTATAGATATCTCCGTAAATTGTTGAAACGGGTTTAAAACTCATTTTACTTAATTCTTCTAATGATTTTGAATAACCATTTGTACTAGCGGATACATCAACTTTCAAATCCCCTTGTTTTAATATTGATATGTCTCTCTCTTTTTCCCATATTTCATACAACTTATTTTTAATTTCAACAGTTGGTGATAATATAGTAAATTTTACTCCTTTAATATTTATTGTGTCGTCTTCAATAGTAACTTCACGTAATTTTGAAAATGGTTTTTTTTCTTTTATTAATGACTTCCAATTTTCTGCTTGTGAAACACTAATTAGGGCTTTTCCATTTATTACTTGATTAAATTCAAAATCAGGTTGATTTATCCAAATTTCATCTATTTCAATCTTATCAACTATACTGCTTTTAAAAAATTTAATTACTCCTCCAATATGATCAGAATCTATATGAGTTAATACAAGAAGGTTAATTTTACTAATTAAATTTAGATGTTTTTTGAGTGAATGTTCGAATGTAGCTGAAGTTCCACCATCAATAAGTATTATAAACTCTTCTTTATTTTCATCAAATGTTTTTATAAGTATAGAATCCCCTTTATATGCAGGAAGAATAGTGAATTCAGTTTGAGTTCTTAGCATTTATCTAGGGCATTTTAATTACACATAACAAAGGAAGAAGTGCAATTGTTGCATGCATTCACGTTTTATGGCTGGATTCAAAAATATTAATAATAAAACTCCACTATATACGGAAAACCGTAACATTGCGCTTATTTTAATAGGGGAGGGTTTCAAATATAGAATTTAAATTTAACATGTAACAAAAAACATATAGCATCCCCAAAATCCAATTTGCAAAGCCATCATTTACCTAACTAAACACTATTA
>JBBSPS010000214.1:0-6686 GCA_038258655.1 Bacteroidia bacterium
GAAATTTTAGAAATTGTTGGTGGCGCGGAAGCATTGAACGGGTAGAAGTAAAAAGTATTAAGTACAAAGTATCAAGTACGAAGACTCGCAGGTTGCGGGTCTTTTATTTAACAAGTGGCTCATTCGTGAAGCATGGGAAACCTGTAAAAAAAGTGTGAATTAATTTTATTAAAATTTTAAAGAGCCTTTTAAATTCTAAAAATAATAGTACATTTGCAGCCGCTTTAAAGTTATAAGTTCTTTTAAAAGCAAAATTAGTTTTGAACTGTAGTGTTTTGGTTATCGCTTCCTGCTTGAGGCGGGAAGGGTTGCAAGTAAATTGAGTAAAAGACGTTTATTGTTCTTAAAAATTTAGTTTCGGGGCGTAGCGTAGTTGGTTATCGCGTCCCGCTTGAGGCGGGAAGGGCTGCAAGTAGATTGAGTAAAAGGCGTTTATTGTTCTTAAAAGTTTAGTTTCGGGGCGTAGCGTAGTTGGTTATCGCGCCTGGTTTGGGACCAGGAGGTCGCAAGTTCGAATCTTGCCGCCCCGACTTTAATAGGAGGCCGTCACGCTCAACCGTGACCACCCCAACATATTTAATTTGAATTTTACGATTTACGATTTACGAATTGTAAATCGTTTTTTTTGTTTTAAAGAAATTCCCCGATTTGTTATTTTTGTAAAAATAATATCAACCATAATTTTTACCCCATAGCTCAGCTGGATAGAGCAACGGTTTTCTAAACCGTAGGCCTTTGGTTCGAATCCAAATGGGGTCACTCCCTTGGAAAGTACGTCGTTAAAAATGTACTTTCCTTTTTTATTACCTTTAAAACGCCCGTTATTATTGCATATCAACGAAACTACTGTATTTAATTTAGGGGTTCGATATTTTAGAAAAATGAATTATATAGACAATTATTATTTAAAACTACCGTTAGTTTGTATAAAGCTACCGTTAAATAAATAAAACGACCGTTAAATAAGTTAGTATTATTTTAATGAAAGAAATAAATACATTTGTTTGCATTGTGTTTGTATTAATAAATGGTTAAAGATTTTAAAATAATTTGCCATCGATTTTTTTTGGTGTTTAACTTTTGTTATACTTGCATCGCAATTTATGCGTACTTATAAATTAATATTTTGCTAAAAAGAATTTAATTTTATACATACTGTATCTTTTATAGAAAAATGAGTTATATAGAAAGTTAAGTGAACAAAATTGACATAATATATAATTGAAAAATATTTAGATTTTTGAAAATTGGCGCCAATTTGTAAAAATTTAAAAAGTGCTCATAATCCTAACACTATATAAGCTGGATTTATAATTAATTAACAATTAAATTTTTAAAAACATGAAAAAAATTAAATTTGAAGGAATGAAAGCCTTAACAAGTCCAGAAGCTCAAATGATTAAAGGTGGAGGTCCAGTAAATCATTCAACTGATTCAGCAGGAGATACATATTTTTCCAATACAAATGCTTACCAACATGATGGGCCGACGGCACAATATGATCCGTCAAAGAGGTAGTGGTGGCGGAAGTGGTGTAGGTATTGGCTAATTAGAATACCATAAGATGTATTTTTTATAAACGAACACCTTTTTTATTAGGTGTTCGTTTTATAGTTTTAAAAGCTGTTCGATTTTTTAAAGTTAAGAGTGTTATAATTGTATTGTAATGAATAAATATGTATGCGTACAAATTCGGGTAAATTTTTAATATTATTTTTAATTTTTAAAATTCCGGTTATGCTAATGGCACAAACAGAATTTAAAAAAAACGTATATAGAAGAACGTCGAAAGTAATCCAAAAAGATTTTCCAAGTAAAAATACATTTGAAAATAAAAAATTACTTCAATCTAAATTGCTGTTTTCGATATATGAACTACAATGTATTGGCGAATATAAAAACTCGTTGTCAAAATATGACAGTTGTGGTTCTGCTCAATTTTCCTTTATTGATTCATTAAATAATTATAAAAGTGTCGCTAACTATTATACTGCTCCTGCAAAACAGATGATACTTAAAAATGCAAAAAATCACCGAGTAGTTATTATTAATGAAAGCCATGACCAACCATTGCATCGTATTTTTGTCAGCTCGTTATTAAGAAATTTATATGATCAAGGCTATCATTATTTGGCAATTGAGGCATTAAATAATGATAGTAGTTTAAATCAAAAAAACAAACCAATAATCAGCGATGGCTATTATACAACAGAACCCAGGTTTTCTAATATGCTAAAAGAGGCAGCGGATATTGGATACCACTTTGTGGCTTATGATGTATTTAATAAAAATCGAGAATATAATGCAGCATTAACTATTAAAGAAAAAACATTTGATCAAGATTCAACAGCCAAAATACTGGTTTATTGTGGTTTTTCTCACGTTGATGAAAATTTAACATCAGATTCGACAATGCGACTGGCAGGTTGGTTAAAAAAAATTACAAAATTTGATCCTCTAACCATTGACCAGGAATGTCTTACAGAGCATTCCAGTAGAGATTATGAAAAAACTTCTTATTCATTTTTAAATGTTACTTCAAGTTCAATATTCATAAATAAAAATGATTCTACTCAAACTTTTATACCATTTGATAGAGATACGCAGTGTGATTTATATGTTTATCACCCAAGAACGACGTACATGGATAAACGACCAACATGGTTATCTGAAAGTGTAGAATGGAAAGAATACTTTTTGCCTCAAGCAAATATCCGAATAAAATATCCATTGTTAATATTGGCTTACTCAATAAATGAACAAATTGATACAAATATACCAACTGACGCAATGGAGTTGAAAAACAAAAATGAATTAAAACCATTAATATTAAAAACCGGAAAATATAAAATATTGTTACGGAATAATTTTGAAGAAGAACAAATAATAGAAATTGAAATAAAGTAATCAAATCAGAAACAAAACTTTTCAACGATTTACAATGGTATTAATTATTTCAAATGAATTAGATAACTCTACAAATGAAGTTATAGCTTGGCTTCACCACCAAAATAAAAAGTATCTCAGAATCAATGAAACAGACACCATTACCATAGAGAGTTTAAATATTAATCATGCAACCCCCGATATACTATTTAGAGTAAATAATGGAAAGGTTCTTAATACAAAAGATATTTCTTCTTACTGGTATCGGAGAGGCGGTATTTATCACAATCATCAAATTATTAAGAATATCGTCCTAAGTGATAGCCTCCTGAATGCAGAGATTGTTCATAACGTTAAAAATGATCTTGACATTTGTGTGTCATTTTTTATTGACATTATAGAAAAGAAAACCAAAATTGGAAGTATGATTAATGCTACTAATAACAAATTAATTCATTTAGCACTTGCTCAATCATTAAATATAAAAACTCCATTATCATTGATTACAACAAAAAAAGCGGATTACTTTTCAATTAAGAAAAGATCGCTTGCGAAAGAGATTATTACTAAATCTATAAGCGATGGATTTCATCATTTTGATAAAAAAGACTCATGGGCACTCTATACTAAAGTAATTTCAGGTGATATTGAGAATTCGCTACCAGTTAATTTTCCATTAACCTTATTGCAGGAAAAAATCAATAAGAAATGGGAGCTTAGAATTTTTTATCTGAAAGGAAAGTTTTATTCAATGGCAATATTTTCTCAAAATGATAAAAAAACGGAAATCGATTTTAGAAAATATAATACTGTTAAGCCCAATTATCGTGTACCCTATCAATTGCCTAAAAATATTGAAAAAAAATTACATCAATTTATGATAAAAGCAGACTTAAATACAGGTTCGATAGATATGATATATTCAAAGGAAGGTGATTATTACTTTTTAGAAGTTAATCCGGTAGGCCAATTTGGAATGGTTTCATACCCTTGCAATTATTACTTAGAAAAGGAAATAGCTTCAATCTTATTTTAAATGAAAAAAAAACATTATAAATTCAATAAGAAGGAGTTAAAAAATCTCCCTATAAATTATCGCTATTTTGAGCATCTGGCAACGGCGGGCAGCGAAGAAAAAGAGTTGCGGAAACAAGTTTCAATGAGAAATATTTTTATGACTTCAAAAAAATATGTCCTCGTTTTTTACAAACCAATATCCAAATGTTTTTAAAATATTCTCTATGAGTGAACAAATGTTTTCAATATTCTCAAACTGCCACATTGTAAAAGGTGCTAAACGGAGCGTTATTTGTGATTTACATAGAAGAAGAATAGATTTTATACCAAATGCGTTGTATTATATTTTAAGCAATTATAAAAAACATACGATCAGTGAAATCAAAAAAAAATTCAATAATGAAAATGACGCTTTTATTGATGAATATTTTGATTTTATGATAACAAATGAATACGGATTTTTTATAGATAAAAAAGAGAAAAAATTGTTTCCTCCAATTGAATTAAAATTTGATTTGCCGAGTATAATTTCAAATTGTATTTTGGATATCAATGATAAAACAAAGATCAATTTTAAATCTGTTTTTCAACAATTAAAATTATTACGCACTTATTTTGTAGAATTAAGGTTTTTTAGTGTTTTTAATTTTGAGGAATTGAAAACTCTTTTGGAAAAATGCAATACCATTGAAACACATCTTCATCTTATCATTTCATATGATAAGACATTTACGGTTGAAAATCTGAAATTTATATTTGCAGCATATAATGTATCAGCCGTCAGTATGTATAATTTTCCTCAAAAAATGGAATTAGAATATGATGAATTGAAAAAATTTAATTTTAGTTCATCTCAAAATAAAATACAAAATAACCTTTCTTGCGGTCAAATAAACCCGGCTTATTTTACAGTAAATAAGGATACCTTTATGGAATCTCAAAAACATAATAACTGCCTTAATCGTAAAGTATCCATAGATGCTAACGGTGAGATTAAAAATTGTCCGAGTATGGAAAAGAGTTATGGAAATATAAAAGATACGACACTTGAAGAAGCATTAAATAAAAAAGGGTTTAAAAATGTTTGGAATATTAATAAAGACAGAATAACTATTTGCAAAGATTGTGAATTTAGGCATATTTGTACCGATTGCCGTGCGTATATAGAAAAACCTGATGATATTTATAGCAAACCTCTAAAATGTGGATATGATCCATATACCGCAAAATGGGAAGAGTGGAGTACTAACCCTTTAAAACAAAAAGCGATTGAATATTATGGCCTTCAAAATTTTAAAATATAATTATAATAAGTTGACCTGTTTTTTATGAAACATAAGTTAATAACATTATTTCTTTTAGTTAGTAATATAACTGTTTATTCACAGGCGAAATTTGCCAAACTTAAAAACGCAGATTTTAAATATGCTATTGAGATAAAAGATTCAATAATTGGCCCTGTGAATGTTTCGGGAGGGTATGGATCCGAATTGGATTTTAAATTTGACAAAGATATAAAAGAAGAGAATTCCGCTTGGTTTAAATTTAGTATCGATCATGATACTACCTTAATATTTGATATTGTACCAATTGATAGTACGGATGACTATGATTTTATACTTTTTAAATGTGACAATACAAGCTGTATAAATGACATAAAAACAAAAAAAATAATTCCAGATCGTATATGTTATTCTCAAAATTTTTCAAAAAATGGCACAACAGGATTATCAGAATATGAAACAAATAATTATGTTGGAATTGGTTTAGGGGGAGCTTACTTGTCTGCTATTCATATAAAAGCAAACGAAAAATATTATTTGATGATTAATTACAGTGAATTATATAGAAAATTAAACCCGAATGTAGTTCCCAAAGGTTTTAGAATTTATTTTTATAATTATTGGCCAAAGAAAAAACCTGTTATTTTAAATAATGTACTATTTGAATCCAACAAAGCAATTTTATTAAAGGAATCATTCATATCTCTTGATAAATTGGTTAATCAATTAAAAGTGCATAAAACAATGAAAATTGAAATAAGAGGTCATACAGATAATGTAGGGGATGAAGTAAAGAATCAACTGCTTTCAGAAAATCGTGCAAAATCAGTTATGGATTATATTATTTCAAAAAATATTGATGCTAAAAGGGTTTTTTATAAGGGATTTGGAAGTAAAATCCCTGTTGCATCAAATGATACAGAAGAGGGACGAAAAAGAAATCGGAGAGTGGAGTTTGCCATTGTAATTCATTGATATTATCTAACTTTTATTTCATTTTCAAAAAGTGTCTAAATTACCCTTTACAAACAACCTGATGAAATGGACTGTGGTTAAAAATTTATGGTTTCTTCATAAAGAAATGATTGATGTATGTAAAGATTGTGAGTTTAGACACATGTATCAATATTGCCGTTTAGTACGAAATTATAAGAAGGCCTATTTAAGAAGTCTATTTTACTGAAAACAGGTCATTTAGGCTATAAAAAAGTCAATATCTTTTATAAAAAGGTTCGACTTTTTGTCCGTGGATTTCACCAAGCTGCAATCAGTGGCTTTTTATGTATTACATTTATGTTCTATTCTCAAAAAAATTAAACAGGTATTATGTTGAAATTGAAGCGAGAAGAAGAGAGAAAGAAATAAACTACTATACACTTTTTGTTAGATTGTATTTATGATAACCTTCGGAATGCACTAACATATTACATTTAAGCTGATTTTCAATATACTCAATCAAGTTAGTAATTTCAATAAAAAGGTTTTGGATAATAGCTATCC
>JBBSPS010000215.1:0-6648 GCA_038258655.1 Bacteroidia bacterium
ATAATAAAGGAAGTAAGTATTAATCCGGAACTTTTTAAGCAAAAGGTAATGGCCGCAAAAAAAACAGCAAAAGGTTTTGGGCTTATAAAACTTTTGGAAGAAGGAATGGCGACAAAAGAAATAAAGAAAACAGATCTTGTAATGTTTATGGTTAACCTTCAATCTCTTTGTTCTTACCCTTTTATTGCTGCGCCACTCTTTAAACACTCGCTCAAATCGCATGGAAAAGATTTTGATAAAGATTTCAGTACTTCTAAACTAAAACAAACGGTGAAACTTTTTATTGAAAATACATTGATCAAATAATACTTTAACAATGAAACAATTAATTATCTCACTATTATTTTTATCAGCGAATATTTTTTCTCAAAATGCTATTACGCTTGATTCCTGTATCAGGATGGCAAAGACAAATTATCCATTGATCAAGCAAAATAATTTATTGAATGAAACTGCTGTAAACAATATTAAAGGAATCAATCAAAATTGGTTGCCTCGTTTGTCATTTACCTCACAAGCATCTGATCAATCTGAATCAACGGAGTTGCATTCTCCGGGATTTAATGTGGTTGCACCAAAGCAACTGTTCACTAATTCTTTGGATCTAGATCAAACACTCTTTGATGGAGGACAGATCAAGCAACAAAGGCGTGTAGAGAAATTAAATGCTGCCAATGAAGTAGAAAAAAATGAGGTGGAATTATATAAATTGATCGACCGTGTTAATCAATTGTATAGTAACATATTACTATCACGGGAAAATATCAAGGCATTAAATATTTATAAAAATGATATTATCAATAAAAAAACAATTGTTGCGGCTTCGTTTAAAAATGGAATGTCATTGCAAAGTAGTTTAGAAGAGCTAGAAGCAGAAGAATTAAAAACAGAACAAAATCTTATAGAGGCAAAAGATGATTTATTAGCGCTCTATCAATCATTGGGAATGTTCGTTAATAAAACCGTTGATGATAATACAGATTTGTCTACTCAGCCTATTGGGACTGCTTTACAGGGAAATGATATTACACGTCCTGAAATGAAATTATTTACTACTCAAAAAGATTTGCTTGACGCGCGCCATAAATTAAATAATACCGCTGCCTTTCCCAAAGTATCATTGTTTGCGGATGGAGCCTATGGACGTACAGGTTATAATTTTCTTAACCTGGATCCGCGCTTTTATGGAATGGCCGGGGTTCGTTTAAGGTGGAACATCACTACATTATATGGACTCAATAAAGAAAAACAAAGTGTTGCTATCAATAGTAAAATGGTGGATGTGCAAAAAGAAATATTTGAATTTAATTTAAAGAGTACGCTTGTTGCACAGACGGCAAAAATAAATTCATTGAAAGACATTATCGAAACGGATAAACAGATACTTGAAAAACGCCACAATATCAAGCATACAGCCGCTACTCAATTGGAGAATGGAAGTATAACAACAACCGATTATTTGATACAATTGAACGCGGAGATGCAGGCAATTCTGAATCAGAAAATACATGAAATAAGATTAATGAATGCAATTACTAACTATAATACAAGCAAGGGAATCAATAATTTTTAATTTGAATAAATATGGAAACCACTAATCAATCAACAGGCCAAGAGATAGAAAATGATACTCCGAAAAAGAAGAATAAAAAATTAGTAATAATAGCAAGTGTTTTAAGCACTCTACTAATCATCGGTATCGTGTATTTTGTTATTAGTGCCAATTATATAACTACAGATAATGCACAGTTGGATGCTGATGTGGTCCCAATCAGATCAAGTGTTGCGGGATATATTAAAACAATATATTTTAAAGATAACGAGCATGTGAAGAAAGGACAATTATTAATTACCATTGATGATACCGATTTGAAAACGCGTGTTGCACAGGCAGAAGCTGCGTTAGAAAACGCAAAAGCAAATTTATTGTCAGTTAAAAGTAACGCTGCAGCAGGTAACCAAAATGCTGACGCGTCAATACTTTCATCGATAGCAGTTCAACAAAATATTAATTCAGCGAAAGCAAAACTGAATAATGCACAGGAAGATTTTAAGCGTATTGAAAATATGTTCAATGCAAAAGCCGCTACACAATCACAATACGATGCAGCAAAAACAAATGTAGATGTTGCTAACGCGCAATATGAAGGCGCAGTGAGTCAATACAAATCTGCAACAGTGCAATCACAAGGTATACGTTCACAGGCGGAAGCGCAACAAGCGCAAATTACTTTAGCGGAAGCAATGGTAAAACAACATGATGCCGAGCTTACTCTTGCAAAAACGCAATTGGATTACGCTACTGTTGAGTCTCCATGTGATGGGATTATTACTAAACGTGCTATTGAAGAAGGGCAATATATTACTATCGGTCAACCGCTTTGTTCGGCAATTGATAATTCACATTTGTGGGTAACGGCTAATTTTAAGGAGACACAGGTGGATGATTTAAAAGTAGGAGAAGAAGTCGCAATTAAAATTGATGCATATCCCAATATTAAAATAAAAGGAAAAGTGGAATCATTTATTGGAGCTACTGGCGCTAAATTTTCATTGCTTCCTCCTGATAATTCGACGGGGAATTTTGTGAAGATTGTTCAACGCGTTCCTGTACGTATTGAATTAACAGATTATCCAAAGGGAAGTAGTGACAATTTATTTCCGGGATTAAGCGCGTTTGTTGAAGTTAAAATAAAATAAATTGGAAGTTACATTACAATTACCAAAAACAATATATCCAACAGGAGCTACGAAATGGATTTTGATTCTTACCGCCATTTCATGTGCGATATTGGAATTGATAGACACAACTGTTGTTAACGTTTCATTACGCGAAATCAGCGGAAGCATTGGCGCTACTACCACAGAGGTTGCCTGGGTAATAACAGCTTATGCTGTTTCTAACGTAATTATTATTCCGCTTACCAGCATGCTTTCCGATTTATTTGGAAGAAAAACTTATTTTACCGGATCAGTTATCCTTTTTACTTTTTCATCTCTCATGTGTGGCTTATCTACTAATTTGTGGATGCTTGTATTCTGGCGATTTGTGCAAGGTATCGGTGGCGGCGGATTATTATCAACTGCGCAATCTATTATCGTAGGTGCTTTTCCTCCTGAAAAAATAACTACTGCTAATGCGATTTTTGGAATGGGAATAATTATGGGACCTACCTTTGGTCCTACAATGGGAGGTTATATTACTGATCATCTTTCATGGCATTGGATATTTTTTGTAAATATTCCAATTGGGATAACAGCGACTGTACTAGCATGGACTTACGTTACTGATAGGGAAGGAGCGCAGAAACCCAAAAAAATAGATTGGTGGGGAATATTATTTTTAATTGTATCTGTCGGCTCAATACAATATGTTTTAGAAGAAGGAACATCCAAAGATTGGTTTCAAAGTTCGGAGATAACAACACTTACCATATTTGCGGTAGTGGGTTTAATAGCCTTCATATACAGGGAATTGAATATTGATTATCCCGCTGTAAATATTAAGCTGTATAAAAATTATAATCTTGCAATGGGAAGCATTATGAATTTTATGCTTGGCTTTTTACTGTTTGGTACCGTGTTTATTTTTCCGTTGTTCGTTCAAATATCCTTGGGCTGGACAGCCACACAAACAGGTGTATTTATGATACCGAGCGCATTATGCAGTGCCATAGGAATGCCTGTGGTTGGTAAATTATTGGCATCCGGAAAAAATCCTAAATCAATTATCATTATTGGCATTTTGATGACCTTCGCTTTTTTAATGATGTTATCCTTTGCATCGCCCGACTCCAGCCAAAACAATTTTTATTTTCCTTTTGTATTGCGTGGAGTGGGAATGGCATTTATGATGTCGCCAATACTTTCATTGGCAGTGCAAGGTTTGAGGGGGAAAGACATGGCGCAAGCGATTGGTTTAGCGAATATGATAAGGCAGCTTGGTGGTGCCGTGGGTATTGCATTGATCAATGTTTTTTTAACTCATAAAAATGCTGAAGTAAGAGGAAGCATGCTTGGTTATATTACAGATTATACCAACGCGAGTTCAGAACGAATTTCGTTGCTTACTCAAAATTTTATTTCAAAAGGTTATTCATCCGGAGAGGCACAGACGCTTGCATATCAAACTATGGAAGGAATATTATTTAAACAACAAGCACTTGTAAGTTATAACCAGGGTTTTTTTATGGTGGGCGTCGTAATACTTATTTGTATTCCCGTTGTATTTTTAATTCGTTATAAAAAAGGGGAGAAGGCAAAACCTATTGCTGATCATTGATCATTTGCAATTACAACTGTCATGTTCCATTCGCAAATCAATTGCTGTAACCACTTTTGAAATGGTATCACAATCCGCTATAATAATCCGTAAATTTTTTCCGGTACCTGTAGGTCCTTCTATTGCATAAGTCCCGCAAGGTTTATCACGAACATCACTTTTATCGTAATTTATTTTTCCGCTTTTGAATACTTGTTTTATTTCCGCTTCAGTAATATGTCTGCATTTCATGCGGCATTCCGCATGTTTGGTGTATTCTAGTTTTTGCCAAACAAGTTCTTCCATTTTGGCCGAGCCGGGCATCTGGCAACCCCTGCCTTTGTAAACTACGCTCACAACAAGCATGCCGATCACAAAACCAAACGCATATAATTTAAATCGTCTGATCAGTTCTGAATTTTTTCCTTGAATTGCCATAAGGAGTTATGAGTTATAAGGATTGAGATAGTAAGGTTTTACAAATTACATTGCAGCCATTAGTAAATTAATATCCTTGTAAGGCAGTTGGAACATTTCGCCTAATACTTGGTTGGTAAGTATTCCGTTATAAATATAAATACCATTACGAACACCTTCATCTCTGCGTAACATGTTTTCCACTCCCCCTTCTTCACCAATATTTATAAGGATAGGTGCGAAGATGGTACTTAAAGCATAGGAAGCAGTGCGTGATACGCGTGATGCAATATTTGGCACACAATAATGAATAACACCGTGCTTACGAAATATTGGTTTGGAATGATTTGTTACTTCAGATGTTTCAAAACAACCGCCTTGGTCAATACTCACATCAATTATTACAGAGCCGGCTTTCATTTCACTTACCATAGCTTCCGTAACTACGCAAGGCGTACGGCCTTGTTGCGCACGAATAGCGCCAATGGCTACATCGGCAGTCTTTAAATGTTTCGCCAATACACGTGGTTGTATCACAGATGTAAATACACGTGTACCGATGGCTGTTTGTAAACGCCGTAAGCGATAAATGGAATTATCAAAAACTTTTACTGAAGCGCCTAATCCCAATGCCGCACGTGTCGCGAATTCGCCTACAGTGCCCGCTCCTAAAATAACCACTTCGGTTGGTGAAATGCCCGAAATTCCTCCTAGTATAGAGCCTTGTCCGTTGTTCACGTTACTCAGGTATTCTGCGGCAATCAAAATAGATGTGCCTCCCGCAATTTCTCCCATTGAACGGATAATAGTGTAAATTCCATCCTGATCTTTTATCCAGTCGAATGCAACAGCAGTGATCTTTTTAGCTATCAATTTTTTAATAAAATCCTCAGGCTGAACAGTAAGTTGTAAAGAAGAAATAAGCGTTTGTTTTTGCTGCATCATTTCAATTTCCTGAGGAGAAGGAGGAGCAACTTTTAAAATAATATTTGCTTTATAAACATCCTCGGGGCTATAAACTATTTGAGCACCGGCTTCGCTATAATCATGGTCTTGAAAATTCGCCATCTTCCCTGCATTGCTTTCTATGATGATCTCATGGCCATTATTTACGAGTAAAGCCACCGCATCCGGCACAAGTGCCACACGATTTTCCTGAAACGAAATTTCTTTTGGTATACCAATTAACAATTTGCCTTTTTTACGGGCCACTTCCAACATTTCTTCCTGTGGCTTTAAAGCTGTTTGAGTTAGCGATGCCAGTAGTTCTTTGGATGTTTTCATTTGTTCAGTATAGAAATATGATACAAACAAATTTAAGATAATCTATTGAAAGATTTTGGTTTATTCCAAAGGAGTTATTAAGGTGAGAGTGTTAATGAAAAACACGGTTTATCAGTGCCCCTTAAAAGCTGATCATTCGTTGCTCACCTTGCAAGGTGATGGTTACTTTTTCATGTACAAGCGGAAGTAACTCACCAATTTTTTCAGGCCATTCGATCAAACAATAAGCGTCTGAATAAAAATATTCTTCATAGCCCATATCATAAGCTTCATCAACAGAATTGATACGGTAAAAATCAAAATGATATATTTTTTCACCTTTAGTAGAATGGTATTCGTTGACAATAGAATAAGTTGGGCTGCTGACCGGATCTTTTACACCCATCTCTTCACAAAGGGCTTTGATTAGGGTAGTTTTACCGGCCCCCATATTACCATAAAACGCAATCACTTTTTCTCCGTCAAATGAATTGAGTAATTGTTTTGCTGCTGAAGGCAGTTCGGAAAGATTATTTATTACAATGGTTGACATTCTTATTTTTTAGCCACAGATTCACAGATTTATATTATCAATAATCAGGGGCTATTTTTATTTTGCACTTAGTGTTATAAACGGAATGATCATTTCTTCCAATGAAATGCCTCCATGCTGAAATGTGTTGCGATAATAATTCACATAATAATTA
>JBBSPS010000216.1:0-6645 GCA_038258655.1 Bacteroidia bacterium
CCCATTGTATCTTTGTTTATTTTCCATTCTGCAAATTTATCGTTTTAAGTATTGCAGAAAGAATTTCATTCTTTCTTTTCCTCAAACCTATGGACTTTCAGTCCATAGTGGTTTAGTTTAATCTTGTTTTTGGAACTGATTACAAGGTAACATTCGCATATCCCGGTTGTGTTGATATGTATTTAATGGTATCTACCGGTAAACTTTTAAAAGACAAAAATGATATTTTTCCTTTGTATGTTACTGAAGTTCCCTTCTTTGTAACCACTGATGAATCTGTGCGTGTAGCCAAATATAAAAACCCATTTACAAAAATTATTTACGATGGGAAAAAAGGATTTATGGATGATGAAGCTTATTTGGCACAATTCACAAAAGATATATTGATCGATGCAACGGAGCAGGCAAAAGTACTTGCTGATAAATTGGCGAAGGAAAAAGCGGAAAAAGATAAAATAGAAGCCGAAGCAAAAGCTAAAAAAGATGCGGAGGAAAAAGCACGTAAAGATGCCGAAGAAAAATTGCTTGCGGAACAAAAGGCAAAAGATGATGCGGTTGCAAAATTCTCTGAGTTGGCCCGTTTGAAAGCGGAGTCAGAAAAAGAAAAAATCAATGATAACGAAACGATGGAAACGGAAGCCATTCGTTTGCAGCATGAAAAAGAAGCAAAGGGTGTGCTCGCTAAAAAGAATAAAGAAATTAAAACCAATTATGAAAATGATCTGTTAAAAAAGGTCGCTGAGAATGAGCGTATGGCGAAACAAAAAGCGCTGAACCAACAAAAACAAGAATCGCGCAGTAATACTGTAATTAATCAAATGCGTGAAGAAACCGATCTGAAAGCTCATGTGGATAAATTACGTGAAGAACTCAAACTCAAACAAAGAAAAGCACTAGAAAATCAACAGTTTAAAATCAATCAATTGCGCAAATTGGTTGAAGCTGCGGCATTTGCAGAACGTTCTGTAAGGATAAGCAATCAAAAAACATTACCTGATATCAAAGGATTTTCACGAAAAGAACTTCCGAATGTTGGCGTAACTGTGGATGATGGAATTATTAAAGTTACCCGTACAACAACTGTTACCCAGGGTAAACAATTGGATACATACAGTAAAGAAACCTATTTCTGGGGAGGTGTGTATTGTTATAAAAATAATATTGAAATTGATGAAACATTATACGACAAAGAAATTTCATTTTACGTCGGTTATCAAAACAAACAATAGTCCAGATGAAAAAAAATTATACTACATCAATTGCATTGCTTCTCATATGGTTAATGATTTATGCTAACATGTTGCATTCACAAACCACCAGCTTTATTTATTATGGAGTGGAGCAAGGGTTGTCCCAATCGCAGGTGCAGGATATTACACAGGATAATGATGGAAACCTATGGGTAGGCACACTTTCGGGCTTGACCAAGTATAACGGACGCGAATTTAAAACATATTCCAGGAAAGATTCATTGGCAGAAGATTGGATAACCGCGATGTGTAAAGATAAAAAAGGAAATATTTGGCTGGGACATTGGGCTGGCGGAGTTTCTATGTTCAATTACAAAACACAAAAAATCGAAAATATTAATTTAGAAGAATACACTCGTTTTAAAACTGTTACCGCCATTATACAAGATGAAAAAGAACGATTTTGGATTACGACGGAAGGTGCGGGAATTTTTGTTTATGACCCCGCGAATAAAAAAATGAATGTAATTACTAAAAAAGACGGGCTGAGCAGCGATAATGTATATGATGTTTGTTTGGATCAAAAAGGAAATATATGGGCCGCGACAGATATTGGCATCGTTATTTTTGATGGTAATAACAATTCAAATCATAGTATTTTAAATACAGGCAATGGTTTATTGAGTAATCGTATCACTACACTTTCGTTGGTAAACTACAATGAAATATGGGTAGGGACAGCAGATGCAGGGGTGATGGCACTTCAGGTAAAAGATGATTTTTCCATTAAGTTCCCTGCAAAAGCAATTGAAGACGCAGGACAACAGATCAACATGAAAAACGGATTAGGATCTGATTTTATCAATTGTATCTTCGAAGATAAAACACATAATGTATGGATAGGAACTACCGGTGGTGGCGCAGCTAAATGTACGCCATATCCTTCAAAAGATAGAACGGAAGCCATTTCCAAAGCCATCATATATAATTATAATACGAAGCAGGGATTAAATTATTTTAATGCGAATACTATTTTTCAGGATCGTGAAGGCAATGTATGGATTGGTACTGACATAGGTTTAAATCAATATAGAGGGGAGCGTTTTCAAATTTATGATGAAGCGGATAGCCTTGTGAATAACCTGGTATGGACAACGCTCTGTGATCGTGATGGAACAATTTGGTTGGGAACAAATGAAGGCATCTCGAAAATTTCATTCAGCTATTCGGCTGTCAATCGTAAAGAACATCACAGTATAAAAAATTACACTACAAAAAATGGTTTAAGCAGTAATGTTATTTTATCATCGTTTGAAGATAAGGACGGGAACTTATGGTTTGGAACAGGTTTCGGCGGGGTGTGTAAATTGAATAAAACTACTGATCGTTTTGAAACATACGATAAAACAAATGGTTTAGCCAATAATGTAGTATATGCTATCAGTGATGATAATAAAGGAAATATATGGTTTGGAACTAAAGAAGGCGCATCTAAATTTGATCCCGTTGCAAAAACATTCCGCAATTATACCACTGCTGATGGCTTGGGCGGAAACAATGTATACCATATTTTTAAAGATAGCAAAGGTAATTTATGGTTTGGGGCATTGGGTGGAAGCCTTTCTATGTTTGATGGGGCAAGCTTTAAAAAATATGATGAAGATGATGGAATGCGGCATCGTTTTATTTTATGCATCAATGAAGATAAACAACACAATATTTGGTTTGGCGCTTATGGAGGCGGTCTATACAAGTACGATGGAAAAACATTTACCAACTACACCGTTAAAGAAGGCCTCACAAGTGATTCGCCATACTCCATAATTGCCGATGACGAAAATCATATTTGGATCGGCAGCAGCCGCGGCATTGATCGGTTCGATGAAAAAACGTCTACTTTCAATCATTATGGAAAAGCCGAAGGGTTTTTAGGTGTAGAAACAAATGCAAATGCCGTTTGTCTTGATAAACAAGGAAATCTTTGGTACGGAACCATTATGGGCGCTGTTCGCTACAGTCCCAAGGAAGATAAACCGAACACACTAGAGCCACAAACATTTATTTCAGGATTAAAATTTTTCATGAAAGAATCACCGTTTCCGGATGATGCTCGTTTTTCATACGATAAAAATCATTTAACATTTACATTTGTTGGAGTAAGTTTAAGTAATCCGGGAAAAATTCAATATCAATATAAACTGCAAGGGTTTGATAAAGATTGGGTCCCCGCTTTTACTCTTGCCAATGAAGCTGTATATACAAACCTTCCTCCAGGCTCCTATACTTTTATGGTGCGTGCGCGTAATAGTGACGGTATAGTAAATATACAACCAGCGGAATACAAATTTTTTATTGCTCCTCCTTTTTGGCAAACAGCCATTTTTTATACATTAGCAGTGATTTTTGTGGTGTTTAGCATTTATGTTTTTGATAAAGCGCGTACCCGAAAATTAAAATTTGCGAAAAAAGAATTACAGGAAAAAGTAGAAGAACGCACGCAGGAATTAGCAGTTAAGAATTCAGAATTAGCGGAAAAAAATAAAGACATCACGGATAGTATTCGCTACGCAAAACGTATACAGGAAGCTATTTTACCCCCTGAAGCTATTGTAAGAAAGTATTTGCCAAATTCTTTTATTTTCTCCAAGCCAAAAGATATTGTAAGTGGGGATTTTTATTGGGTTGATAAAAAATCCGACGCTATTTTATTCGCTGCGGTTGATTGCACCGGACATGGGGTTCCTGGCGCCTTCATGAGTATTGTGGGCCACAATATATTGAACCAAGCCGTAAATGAGAGCGGAACTATTGCGCCTGCCGCCCTATTGGATAAGTTAAATAAGAGCCTTAGCGAAACATTAAATCAAACATCGGAAGAAACTAAATTGCGTGATGGAATGGATATTGCGCTTTGCATGATCAATTTTAAAACAATGGAATTGCAATATGCAGGGGCTCACAATCCATTATTTATTGTTCGCGATAAAGAATTGATTGAAGTAAAAGCTGACAGTATCGCTATTGGAACTTACACAGAAACACAGCAGCAATCATTTACAAACCATACATTGCAATTGCAAAAAGGAGATACGCTGTATATTTTCTCTGATGGATATGCCGACCAGTTTGGCGGGCCTAGCGGTAAAAAATTTAAAGTGAATCAATTTAAAGCGATGTTGTTAAACCTTAATGGAGTGGAAATGCAACAACAACACATTGCGTTGGAAAGATCCATTGAACAATGGCGCGGTGTGTTACAGCAGGTCGATGATATTTTGGTTATTGGTGTGAGAGTATAGTGTTAAAGACAAAATTCTGATTTTGCGTGATGGATCCTATAATTGATGTTATGTAGCATTTTAGGATGGCACAACTGACAGATATAGACTAGATTAAACAAATCAAAAAAGGAGTTTGACGAAACAAAAAATTATCAGGAGCATATGGATTATGTTCCTAATAACTTATTAAATTCTAAAGATAGCTTTGACGAACTTGTTAAGTTGACAACTAGAACTAATGCACGGTTTAAAGTAATTGGAGATCAAAGAAATTTTCAGCGGTAAAAACTACACTGCACAAATAAATAATTTGTTTTCGCGTTTATTATAAATATTAAATAATGAATTAAAATTTATATTGGCGATGATATAATTATTATTTACCGATTTGTATTCTTCCTCTATAGATAATATTTCCAGCTCTTTTAACTCTTCACGATTTTGAAAACGAATGTATAATTTGATCGGGAAATCATACTCGATCTGTTTAAGCCCATCCTCAATTTTACTTTTTCCGTTCAACGCTTTTTTTAATTTTTTGTACCCGTATTTATAATCATACGTTAACGCTGAAACATCTGATAATACAGCACTTCCGGTAGGATGGCTTCCAGCTCCTTTCCCTACAAATGTTTGTTTACATGAATATGCACCTTCTACTTCTACGGCATTATATTCATATAATACATTGTATAATTCGCTTTCTCTATCTACAAAATGTGGGATTGCATATACCCTGAATTTATCACCTACTTTTTGTGAAACTGCCAACATTTTAATTCTCAGGTTACGTTGCTTTGCATATAAAATATCTCCATAAGTAATGTTCTGAATTCCGGTATTAAAAATGTCATCCGGTTTTAATACAATACCAAATGCATGAACAGTAAGTAACAGAGTTTTAAATTTTGTATCAAATCCTGCAACATCCAACCAGGGATCGCTTTCAGCAAAACCATTCTTTTGAGCATCGTTCACTATTTCAGAATACTCTTTATTTTCTAACTCCATACGGGTTAAAATATAATTACACGTTCCGTTTAATATTCCTTTTACGCTACTCAACAATTCATTATCATAATACTCTTCCAGGTTACGAATAATAGGAATACTCCCACCGGCAGAGCCTTCGTAAAGCAAAGCAACATTATTTTTCTCCTGAAGCTGATATAATTCCTGAAAATTTTCGGCAAGCATTTTTTTACTGGCTGAAACTACATTCACACCATTATTCATTGCTTCCCTTACAATTTTATAGCCTTCTTCTGCATTATCAATAAGCTCTACAATTACATTTAAATCTTTCCGAGTTAAGATTTCTGCTTTGTCGTAAGTAAAATAAGAAGCATCTATTTTTCGTTTTTTATTTTTATCCTTCACGCATATTTTTTCAATACTTGCTTTTAACCCCTCCGAGTGATTTAATACATCATACAAACCTTGCCCTACACAGCCAAAGCCAAATAATCCAATTGAAATGTTTTTGTTTTCCATATAATTTTAAATTGTTGAGTTGTTGAGTTGGAGACTAGGAATTTTAAATTTTCTTAATTTCATTAGTTCTCCACTTTTTTATTTTATAAATGTAATCCGCATTCTGTTTTTGATTTATTTACCCAGCGTCCTGCCCGGCCTTTCCCTGCTACAGTACAATGAACACAGCCAACAGAGCTATATCCGGCTTTTAACAAAGGATGTTCAGGCAAATTATTTTCTTTAATGTACTCCTGTGCTTTTGCTTCTGTGTAATCGATTAACGGATAAAATTTAATAATGTCTTCTTTTTGTTCAAACACTTTTAAACCTTCCCTATGTTGATTTTGTGACGACATCAAACCTGAAACCCAAACTTCAAAATCAGCTTTGATCCTATCCATTGGCTCTACTTTATTAATAGAGCAGCATAAATCAGGGTCTGTATTCCATGTTTTATCACTTGCTGTAAATTTATTTTTCCAATCCTCCGGTAAAATATTCACCACTTTTAAATCCCAAAGTTTTGTTAATTGCTCTTTGTATTCAAGTGTTTCATTAAAATGATACGTTGTATCTAAAAAATAAACAGACTCGTTTGGTTTAATTTTATTAAATAAATGCAATAGATACACAGCTGTGGTTCCAAAAGAAGAGGTAAACAATACGTTATTAAAATCGTTGTAAAGCTGCTTGATACG
>JBBSPS010000217.1:0-6592 GCA_038258655.1 Bacteroidia bacterium
ATACGAAAATGAAACCCCGATGCTTGCAGAGAGTTGAAATTATAATTACCGTTCTTCCTAACTTTAGCAGGATGGCTATAAAATATAAGCACTCAGATATTTATTTCGCCGTTGGTCGGAGACCAGAAGGCGGCGCTCACGACTATTACCATAACCCTTTCTCTTTGGTATCATCTTTGTAAATTTCAGAGGTAATTAAATCAATTGATATGAGAAAATTTACGATTATTGTTTTTATTTCCTCCAGCTTATTCTTATTTCAAAATTGCGCCCGCAATCCTGTTACGGGTAAGAGACAGGTGGTACTCATGTCCGAAGCGCAGGAGATCGCCATGGGCAAAGATGCAGATCCACAGATTGTTGCTCAGTATGGCCTTTATCCTGATAAAGATTTGCAGGCACATATTACCCAGGTGGGGAAAAAGCTTGCTGCTATATCACACAGGCCTAATCTTGAGTACGAGTTTAAAATTTTAGATTCAGATGTTTTAAATGCATTCGCGGTACCGGGGGGTTACATTTATTTTACCCGTGGCATTATGGCAAACTTTAATAACGAGGCGCAGCTAATGGGAGTACTGGGTCACGAAATCGGGCATGTGGCAGCACGGCACACGGTAGCCCAGCAGCGAAATGCATTGCTTGGACAATTGGGAATTATAGCCGGGGTTATTATTAATCCTGAACTTGGCCGTTTTGCAGAGACCGCTTCGCAGGGCCTGGGCCTCTTATTTTTGAAATTTGGCAGGGATGCCGAGCGGCAGGCTGATGAGCTCGGTGTAGAATATTCTTCGAAGCTGGGCTATGATGCAAGAGAGATGGCGGATTTTTTCATTACACTTGAAAGAAACTCGCAAAAATCGGAAGCTGAACCCTTGCCGGAATTTCTTTCTACCCATCCTAACCCGGGCGATAGAAATGTTACGGTAAATAAACTTGCAGCGAAGTGGCAAAATAAACTGAAGCTGAAAAACCCGGAGGTGGACCGTAATAACTATCTTAAAAAAATAGAAGGCATTGTTTACGGTGAAGACCCGAGGCAAGGGTACCTGGAAAAGGATGTCTTTTACCACCCGGAATTAAAATTCCAGTTTCCTGTTCCGGCAGGATGGAGCTACCAGAATACTCCTCAGAGAGTACAGATGGCGCCAAAAAGTGGTAAAGCTTTGATGATGCTGACACTGGGCCAGGGAGCTACTTTACAGGACGCTGCCAATGCCGTAATAAAGCAAAACGGCCTCCAGTTGCTTGATTCGAAACAAACCACGGTAAACGGCCTGTCCGCCATTGCAATGCTTTCAGCGCCCCAGGCGCAGCAGGGGCAGCAGGCACAAGACCTGAGGGTGCTTTCGTACCTGGTGCAATACGGAAATCTTATTTACCATTTTTTGGGTGTGTCCGCCACACCGGACTTCAACGAGTTTAATAGTTATTTTACCAGTACCATGCAGGGTTTCAAACAGGTAACTGATCAATCAAAATTGAATAAAAAGCCCGAGCGCATTCGCCTCAAAACCCTCAACTCAGCGCTCACGCTGGAGCAGGCATTAAAAAATTATGGAGTGCCTGCTGCCCGGTTAAAGGAAATTGCTATCCTAAATGGAATGGAGTTGACCCAAAAATTAACAAGCGGCACTATTATTAAAATTATTGGAACATAGCCCCCGCCCTGGTTCGTGTCCCACGAACCATAATATATTTATTTTGTCTTAACGTCTCAGCGGGGTTTTCATTTTCATAAAAAAAAACACGAATAAAAAATAAATATACGAAAATGAAACCCCGATGCTTGCAGAGAGTTGAAATTATAATTACCGTTCTTCCTAACTTTAGCAGGATGGCTATAAAATATAAGCACTCAGATATTTATTCAATGTACTTCTGCACATTCACCTGCTACAATTGGATGAATCTTTTTGAACTAACTAAGAGCTATGATCTTGTTTATAATTGGTTTCATGTTTTAAAAGATTACAAAATTGACACTATTGCTTATGTTATTATGCCCAATCATGTACACTGCATTTTATATTTCCCTGAAGCAGGATTTAACCTGGACAAAATATTATCCAACGGAAAACGATTTATGGCTTACAAAATCATAGACAGGTTAGAGTTTGCAAATGAAATAAAGACTTTACAGATTTTGCAGGATGCACTTACCGAAAGGGAGCAGAAGAAAAAGCAATTGCATAAAGTATTTAAAGATTCTTTTGATGCCAAAGCAATTTTTTCAGAAAAGTTTCTTATTCAGAAATTAAACTATATCCATCACAATCCCGTAAGCGGAAAGTGGAATCTGGCGGCAGACTTCGCTTCTTACGAGCATAGCAGTGCATCATTTTATGAAGGCGGAATTATTAAGCATTTTGAGCCGAAGCATTATAAAAGTTTGTAGGTTGAGTTTATTATAATTCAAAGTCTGTTATACATCGGGGTTTCACGCAACCAATTTTCTATGGATAGTAAAATTTGGTGAAAACCCCGATGGGACGTCATTCTCCCGCTTCCTTAAAGATTTTAATCATCCCTGCCTACCGCTACCGGCAGGCAGGCATTCTTTACGGCTTTCACCTGCATGATTTTGAATAGCGGCAACAATTTTTTTGCTTGTAAATTTTTTGAAATTATTTAACACATCACTTACATTATTTTCTTTTGCAGATATTATTAAATGAACATGGTTGGTCATAATACACCATCCATAAATTACAAGTCTTTGTTCCTGCTGACAATGCCGTAAACTATCAATTAAAATATCTCTATATTCTTTTCTTGTAAAACACCTGCCCAATGTACTACCGCAAAACTCACAAAGTATATTCCTCGCTGATCAAAAATTTTATAACCTCCTTTGCTCATAATCTAAGGGACTTCTTGCATTCTTAAAAGTCACTGCGGGTAGCAGGGCGGTCTTCAATCGATAATCTGCCGTCTTAATAATAATTTTAATTGTTTCAACCTGCCAAAATTGAATGTCCCCAAATATTTTAAATCATTTAGCTCATCCCTTAATTCATCGTAATTAGAACACCAAAAACTATCAATATACCTTACCATTTTGTTATCCTTGATTAAGCCAATGGTCTTATAATTTGAATATCGATGTTTCAAATACGTATCGATAAGTCCGTCAAAATCTCCAAATAGATATTCCTGTTTTCTCCTTGTAATTATATTTTGAAATGTGATAGATTTTTCTAAGGAATTAATTATAACTTTTTTAATATAAATAGAAATAAGAAACAGGAACAATCCAAAAAATAAACAAGACATAATAATGATGCCATTGAAAGCCCTGGCTGATGGTTTTTTGGTAAATTGAAAAGATATCAAAGAATAATACGTTAATATTTGAAATATGATTAAAGCAAAAAAAGACGTTGCGATAAAAATGAACATCCAGGTTCCTAATGTATTATGTCTTGATTTAATCATAGTAAATCTGTTGAGTAGCTTTCATAACACTAAAATATATGATATTACATGATACCTCTCACAAAAAATTCAGGGATTGATAATCGACTTGCTCCTTACTATCACCAAATTAAAAGAGATAACGTTTCATCGGGGTTTCACGCAACCAATTTTCTATGGATAGTAAATTCGGTGAAAACCCTGATGGGACGTAGCTCATAATCTTTTTAAATTAAAGCAAAGGTCCTGGCAGTTCATTTATTATTTGCGGTTTTCTGCAATTAGCCAAATAGCCCTTCTTGCATTCTTAAAGGTTGCTACGGGCAGCAGGGGTCTTTTGTTTGTCTTATCCATAGGTTATATTTTTTTGGTAAGGTTATTCTGTGTTGTTTCTTAGGTTGTAAATTTATCTGTTGGCATTGAAATTATTTTACTCTTTCAATACCAGTCATAATTCCCCCTTTTATCATATTTCCGTATCCATTGTCAGGCAATTGGTCTGTGAACGAAAGTGCTAATTGATAGTTTATTCTTGCGTTCTCAAAATCGTTTAGGTCTTCATAACATTTAGCAATGTTTAAATATAACGATGGGTAAGTTCCTTTAACGGTATCGTTATTTAGTTTCAACGCTAATTGCAAAGCTGTCTCATCCCACTTCAATTTGTCGGAAACACTTTTCTGATGCCGGGCTACATAATGTGCCGCAGTGAATTTTTCAAAATCTGTTGTCGCTTCTGCCCAGGCTTGTGTAAAAATCTTTAAGGCTTCTTCCTTCTTTCCTTCTCCCTCAAATGCCATTCCTTCGGCACAGAGTTTTACTATTTTGTTATTTGTGTCAAATTGCATTTTAATAAGATTATTTGTGAACCACAAAATTAAGTTGATTAAAATGCCTGTGCCCCTTAGCTATCCGTAGCATCACCAAATTAAAAAAGTATGCTGTAATGAGTTTATACCCCAGGACTTATAAACCACCTATTAAAACAAGAACTCTGTTTCTAATAACCCGCATTTCTTTCTAATTAAAGATCGCTATATTCTTTTCTTGTAAAACATCTGTCTGCCAATAGGCAGGCTTAAAGTATACGTCAGGAAAACGGCATTTCGCACAATCCTCTTTGGGCCAGGAGAAAAAATCTTTTCAATTACCTCCCGGCAACATATTCCTTATTGCGGATATTTTCCAGGCACCCTTATCTGCCACAACGATAAACGAGCTCCACATTTTTCTGGGTTCACCATTTGCATTTACTATTTCATAACGGCAATCAACAATAGCACAGGCAGGCATTACCAGGCGTATCTTATCAACAGTGAGCGTTCTGCTTCCCGGATTACTGGTTGAGCTTTTCATCATGCCTTCAACTGCAGCGCCAATGCCGGAGCGCCATTCACCCGTTGAAACAAGTTGATCTATATCTGTTGTAAGTATCTTTTTAAGAAGTAGGGTATCCTTTGATTCACGGGCTTGCGAGTATTGATCTATCAGCGAGGTAATGTCTTTTCGCTGGCTCTCAGACGATTTGATATCCTGTCCATAAGCACACCATGCACTTGTCGCCAGCATTAAGAAAATGCAAATATTTTTCATGGTGGAAATTTATTTTTAATCGATAGTTGAGGGGTAACGATAACACTTTGCTAAGTTAACATTAGTTGATAAAATGTTACCGCCATTGTGCCAAACCGGCTCCTATATTGGCAGAAATGCATTCTCTTTTTATTTGCTTATCATTTTTCATTTAAAGTTGGGGGAGGGATAATTCCGCACATTCGCAGGTACACAACCATTTGTCCATAATGTTCATAAGCATGTGTCAATGCATAAAAAGCGAGGTCGAGTTTAGGTAAATTTCTCCCTCTAAATTCAATCATGTCCATTGCACTTTTCTCCGTCACCATTGAAATTGCTTTGCGTCCTTCATCAAAAGAACTTTTTAAATATTTTAAAACATCAGCCTTTCTTGTGATGCTTTTAGGCCCGTTCACATTTGTAATATCTGCCCGTACTGGGTCACCGGTCATTGCACTCCAAATAAGAATATTGTCAGTTGCCAAATGCATTATTTGTCCGGCAAAAGTTCGTACTTCTTTGAACTCACTATTTTTTATGTCAAGAGATTCCGGCGTGAAATTAAATTTGTCTTCTGGCATTGCTTCCGTGCTCAATATAATATCACTTTCAATCTTATTAAACTGCCTTTCGATTGCGGTTGAAAACGAAACCGACTGTTGCCCAATGCAAACATTAACGACAGAGAAGCAAAAAATAATCGAGATCATTAAAAATTTGTTGGATGCCATGACTTAAATATTTAAATTAAAACAGTGCACATAAATTAGTTTTGTTTAGAAAGTCGTTGCATATTTCGCTCAACAAATATAATATACGAACTTAACTCCCTTTGCTGTCCGTAGCATCACCCAAATTAAAAAGTAACGCTGTCAGGACAGCAATTCTTTTATTATTTACGGTTTCTACGATTAAACAAATGTCCTTCTTGCAATCTTAAGAGTTACTTTTGGCAGCAGGGGGCAAAGGTTGATAATTTTTCAAGCTTTCTCTTTTAAAAGAAATTATCAACCTAATGTATTATCCTTCCCCGATCTTATCAGGTACAATGGAACCTCGTATTGCCTGCTGTTTTATTTTCATCAAAATTTGAAATCATAAAAATTTTGACTTCACAATTTAAAATTGTGTCAACCGCGTGATTGTTTTAACTAATTGGTTGGGGGCCCTCTAAAATAGCAGGTAACGTCGCTTACGCATTGGCGATGAATTGACATTCGATGAATTTTATTATTCTTTGCATTGGCTAAACAGTTGTTCCGTCCGGAAACTTTAGTATAGCATTTATTTCTTCTTCAGGGTCATTCCCATTTGTATCCCAAACTGTTCCTGGAACAATTGTTATTGTCTGACCAATATATGCCCCAGGTGCAAAAACTATTTGTCCTAGTTTTTTGAAAATTTCGCAACTGCATATAGGAAATTGAAAATTACAATTCAGCAGGAAGCTTAAAATAAAAGGTAGAGCTTTTGCCAATCTCGCTTTCAGCCCACATGTCGCCTCCATGGCGTTTAACAATTTCTGATGAAATATATAAACCCACTCCTGAGCCGCTAAAAGTTGCTGCGGTGCCATGCCCACGAAAGAAGCGGGAAAATA
>JBBSPS010000218.1:0-6589 GCA_038258655.1 Bacteroidia bacterium
AACTGTGATTCATAATCTTTGAAAATCTTTAAGGGCAATACAGTAATTATTTCAATTTTTCCTTAATAATTAAGTATAATTGGTAGGAATATAGAATTTTTATTTTATAACACAAAATTGTTATGAGACTATGGTCTCTGACAATAAAAACATCCTTAAAAATAATTGAAATATCAGTACTTTAAAAATAATAATTTCCATATGATTTTTTGGTGGTAAATATTTAAATATTAAAATTAAACTTGATTGCAATTAATTTAGTGATCAAAATAGCGATTTCTAACTCTACTTAAGGTTTCGGGAGTAATATTTAAGTAAGAAGCAATAAATTTTTGTGAAAACTTTTGAATAATTTGAGGTTTATTATTTAAGATATGCCCATACTTTTCATCTGCAGAAAAGTTGCTATCATATAATTCAATTCTGGAAAGAGTTTGATCCATGAGCCTTCCCATTTGAAGAAATGATGGTGATATTGAAATAAGTTTGTGTATTGATTCTATTGATAATTCGTAAATAGATGTATCTTCATATGCCTGAATATAATAATTTGAAGGTTCTCTTAATACAAAGCTTTTATAATCTAATACGCAATCTTTTGAAATATTTAGGTCTATGATTACTTTTTCCTTATTGGGATTGATTCTATATTGAAACAATGAGCCTTCAATTATAAAATAAAGGGAAGAACATATATCTCCCTGCGCTAGTAAATAATCCTCCTTTTTTAACTTTTTATAAATTAGCTCCTTTTCAAAAAGTATTAATTCTATTTGGGAATAACGGCCTGTTCTATTTAAAATTTCGGCTATAGGACTATACATTGCATATTTAATATTATTTTCAAATAATAATTCAGTGAATGATATGTTCAATTGTTTTAGTATATATGTTGTTATAATTAATGAAATTGACCTTCTATAAGCTTGTTTATTGTTCTTAAATCAGAACCAAACATTGATTTTCCCATTGCTATTTGCTGTTGTTTATTATATAGTAAAAACATAGCTAAACCCTCATCTTGAGACCACCATTTTTTATTTCTCCTGATACCATTTACAGCTATTTCAATATTTAAATTTGCTCCTTTCGGATTTGTTAACCACGCAATAGCTACATATTGACCAATGCCTTCCATAGTAAGGAAGAAATCATCGTAGAGCTTTAAAGTTTCTTTATTACCAACAAAATATTTACTTTGTCTTTCTTTATACATTTCTAAAGCATTGTTTGCTATTCTTCTAGTTTCCATTGAATCAATAGCCCAAAAAGCATCGTAAAATAGATTTATCTCTGCTTTCATTGCTTTGTTGTATTTACGGTTACCCTCCATTTCTTTTTGAACCATATCGTCATTTAAATTAATCTCTGGACTAATATTGTTTTCCAATTCTTGAAGCCTTTTCCCGAAATTTTTATTTTGCTGAGAATGTGCAAATTCATGGAGAAAGATTCCTGTATATAGATTTTTGTCACCTAACTCATCACTTTGTATTTGGTTCTGTTTCCAAAATGAAGGGGTACCCATTACAAAAAATATTTGATTAGATCCTTTTTTCCCTTTTCCTGCAAAAGACATAACTTTAATAGGTGTAATCTGTCCATTTGGCAATGTCAGCTTATCATTATGTTTGTATTTTACCCATTTTTCTTTTTTTCCAAAAAACTGTGGACCTTTTATCTCTAAGCTATTCTCAATTTCTTCCTTCGTATTTGTGTAGACAAATGTTTCGTCATAGAATAACATTAAAGGGGGCTCAAATGAAGAAATTTTTAAAATATCATTTGCAACAAGTTCCCAAGCATCAAACCATTTTTGAACCCCGATTAATTCAACCTCAATAGTATTATTGCCCTGTTGTCTTTTTTCACTTTTTTTTTGCTCGCAGGATATCAGAAGAACAGTGATAAATACTAATATTACCTTCATCATAAAAGATTTTTTATAGAATGTCCAAAGGTATTTATCATAAATCTGCATATTATTCCTTAATAAATTTTGAATTATGTGTTTTTCCAGATTGATCCTCCACTCTAAGAATATACATGCCATTTGGTAAGGCAGAAACGTCCAATCTTTTTGTTGATGACTGTAGCATTTTTACTCCTAATATATTGTAGACGGTAATTTTAGAAACTTCACCTTTCATTAAAACATTAAGAAAATCTGACGTTGGATTAGGGTAGATTCCGATTCTGGACTGAGTCTGATTTTCCACGCCTAAAGTTTCAGTTACTTTATAAAAACCTCTATTATTTGGTGAAACAAAATGACTATTATTGCTCAGTATATAAACTTCATCATTTATATCGATATAAAAACCATTCATTGCTGGGAATCCAATTGATAATTCATCAGGTCTTCCCAGATTTGTCCAGGTAATTCCGTTGTCATCAGACTTGAATAAATCATCATTTAATAAATAATGTGAACCCTGACTATTAATTGCAAAGTTTCTTGGGAATATAGAGCCTAACGTGCCCCAAGGAAAAAGATAGGGATCCAATGGATTTGGATCATTGATATTTAATGTAAAAGATCCTACACAAGTATTGAAAAATGTTTTTGGGCCAAAAGAAATAACTGTTGGAAAAGTTGAGCAATTACCACTTGAATCTTCGTAAATTACTGAATTCCAAGAATCTCCTTGATTGGTTGAAAATTGAACCCTACTTATGCCTTGAAAAATTTCAAAGGAAGAAGTTGTAACAAAAATGACTCCATTAGAATCCTCGGAAACGCTTTCAATAGGTGCTCTCTCACTAGGGTCTTGGTGGGTAAAATCTGCAAAAACCTCCCAACTTAGCCCATCGTCTGTTGAACGATATATTATTTCTGATAAATCATTTTCTACAATAAAGAGTGAATTATTTTCACCAACATACAAACGACTTACTGTCGTGTTGGGAGGTGTTATTTCCTCATAGCTTAAACCATTATCAATCGATTTTAACAGTTTTTTAAAATTCGTTCGTATAAATATTTTACCGTTTGGTTTAACAATCATATCGCTTACGAGAAGTTCATTTCCAGTAATGTTAACATTCGACCATGGAGTATTAGCATTATCAGCAAATGAAATTACGTTAGTGCTGTAGGAGGCCCCAAAAATTCGATTGTCTTGACCAAAACCAGCAAAATGAATGGTGCCAGTTAAACCTGAAACTATTTGGCTCCATTCATTACCGGAGGAATTCAACTGTTGAGCTATAAATTGGTTTGAAAAGTTATAGGTATTTAGCCCGGCGGATATAACTTCCACAGTAACCTGAGTTGCGTTGTTAAAAGTAACGTCACTCCAAGTTAAGGGATTTGTAGTAAGCGGTCCAGATTGATAAAGCCCCGTTTCGCTCCCAAGCCATAAAGATTGGGTATTATTATTAAAGAATAGTGAGGTATATTTTTCTAAATTATTGGGAAGTTCTGCAGGTGTCCAGTTTATGTAATCTGATGAAGTGATTAAAAAATAAGTGTTCTGAGCAATATTATGACCCAGGGCATAAACCATACCATTACTTGCTTCAGTAAATTGGAATATATTGTGTTGGGTTTGGTTGGTAGGTTGAAAAACTGTACCGTTATTATTTGATATCCAAATACCTCCATTCTCTGTGCCAATCAATAATCTGTTTGATGTAGTTGTGAAAATTTCAGAAGCGTAATTGTTAGAATTATTAGTGAGGTCATAAAAAATAATTTGTCCACTCTGTCCGTTATTTGTGTACTTGATTACTGATGGTGAAACAAAAACATCAAAGCTGGCACCATAAAATAAATTTGGATTATTTATATTACTTATTTCTATTAAAGGCTCGTGAAAACCTGTATTGGGATTCGTAGTCAAAAAAGTTTGTTGCCATGTTTGACCGAAATTATCTGTAAAGACTAAGCCTTGAAATTCATCAGCGAAATACATTCTGTTTGAATTTTTCACAACTGAAATACCTTGGGGGTTTGCAACAGGAAAACCTGGCATTTCTTGCCAATTTTCGTCAATCAGTTTATAAAAAAATCTTTTATCACTAGAGAGCATAAAGATTGTGCCTGCATCGTTTACATCTATATCCGCAGGCTTTACATTTACAGGAAAATCTTTATAGTAATCCCAAGTTTGGGCCTGGGTGTTTAAAGCCCACAAAATAAATAGTAGCAATAAATATTTTAATTTTTGCATAACAGATTAATTGAATGGTTCATATTAATTTTAAATTAAAGTAGGGTAGATATACCCAAATCAATAAATCCAGTACTTGTAGAGTTTACATTGGCATTTTTCACAACAACTCCCCCAACTTCAATATTACCTGTCATACTTTCATTTGCCTGGCCAAAACCACCAACTTCTGACCCTGCTTGTAGAACTAAGGCTACTGGGTCAGCAGCTGTAACAACAACCTCTTTAGACCATGGGAGGGTAACATTATCAACAACTTGGTTTACACCATCCGCATTTATATAAACAACGATTAACGTTCCAGAATAAGTTCCTGATAATTCATATTTTACTGTTCGGGAATTTCCATCAGTTGACCCGGAGTCATCATCTTTATTGCAAGAAATTATCAAGGTTAATAGAAATGCAGTTAGAATAATTGGTAAAAATTGTGCGATTTTTCTTTTCATATTAATTTTTATTTGATATGCCTACTTTTTTGTTCGGTTGTTCGGCTCTTCCGCTTTTAATATTCCTCAAACCATTAATTGATTTATTTAAAATCTTATTTAAAAACTATCTTTTTTGTGCCTTGCGGGATTACTCAACACTAAAAGAATACATAAAGTCTTTTGAGCCAAAGAAATACTCTCCTGTATCAATGCTATTAACTATTAAATAATAATAGCCTTCTTTAATTTTTTCAACGGCATAACTTATTTTTTCAAAAGATGTTGAGGTACTAGTTCCTTTTGATTTGGTGGTGATAAAAACTCTTTTACCATTTTGTATGTCAAATTGAACCAAATCCAGAATCGATGTGGGATCTACACCTGGATTAACTTTCACTATAAATTTTAATGTGCTATTTTTTTGTAATCTAACTTTAGATACTACTCCATTTAAAAAGAAACCTCCTTCTGCTCCAAAGAGCCCTTTCGACTTCGTTAGGGTGTTATATTGAGACTTTTCTAAATCGATCAATTTATTGCTCTGTGGCTCAAAGTATGTTGGTTTCTCAATAAACTCAGGTAATTCTTGTTGGGCGTGGGAGTTAAAAAAAAATAGAATGAATAAAAAAATAAATGTTGTTTTCATATTTATTTCAAAATTTGAGGTTAGGGCAAAAACTAAATACTTTGTTGTGTAAAATATAAAAACCTGTAGTAAAACTATTGAGAAGCAATGTGATTTTCAATACACAATTAGAAGTAAAAAAAAATACCTGCATTCAGGTAAGCTTTTTTTAATTTTCCTTAAAAAAATTGAAGAGTTGTCTATTCATTGATTAGTATCGCCGAAATATTAATAAATTTTCGACCAATGACTTTTTTTAATCTGTTAATTTATAGCGTAGATAAACTTTTGTATTTATTTAAAGAATTGTTTATTTATTTTTTCCAATCACTTTTTAATAGACCGTACACAATATCATCTACCCACTTTCCATCAATCAATATACTCTCTTTAAAATTCGCTTCTTTCCTAAAGTTAAGCCTTTCTAAAAGTCGAATTGAAGCAATATTCTTTGGATCAACAGAACATGTAATTCTATGTTTATTTAAATTTTTAAATAGATAATCAATTGTAATTTTCATTGCATTTGTGGTATAACCTTTTCCTTGATGTTTTTTAATTAAAGTACACCCAAGCTCACATTGAAAGCCATCATCACCAATAAAATGGATTCCTATATCTCCTATAATTTCATTAGAGGATTTTTCAATAATAACTAATTGAAACCAAGACTCAGGTTCATTAATTCTTAGTGGATTACTCGTAATGAAGTCATCAACTTCTTTCAAATCTTTTGGAACAAATCCTTGATATTTGTTTGTTTCAGAGTCTGACCTATAACTAAAAACTTGCTTATTGTCTTCAATGATAATAGGTCTTAATAAGAGGGTGTCTGTTTCTATCATTTTTGTATTTTTTTACTTGAAATAAGATAAATATAAAACCACATATAAGAAAAATCGCAAAATCTTTTTAACGTTGAATGGGCTAATTATAAAATATAAGCCAAAGCCTACAACATACTAAACTTATCTAATATTATCCATTGAACAATTCAGCAAATAGTATAATAAAGAGGAAATTAAGATTGTTTTTTAAATTTCTACTTCTAACATTATACTGATGTTAATACTTGAACTGCTAAATAACAATAATGAGATGTTTGTCGGCAACTTTAGTTTTTATTGAAAATATCAATAATAAAATCCCAATAGCCAAAAAAGCTTCCGTTCTTACTAATCTATATTTATTTTTAAGCATCATTTTTATTTAATTATTTTAATTTATAGTCTATATTTTTAGGGCTTGTGTAATTAATTCTAGGTTGAAATGTATTGGATTCTATACACAGATAAAAACCCTGACAAATATTATTTGAGTATTGTTACATACATACTGATTGTTGCTCCTCTAGTTAC
>JBBSPS010000219.1:0-6517 GCA_038258655.1 Bacteroidia bacterium
CCACCATTGCCATTGCTGCTTCGCCCACTGCACGTATAGCCAGTGAAGAAAATATAAATGGAATCATCGCACCCACAAACAATCCCGCCAACACATCGGCACGATAAATATCAATACCATCAATTTTCGCAATTCCAACAAATGCGGCAAATAAGGCAAGAGAAGTTAATGCAGCCGAAGCAATCGCAAAACCTTTACCTGTAGCAGCAGTAGTGTTTCCTACGGCATCCAGGATATCTGTTTTTTCACGCACCTCTTTTGGCAGTTCACACATTTCTGCAATACCACCTGCATTATCAGCTATCGGCCCAAAAGCATCTATAGCTAACTGCATACCTGTTGTAGCCATCATACCCGCAGACGCAATTGCTACGCCATATAAACCGGCGCATTGAAATGATAAGTAGATCCCAGAAGCAAGAACAAGAATCGGGAATAAAGTGCTTTCCATTCCTACTGCCAATCCGCCAATGATGTTGGTAGCATGTCCGGTAGAAGATTGGCGTACAATTGTCATAACCGGTCTTTTGCCCATGGCAGTATAATATTCAGTGATAAAACTGATCAATGTTCCCACAGCAAGCCCCACTATAATTGCTCCATAAACTCCATACCTGGTAAAATGATAATTCCTTAATACCATATCATCATTACCGGGCATTATCCACATGACCAGGAAATAAGAAGCAATTGCAGTCAACACAATAGTTCCCCAGTTGCCCAGGTTTAATGCTTTCTGAACAACAGATGTATGCAAACCGGCACTATCAGAAATTTTTACGAAGAAGGTACCAATTATAGAAAAAATAATTCCCATAGAAGCAATCAACAAGGGTAATAAAATCGGTGCCATTCCTCCAAAGGAATCATTGGATAAAGTTTCTCTTCCCAAAACCATTGTTGCTAAAATAGTCTCCACATACGAACCAAATAAATCAGCCCCCATGCCTGCTACGTCACCCACATTATCTCCTACATTATCTGCGATGGTGGCAGGATTCCTTGGGTCATCTTCAGGAATTCCTGCTTCTACTTTTCCTACAAGATCGGCACCTACATCAGCTGCTTTTGTATAAATACCTCCTCCTACTCTCGCAAAAAGAGCAATACTTTCAGAACCAAGGCTAAAACCGGTAAGAATTTCTAAAGTACGTTCCATTTCCAGACTATCGGCGCTTGCATGAGGGGCAAAAATGAATTTCAAAATAATAAATAAACCGCCCAATCCTAATACGGCTAATCCTGTAACGCCAAGTCCCATTACACTTCCACCCGTAAAAGAAACTTTCAATGCTTTTGCCAAACTGGTACGAGCCGCCTGAGTGGTTCGCACATTCGCTTTAGTGGCCACTTTCATTCCAATGAAACCTGCGAGTGCACTAAGAAAGCCTCCACATATAAAAGATATGGCTATGCTCCAGGAACTGTTAGCGGCGCTGTAACCCATAAGGGCTAACAATAATGCGGCGATCACCACAAAATAAGAGAGTATTTTCCATTCAGCTTTTAAGAATGCCATAGCACCTTCAGCAATGTAGGTGCTGATCTCTTTCATTTTTTCATTGCCGGCATCTTGTTTATTTACCCATGCAGATTTTATGAACGTATATAGCAAACCAACAATTCCCATCGCCTGTATTACGTAAATCAAATTATCCATATCAGTTATTTACTTAATTTTTTGGGCTGCAAAAATAGGGTAAAATGAAGTAAAAAAGTTCCTCCTTAAAATAAGATTGTAGTAATTTGTAATGTTCCATTACATTTGAAAGAATAAAAAATAAATATTCCTGCTATTTTTATTTAATATTTCTATTTGAAAAAGTTTCCCCGTATTTAAACATTTTTTGCACAATCTTATTTCTAAATAAAGAATTTCCTTTTTTTGTATTTTAAAAAAACGCTTAGCCATGTTGAATTATTTATCCAAACGTATCTTCATTACCGCATTTTTTATGATTGCCGGAAGTCTTTTATTGTCGGCCCAGTCTAATTTAAAATTAAAATTTAAACGCTCGACAGTATATGCCGGAATTGAGGTAGGTTCCAAAGGTGTAAAAATGAGCTTGATAGAAATGAACAGAAACACAAGAAAAAATTCCAATTACAATATAATAACCGACACTTCTATCAATACGGATTTTATTTCTTTTGATCAAAATACTTTTGATGCTACTTTAAATGCGCTTTATGGTTTATATTCAACAGCGATGGAATTTTACCAGATTAATCCCGATAAAATATTTACTGTAATCAGCAGCGGAGTAAAAGTGTCTGCAGAGAAAGATGATAAAACAAACTGGATAACAACCTTAGTTGATTCGTTCAAATTAAGAACACATGATCCTAACCGACAAGTAAAAGTGATAGATCCTGAAGAGGAAGCACGTCTTTCTCATCTCGGTATTGTGCCCGCTTACAAGAGATTCACTACATTTTTAATTGATATCGGAAGTGGAAATACCAAAGGTGGCTATTTTCCTTCTGACAATACAGATAAAATCAGGCTTTTCCAACTAACATGGGGCACACAAAGCACGGCGAATGCTGCCATTAAACGGCTTGATAATGATAACTCCATCAATAATTATAATAAGCAATTGCAACGCGTACTGTCCGGAGACGCTGATAAAGAAATCACTTACGCTGTAAATGTAAGCGGAGCTTATAAAATGAGTGACAATATTGCTTTTAGCGGTGGCGCTGCTTGGGCTACAGCAGTATTGTTGTTCCCTGAATTAATTGATGACGATGTGGTGCCCGTAACTTATGAACAGGTAGAAAAATTTAATGAAGAACTTTTTTCGGATTATAAATCTTTTTCCCAAAAAGGTTTACTAAAAACAATCAATGATTCTAAAATTGATAAAGAAGCTATTGCCAAACAGATAAAAATAGTAAATAAAGTATTTAACCAGAGAGCGATGCTTGCAGCTTCAGGATTATTATTGAAGATCATGCGCCAGTTTGAAGGTATTTACGAAAAAAAACAATTTTATCTTGTAAAAAACGGGCAGGTAGGATGGATATCGGCTTATGTGAATGAAAACATCAGAAAATAGTTATTTTTAATATAATATTTTCCCAAAAAATGCGTATTCTATATTCAATATAGCATGAGAGATCCAAAATCTTTATATATCCTGATTTTCGCATTATCACTTGTAATTATCTCATTTGTGTTAATTTCCATCTGGGGATATCATTTTTATATTCAACCCAAAGAAAATGTCAAAATAGAAACCCCTGATAAAACTCCTTTAGTTGTACAAAAAAATGAAAGAATGGATTCGCTGCAAAACCAACATGATTCCATAGTTCCGGAATTAGGAATCCGGCAAAATAATTCTTTGTATGATTCTACTGATACCTTAGATAAGACTCTCGAGTCAAAACTTATTGAATACAATAAATTAAAAGAAGATATTACCGAAATTCTGAGAAATAAAGCTTCTTCTTCAAAAGAAGTGTCTGATGCTAATGAAAAAATTGCCCAATTACAACAAAATATTGATGATTTACGAAATCAGAATAATGCCGTTGCGAAGGAGAATGCAAAGTTGAATAAAATGTTGAAACAATTTATTGCAGAAAACAAGCAAAAAGAAAAGAGCAACGCAAATAATTCGGAAAAAAAATCACAAACGAAAAATACGCTCTCCCCTACTTTGTTAGTGTCGCGTTTGAAATTTTTTGCTATTGATGACAATAAAAGACTTACCAAACTGGCATCAAACGCCGTTAGATGGGATGGTTCATTTGAAATTAATGTCAATTCTGAAAAAATTAATTCACTGGATATATATATAGTAATTATTCAGCCAAATGGAAAAGTATTATTAAATTCTGCCTGGGAATCCGGCACATTCGAAGTAAACTCAGAAAGAAAAGTGTATTCGGCGATCCTCCATTTTGATATTGTCAAAGACAATCAGAAACGTCTCTATTTTTCAATAGATTCTCACTCTTTTCATAAAGGCACTTATAAGATGTTAGTGTATCACAGCGGTATTTTGATTGGCAGAATGGATAGAAGCTTAGGTTAAATGATGAGTTAAGTAAATCAACCTAAGCAACCCCCAAACAGGCAGTCAAATAAAAGGATTTCATTTAAACCTTCTCCGTTTCAAAAAAGAATTGAGATTTTTTTACATTTCCATCTATTGTCTTAACCCGTCCATTCGTTAATCCAAATCGCTCATCCGTTAATCTTGCATTTTCTTTTTACACTTATTTCGGAAGTTAGCCTCTATAAAAAAGCGGCAGGGAGGTTTTGGCTTTAAGGATTCGATTTACTTGTCATCCTTACTACCGGAATGATCATTTCTTCGAGGCTTACTCCACCATGTTGAAAAGTGTTGCGATAATAATTGGCAAAATGATTATAATTATTAGGATAACATAAATATCCATCTTGCTTTGCAAAAATAAAAGAAGAGTTTACATTGGGAACAGGTAATCCCGCCTGTCGGGGATCGCGAAAAGCAAGCACTTCTTTGGGTTCATAATTCAGATTGCGCCCATGTTTGTATCGCAGATTGGCAGTAGTTTGCTTATCACCCACTACTTTTTGCGGAGTATTTACTCTCACACTTCCGTGGTCTGTAGCTACGATAAGATTTATTTTCTTATCTGCAATTTTCTTTAATGCCTGATGAAGTGGAGAATGCTCAAACCATGATGCAGTAAGGCTTCTGTAACTTATTTCATCTGCAGCAAGTTCTTTAAGCACTTCCATCTCAGTTCGTGCATGGCTGAGCATATCTACAAAATTGTAAACAATAATATTAATATCATTGTTTAATAGATTGTGTATATTATCAACTAATTTTTGGGCGTCCTGGTGATTGGTAATTTTAGTGTAAGAGTATTTCAGATCTTCCTTCTTAAGTTTTTTTAGCTGTGCTTTAAAAAAGAATTCTTCAAATAAATTTTTACCGCCTTCTTCATCATCATTTTTCCATTCTACCGGAAATTGTTTTTCTATGTCTATCGGTAGCAATCCGGCAAATATGGCGTTTCGGCTATATTGGGTAGCTGTTGGCAAAATGGAATAGAATGTATCTTCTTCCTGTATTCGAAAATTTTCTGCAAACAGAGGTTGAATCATTTTCCATTGATCAAAACGCAGGTTATCAATTAATATAAAAAATGTGGGCGTATCTTTTTCTACATGCGGAAACACTTTATACTTCATAAGCGAATTACTCATAACAGGTGCATCGGAGGCAGCATTAGTAACCCAATTGGAATAATTTTTTGAAATATATTTAAAAAACTCAGTGTTTGCTTCAGCCTTTTGTGTTTGAAATACTTCTCTCATCTCCGGACTATCACTTTTTTTCATTTCCAGTTCCCAATACACTAATTTTTTATAGATTTCCATCCATCCGTTATAATCAGGATTATCATTAAGAGCCATGAACAAATCCCTGAATTGTTGCTGGTAAGCAGAAGTAGTTTTCTCGGCAACTAACCTTTTATTGTCAATGATCTTTTTTAATGAAAGCCACACCTGGTTTGGGTTTACAGGCTTTATTAAATAATCAGTTATTTGTGAGCCAATAGCTTCATCCATTAGATTTTCAGTTTCATTTTTTGTAACCAGAACAATCGGAATATGGGGGTTGGCCTCTTTAATTTTTTGTAAAGTTTCAAGTCCGGTAATGCCTGGCATACTTTCATCCAGTAAAACAACATCCACAATATTTTCTTTCACAAAATCAATAGCATCATGTCCATTACTCAAAGATTTTACGTCGTATCCTTTGTGCTCCAAAAAAAGTATCTGTGATTTCAAACTTTCCATTTCATCATCCACCCATAAAATTTTTGCTGTGTTCATTTATTCTTGTTTAATAAATCTTAAATATTATTCTGCTTTTCAGCCAGGTTCTTACAAATATAAATTATTCCCTTCCCAAAAATTATCTTTGCCGGAGGCAGAATTCATTTTAACAATTTAAGAGATGCCATTCAGAAAAATAATTAATGATCCGGTGTATGGTTTTATCACCATTGACGATGAATTCATTTATAAAATAATTTCCCATCCCTTTTACCAGCGTCTCCGGCGTATCCATCAAATGGCAATGGCGCTGCTGGTTTATCCGGGAGCCGTACATACAAGGCTTCATCATTCTTTAGGCGCATATCACCTTATGTGCAATGCGATCCATGAATTAAAAAGCAAAGGAGTCGCCATTTCTTTTCAGGAAGAGCAAGCTGTTAAAATAGCCATCCTACTTCATGATATTGGTCATGGCCCTTATTCTCATGCGTTGGAACACGTTTTAATAAAAGATACAAGCCACGAAAAAATTTCTTTAATGCTAATGCAAAAATTGAATCGGGAATTCGACGGAAAATTGCAAATGGCCATTGACATTTTTACCAATAAATATTCCAAAAAATTTCTGCATCAATTAGTAAGCGGCCAGTTGGATATGGACAGGATGGATTATTTAATACGGGATAGTTTTTTTACAGGGGTAAGCGAAGGTGTGATTGGGTACGA
>JBBSPS010000220.1:0-6496 GCA_038258655.1 Bacteroidia bacterium
AATAGATCGCTCATTGAATTTACAAAAACAACTTTAGAATTTTTCCATGTGTATGGAATATTAAGTTGGTCTGGATGCGCCTTTATTTTAAAAGCATCCTTATATTTTGCTATTCTCATAGCCTGAAGTCTTTTAGACATTCAAGAACAATGCGAAAAAGCAGATGTTGCGTTTTTCTTTAAACAATGGGGAGGACGAAATAAAAAAGCAAACGGTAGATTATTAAACGGAAGAACGTATGATGAAATGCCCGAACAACAATTACAAAGGAGTGTTTAAAAATTCAGATATTACAATCATTCATGGTTGAGGCGGGGAAATAAGCTTCAAGAAAAACTAATTGCAAGCTGGTTGGAATCATATCGCTGTCTTTTCGCACGTATTAACATATCAAATAATTCAGCAGTTGCCACAGCATCGCCTTCGGCTCTATGCCTTGCTTTATTGGATATATTTAATGATTCACATAATTTACCAAGGCTGTATGACTTTCTTCCGGGAAATAATTTTCGGCTTAACTGAACTGTGCACAATTTTTTTCTTTCATAACTAAAACCCAATGAAGCAAATTCCCCTTTCACAAAATTATAATCAAATCCAACATTGTGCGCTACAACTATTTTGTTTTCGGTCAGTTCAAGTATCTTAGATGCGATCTCATGAAATTTAGGCGCATCTTTTACCATTTCATTGGTTATGCCAGTAATGTCAGTATAAAAATATGATATGTCGCATTCAGGGTTTATGAGTGACGTAAATTTTTCTACAACACCAAATCCGTCATGTATTAAAATACATATCTCTGTAATCCGTCCTTTCGGATAATCAAATTTACCACCACATGTTTCTATATCAATTATTGCAAACATTTTATTTCATTAGATTTAAACACAAATTTTAATAGAACGTAGATGACACTGAATTATGATAAAACAGATAATATAACAATAAGAAAAAACACTAAAGCAAATCATATTTAATCATAACAATCAGCGTCATCAGCGTTCTATATTAATCGTTCTATTTTTATCTTAACGATCGCCAAACAATATTCAGATCATTTTCAATTTTATAATCTTTGGAATAATTCAAATGCAAACGGTTACGAGTATCACTTGTAATAGCAGTGTTCTTAATTGCATCAGCCGGAGAATAAACAGATGGTTTTAGTTTCGGTAAATGTTCATGATCATCGTTACCATATCCTACCCAGGATTTAAAACCAAATAACACAGCAAAAATATTTTTTATAAACTTAAATTTATTTTTCTGAAACAAAATTAAAACAGGTGAAAACACCAATAATAAAAAACTACAAAGCACATCAAACAAACGTTTGTTGCGTTTATTCTTTGGTTTGCTGATGGAATTTACATCAATAATATAAAGATCACCGGCGGTGTCAATAGAGTTACTTCCTATAATAGAAAGACTTTCCGGTGGAGCAATTTTAAAATCCACATCTGCTGAAACAAGTGTGTGCATATAATCAATGATTCCTTGTGAAGAAATATCACGTGAACAAAATATTACTTCATTGATTTTATAAATTTCTATTACTTCTCCTATTTGATCAATATTTCCAACATAATTGGCGTGATGAGTCCCATTATCATCCGCACTTATAAAACCAAGAAAATTGCTGTGAATACGAGTTTCTTTTAATAATCCGTTTACACGTTCAAACTCTTCTTGTTTACCGATAATAGCGATACGCTTGCTTTTGTCAGAATTTAAATTGAATGTTTTAAAACCTACTATATGAAATAGCAATCGGGAAATTAAATACGATAATACCACCCATCCCGTTCCTAATAATATCAACGCACGTGAGAAACGATATGCTTCCGGCAATAATGAATAACCGATCAGAATAATTCCTGTGCCAACCAATACGCCAAACAATATCCGGAACAAACGAATTGGTTTATCATAGCCACCACTTAAATAAACCATAAACATCCAGATAAGTATGTATATCGGAAATGCAACGGTAATAAGCAGATCAGAGTACGAACCTCCTCCAACAAAGCGAATATTTTTTTCGTAATAATTTTTAATAAGCAATAATCCCATCATTATCAATCCAAAATCAAGAACAGGTAATGCAATTGATTTTAAATACCGAACAGTTATTGCTGCTCCTGCACGCAGGTAAATAGCCACACTGATCAAAAAAGAAAATAGCTGAGCTTTATTTTGAGAAAAATGTTTTTTCGCGAAGATGATCATCGCTTTGTAAAATACAAATACATAATTTACGCTGCTTTTTCTGGTGCTTTCCCCTTTGTAATGAATGATACGGGTTTCGGGGAAATAATAATTTTTGAAACCTGCCAGAATAATACGATAGGACAAGTCAATATCTTCACCATACATAAAAAATGTTTCATCCAACAAACCAACTTTGTCCAACACACTTTTTCGCAACAGCATAAATGCCCCTGAAAGCACATCCACTTCATGTATTTTATCTTTATCTAAAAATCCAAGATGGTATCTGCCGGCTATTTTAGATTTCGGAAATAATCTTGAAAATCCAAAAATTTTAAAGAATGCAACTGCCGGGGTTGGCAAACCACGTTTTGATTCAGGTAAAAAATTCCCTTTACCATCCAGCATCTTAACGCCTAATCCACCTCCATCGGTATGCGTATCCATAAATGCCATGATCTTTTCAAACGTATCCTCTTCTACAACAGTATCAGGATTCAACAATAAAATATACTCCCCTTTTGATAATTTAATCGCCTGATTATTAGCGTAAGAAAAACCAGTATTCTTTTTATTCTCGATCAGCTTTACCTGTGGAAATTTAGTCTTCAACATTGCTATTGAGCCATCAACCGAATTATTATCAACTACAAATATTTCTGTCTCAATATTTTTCAAAGCTTTGAACACAGAATGCAAACATTGCTCTAAGAAATGTTGAACGTTGTAGTTAACGATAATGATAGATAGTTTCATTTAAAAGAAAGAGAATTTTCGTATAAGGTACGATTTACGATAGAGCGGCCCAATGTAACTTCATCCGCATATTCCAGTTCATCACCTATAGAAATACCACGTGCAATGGTGCTGATGGTAAGATCATATTCTTTTAATCGCTTATAGATATAAAAATTAGTTGTATCACCTTCCATTGTTGTACTTAATGCCATTATCACTTCTTTAATTTCATTCGCACCTGCTTTTTGTACCAACGATTCAATACTCAGGTCACTTGGTCCAATACCATCCATTGGTGAAATGATCCCACCCAAAACGTGATAAACACCACGATATTGTTGTGTATTCTCTATTGCCATTACATCACGTATATCTTCTACAACACACACGGTGGTTTGGTCGCGGTGAGGATTGATACATACTTCACACACAGGTTTATCGGAAACGTTATGGCATTTTTCGCAGTAACGGAGCTCACTTCGTAATTTTATAAAGGCATTTCCAAATTGTGATACTTCTGCTTTATCCTGTTTCATTAAATGCAAAACAAAACGTAAAGCAGTACGTTTACCAACGCCTGGCAGCTTACTAAATTCATTAACTGCTTCTTCTATTAATTTTGACGAGAAATTCATGTAATCAAAAATACTATTTTAATTGTAGTGTTTTAAAGATGTTAAAATGTAGAAATCAACAATGTTTTGCACAATTTTTTTAACGCAAAAATCGCAAAGAAAAAAAACCGCAGAGAACGCAAAGCATTATTATTTTAGCTTAGCGAACTTTGCGCAAGTCTTTGTGCCCTTTTCGGTTAATTTTTAAACAAGAAATTATTATTGAAACTTATAAACACTTAAAGTAATCAAAAGGTTCTTTACAATCAAGGCAACGATACAACGCTTTACATGCGGTAGAGCCGAATTGAGAGATCATCTCTGTATTTTTGGAACCACATAATGGACATTTCAGATCACGAGCCTTTCCTAACAATACAGCTTTATCAATGGAAGAATAGTCAGGCGGTGCAATACCATAAGCGCGTAATTTTTCTTTTGCTGTATCGCTTATCCAGTCAGTTGTCCAGGCAGGAGTATAAACTAATTCAACTTTTACGTTTTCAATTCCAATTTCTTTTAGCTTTATTTTGATATCATCTTCAATTACTTTCATTGCCGGACAACCGGTATAAGTTGGAGTAATCACAACCGTACACAGATCATTTTCTAATTTCACTTCACGCAAAATTCCTAATTCAATAATATTGATCACTGGAATTTCCGGGTCCGGAATCTCGGAAAGGAGTTTAAAAATTTGTTCTTGGTTTAAGGTTGAATTCATTACGGAATTTTAAAATTGTAAAGCCTCCTGTTATAACCCACAAGCAAACACACAAGTGGGACACACTACAATTCATAAATTCGTATCGATCGTTATTCGTTGATTACCATTTAGCCCCGGGATAAGCTCTGTGCACATATTGCATTTCGGCCAATAAAAACCCTAAATGTTCAGTATGCTTTCCGTCGCGACTGCCTTTTTGTTTAAATGGAGTGGATGGAATTTGTAAAGTAGCTTCTGTAATTACTTCTTTCACTCGTTTTTCCCATTGCTCTTTTATTTTATTCAGATCAACAGCAACGCCTTCTTTTATCAATAAAGCATCTGTTCCATCCATATCAAAAAGATCAGAAGTGAATGGCCAAAGACCATTCAATGCATTTTGTAAACGTTCATGGCTTTCAGCTGTCCCATCGCCTAAACGATATATCCACCCTGTTGTATGGCGCAAATGATACGTAATTTCTTTGTGCGATTTAGCAGCAATGGCAGCAATGGTTTCATCTTTGCTGTTTTTTAACTCTTCATACAAAAAGAAAGTATAAACATCATATAAGAACTGGCGTGCGATGGTATGCGCATAATCACCATTCGGTTGCTCTGTCAGTAATAAATTGCGATACTCACGCTCATTGCGTAAATAAGCAAGGTCATCCTCGGTTCTACCTTTACCTTCCACCTGTGCCGCATACGTATATAAAGCAGTTGCATTGCCAACAAAGTCAAGCGCTATATTTGTCAATGCAATATCTTCTTCTAAAACAGGTCCGTGTCCGCACCATTCCGATAAACGATGCCCTATAATAAGACTGCTGTCAGCAAGGCGAAGCAGGTATTCAAATTTTGCTTGTTCCATTTTTTAAAATTGTAAGTTCTAAGTTGTAAGTTCTAAGTTAAAAGTAATTTATCTTATAACTCATCACTTACAACTCATAACTCTATAAATATTTTACTCCTTCCGGAATTTTATAAAATGTGGGATGTCGATAAGGTTTGTCATTTGATGGTTCAAAAAACGGGCCTTGGTCTTCGGGGCTTGATGCAGAGATTGCATTCGCAGGAACAACCCAAATGTTGATTCCCTCGCTTCTGCGTGTGTATACATCACGCGCATTTTGCAGTGCCATTTCCGCATCCGGAGCATGAACGCTTCCACAGTGTTTATGTGGTATTCCTGGATTACCTTGTACAAATACTTCCCACAAAGGCCATTGTGTATCACTCATAATTATTTAGTTGTTAGTTATTAGTTGTAGTGTGTTGATAGTAATGCCGGTTGATTTATTTTTCTAACAACTACCAACCAACAACTATCAACTAATTTTTACGCTACTTGTTTTTGTTTTATTTGTTTCTCAGCATAAGCTGTTGCCGCATCACGCACCCATTGTCCTTTTTTATCGGCATCGATACGGGCTTTTAAACGTTCTGCATTGCACGGTCCATTGCCTTTTATTACATCAAAAAACTCATCCCAATTAATTGCTCCATGCTCATAATGCCCTGTTTGCTCATTAAATTTCATATCCTTATCAGGAATGTTTAACCCGATAAAATCGGCTTGGGGAACAGTACGATCAATAAAACGTTTACGAATAGCGTCATTACTTTCCAACTTCACTTTCCAACGTATTAATTGTTCGTTGTTGGGTGATTGATCATCACTCGGCCCTAACATCATAATGGAAGGCCACCACCAACGATTGAGTGCATCCTGTGCCATTTCCTTTTGTGCGGGAGTTCCTTCCGCCAACTGCATCATAATTTCATATCCTTGTCGGTTATGAAAACTTTCTTCTTTACAGATACGAACCATTGCACGTGAATAAGGGCCATATGAGCCACGAGCCAGCGCTGTTTGATTCATAATAGCAGCGCCATCCACTAACCAGCCAATAGCACCAATATCCGCCCAAGTAAGTGTCGGGTAATTAAATATGCTTGAGTATTTTGCTTTACCAGAATGTAGTTGCTCTAATAGTTCTGTACGGCCGGTACCCAGTGTTTCAGCTGCACTGTATAGATACAATCCATGCCCTGCTTCATCCTGTACCTTTGCTAATAAAATAGCTTTTCTTCGTAAGCTGGGAGCACGTGTGATCCAATTACCCTCCGGTAACATTCCTACAATTTCGGAATGCGCATGTTGGCTCATCATGCGAACCAGCTGTTTCCGATAGGCTTCTGGCATCCAATCTTTAGGTTC
>JBBSPS010000221.1:0-6458 GCA_038258655.1 Bacteroidia bacterium
GGTTCAACAATATCTTGAACATCACAGAACGCCTTCAAATATCGACAAAGACACTATTATACTTGAATAAAATATTTGTAGAAACTGAAAGTCTTGCACTGAAAGTGCATAGTTTCAACTAACGAATGAGACCAATGAAATTTTCCGTTCTTCCCCGTTTTAATTTGTTCCTGTTGAATAGTGCTGCCACGATAAACGGTAATTACCGCCCCGGAAAGCGGTTTCCCGTCTTTAACGGCACGCCCTTCCAACTCAAGCATTCCGGGAGCTTGGGCGTTTGATCTATTAACAAAAAATAATAAAAGGAATGCAAACAACAGAACTTGCCTGAAAAAAGTAAATTGTTTGTAGGCTTTATCTGTGTTTGAAACACGCATGGGGATTTCTTCGAACACCTAAATTAATAAAAAAAGTGATTTAAACAGGTATAAAGTACAGCCCTTTTAGCCTATAACTCAATACGCAATTTTTTATAAACCGCGTCTTTTTTTAACTCACGTACGTCCCCGGGTTCCATACTTTCTAAACGAATATCCTCAATCGCAGTTCGAATCAATCGTAAGCAAGGAAACCCAACGCCAGCAGCCATTTTACGTACTTGATGGAATTTCCCTTCTGTTAAGATTAGTTCTATCCACGATGTTGGTAACTTGTCACTAATTGGATGTCCGCGCAAGGGAAGGCGCTCAGGTTTAGAAACTATTTTAACTTTACAAGGTTTAGTTAAATAAGGCCCAGCATCTAAAGCAATGGTAATCCCAGATTCCAACTGCTTTAATGCCTCTGTTGTAATAATTCCCTGGAGTTGAACGAGATAAACACGCATATGTTTGAATGCGGGATTAAGTAACCTATGATTTAGCTCTTTATCATTTGTTAAAATTAAAAGTCCTTCGCTATTCTCATCTAACCTTCCCAGTGGGTAAACATCTTTTGGAAAATTAAAATTCAATTGATCCAAACATTTCTTCTTGTGTGAAGAAGTGAATTGAGAAATCATTTTATAAGGTTTATAAATGATATAATAGTTCATCCGACATTTTTAATCGTACCGATTTTCGATGTAACAAAGCATATCATACAACTTGTCATTTCTTAAATATATTGTCAGGAATTCCTTTATTGATCTGATAGTTTGTTAAGTTTATAAAAATTTTTCCTTTTTTATTTTCTTTTGTTTTATCCGGTTTATCTGTGTTGTTAATATCAGCAGAAACACTTTTAGGAATTTTAAATTTTTTCACATCAACAGAAAAAATCATTTTGTCGGGAAGGCCATATACGGCTTGAGTTCCGTAAAAATATTCAGTCAGTATGGTCCCATTGGATTTTGTTGTAAGCTGTGATTTTAAGATACTATTTTGCTGAGTGTTAATCCATAATTTCCCTAAAATAAGGTCACTAGTATCCGATAATGGAATAATGTTAACAATAGTTGTTTGTATTGTTTCGATTAATTCATTTCCCTGAACAATTGCAGTAAATGAATTTGTATCTGCCAGCATTTTTGATGCCTGATCAAATCCTTCGCGAGGGACTATCGCGATACTTTTTGATTCTACCTTAAACTTATCTTTTTGTTTGTAATAGATTTTTGCATTAATTGGCATCATCCGGATAAAAGGCATGTCCACTTTTATATTTACATCCACAGAATAATCTTTTGCTTTTTGCGATTTCACATATACTGCACGTAATATCTTATTGGCATTGATTTGCGCGAATGATGAAGCAGTTATAAAAAGTATAATACAAATCAATAAATGGCGGGGGCGTATCATGATAAAATATCTTTTTTATTGAATTTATATATCGCAATGTACAACAGTACAAAAATGTGTAGAAACAAAATTGCGATGGAAGAAATAATTTTTTTTGTGGGTAAAGGGTCTTCAAAAAAATTTCTCCAGGCAACCATATGAGATGTAAATAAATAAGGCTGAACCTTTTGTAATACAGGAACGTCCAAGGCACCAATAATGGTAAATAAAATAATTATTGCCATGGTAGTAACAATGGGGCCAATTGAATTTTCAGAAAAACAGGATAGGGTAAGAGATAATGTTGCAATCATTACCAATGATAAATAAGCAACAATAAAGCCAGATAAAAAACGCCATCCAAGATCATGTTCCTGCAAAACAATTAATCCATCACTATTAAGTACCAACAGGTCCCCACTTCCAAATAATAATTTACCTACAACCAAAGCAAGAAATCCTACCCACAGTAAAATAATTAAAGTATAAGCACAGCCGGCCAGGTATTTTGAGAGTAAAATGTTTGTTCGTGAAATAGGTTTTGTGAGCAGTAAACGAATAGTCCCCATTGCGGCTTCACCGGAAACAAGGTCTCCAGTTACTAAAGCAATTAATAACGGAATATGAATAATGAGCATTTGTAAAATAATAAACGCAATCAAATTTCCATTCAGAATATTTCCTTCAAAGGACAATGATTGCTCAAAAGGTCGGGTGACAAAAGAAATAAAATTCATTCCATCGGCTTTCATTGCAAATAAAATAATTCCTAGAATTAAAGTTATCGCACCAATTCCAATATAGCTCCTTGGTTTAGCAGCAATCTTAATAAATTCATTATACGTACTTTTCCAGAACATCATGAATTGATCAGTTTTAAAAAATAATCTTCCAGTTTTCGTTTTGTTTCTATTGAATATACATTCACATTGTTATCACAAAACAATTTATTAATTACCGGAATTTTTTCCTGAGAAATATGAAGCAATAAATTATTATTTTCAATTTTATCTATAAGTATATCCGTTCCGATATTTTGTATTAATTGTTTTGCTTTTTCAATATTGTCAACAGCAATAGAAACAATCAATTCCTGCGCATTTAAGAGCTCATTTACAGATCCCTGAACTATGGTTTTTCCTTTATTAATAATCACCATCCTGTTCGCGATTAATTCAATTTCAGAAAGGATATGAGAGGAAAGTAAAACAGTTTTTTTACGTTCGTTTTTTAATTGTAAAATCAAATTACGAATGTCTATTATTCCCTGAGGGTCGAGGCCTGTGGTGGGCTCATCCAAAATAATCAATTCCGGATCATGAACAAGGGTTTGCGCAATCCCCAACCGTTGTTTCATTCCATGCGAAAACCCTCCTAACTTATCTTTTTCTCTTCCTTTTAAGCCAACAAATTCTATAATTTCATGCACCTTTTTTTTAGTAATATTTACTCCCGATAAACGGGCAAAAATTTCGATGTTTTTCTCTGCTGAAAGGTATTTGTAAAAATCCGGCTTCTCTACAATGCATCCTATCTTTTGTAAGATATAATTCCTGTTTTTTAATAAATCTTTCCCAAATAATTTTAATTCACCGCTTGTAGGTTTTATTAATAAGAGCATTGTGCGGATGGTGGTGCTTTTGCCAGAACCATTTGGGCCTAAAAATCCAAATACATCGCCGCGAAAAACATCAAAACTAACATCTTCAACGGCATGGAATTTTCCGTAATGTTTTACCAGATGTTTTATTTCAACTATTTTTTCGCCTGTTTCTAACATTTGGGAGGAAATGATTTGCAAAGTTAATTTTTTATAATTCGTACCTACTATATCCCGCAATTTTTTTATCGGTATTTAATGCGCGAAACATTATTAAGTTCTAAAACCAACACTTTTTTCACTTAATTATTTAATATCGCATTCAAACAATTCTGCAAAATGCTTTTTTAGTTTTTGTTTTACTTCTTCTTCATTTACTTTATTTTCAAGCTCTTTATCTAAAGATGTTACAGCCTTATCTGAAATACCACAAGGAATAATGTTGCCAAAATAATTCAGATCCGTATTTACATTAAATGCAAAACCGTGCATGGTTACCCAGCGACTGGCACGAACTCCCATCGCGCATATTTTCCTCGCTTTCAAAGGATTTTCCGCATCCAGCCACACACCTGTTTCGCCGCTGCTTCTGCCTGATTTTATTCCATATTCTGTTAATGTACGAATAACGATCTCTTCTAAAAATCGAAGATATTTATGTATATCTGTAAAAAAATTATCGAGATCTAAAATCGGATAAACCACAATTTGTCCGGGCCCATGATAGGTAATATCTCCGCCACGATTGATTTTGTAATAGGTTGCGTTTTTTGATTTGAGTTGTTGTTCATTCACCAATAAATTTGCCTCACTTCCACTTTTACCAAGTGTATATACGTGGGGATGTTCACAAAAAAGAAGATAGTTGGTAGTTGGTAATTGATTATTATCAGGCAGTGTGCGATTTTTGATTTTAAGAGTAACTATTTCATTAAACAATTTTTCCTGATAATCCCATGCTTGTTTATAATCCATTAACCCCAGATCAATAAATTTTACTCGTTGCATTACCAGTTAAATAAGAAACAATTTCGTTATAAATCAATTGAGTAAATGTACGAATTATCCTGTTTTATTGAATTATCCAGACAATAAAAGCCCCGCCAAAATTATTCTGGCGGGGCTTTCTGAATTTAAATAGTATGTTTATCTTTTTCCTCCGAATTCATACCCAACAAAAAGTTGGAACACAGAGTTTACATTTGCTCCATTATTGTCATTTGCATAAATACTGTTAAACCCGCGGGAATATTTTAATCCCATTGTGAATCCGTTTTCCGCCTTCAATCCTAAACCTAAGGCAACTCCAAAATCTATCGATTGAAGTCCATTAGTGGAACTGCTTTTGCTTGTATTAGTGATAGTGCCATTTGTATAGACTGAGGTGCTGGACGCTCCCACAAGAATACCAAAATAAGGGCCTGCCAGTATAAAAAAGCTTTGGGTAGGATTGATTCTAAGTTGCAATGGAATTTCAATATAATTTAATGACACACTGGTTTTTGTAGAGGAAGTGTTAGCGCCAATTGTCGCTTTTGATTCATATCTATATCCTTTCATTGAAAAAAGCACTTCCGGTTGAAATCCCAAAACCTTACCAAAATGAATATTTGCATAAATACCAAACTGCCCACCGAGTTTTATTTTTGTACTGTTTGATGTACTTACGGATCCTGATGTGGAAGAATTGTTGTTGAGCCCACTTACCGTAGATCCGTTTAATCCCGCTTTAATTCCAAAGGAAACTTGCGCTTTTGTTGCGGCAACGCTTAACGTTATCATCGCAATTAGTAAGAGTATTTTTTTCATGTTTTATAGTTTTAAATAATTAAACAATTTATAACAAGAATTACTTTATTAAAAGTAGATATTTTTATTCTATTAGCAAATCGCCGATTGCAATTAAATTTTGGAGAGTGCGGATTTTAAATGATCGATAACATTTACTTCCATTAGATCCGCTCCACGCAGGTCGCCCAATATAACAGATATCCAATCGCCCAGGTGAATAAAGTAAATCGCTTTTTCAATCGCAGAATTTCCTTTTGAATAAATTTCGGTGATAGAAGATGTATATTTTTTTATTACTTCTTTATTGATATCAACACGCATCTGGTTGCGGGAAAATTCATCTTTATTTAGAAATATCAATACACTTAAATTTTCATTTTTTTGAGTCCAGCCAACTAACTCATTGTGATTCATTTCCGGAATTACATTGTGCCAACAAAGTATCTTGGAATTTTCATTTATTTGCTGGCGGAAGCGGATGGCAATCCCTTCATTATATGTAGTAGCATAAATCACCGGTGTTTTACCAATTAATTTGTTAGCGATACTTGTCGCTTCCGCGATCATATTATTTTCCTCGGCATCAATTAATTTTATTGCCGCTTCTAATTCAGCTTTATAATTATTTGTTATGATTTTGTTAAATCCAAGAATAAAAAATAATTGTGTGAACGAAAATCCTAAACAAGAACGGGGCGGCATCCCTCCCGGAACAATAATATGATCATATCCTTTTGTTTTTGAAATGTCTAGTACTTTTCCACCGGATGTAACGCTTACAATTTTCGCGTTTTTAGCCATCGCTAATTCCATACAGTTCAATGTTTCTTCGGTATTCCCGGAATACGATGAAATAATTACCAAGGTATTTTCATTCACATAAGCAGGAATAAAATATCCCTTCGACACATTGATCGGTATATTGGCATTGTCTGCAACAAGCTCACTTATTATGCTTCCGCCGATACCGGAACCACCAAGTCCGCATATTAACACATTAGAAATTTTATTTTTTGAAGCAGTTAATTTTGCCTCACTGCCAATTTTAATGGCTTCTGTCAATTGTTTCGAAAAGTTAGCTACTAATGTTTTCATTGATATAATCTGTTTTTATTCGGTAAAAGTACATATTTTGCTTAAATACAGTCCACTTTTTAGTTCCTATTTTAAACTACTATACAGAAATGATGTAACCAGTTGATTGTGAGTAAGTAGGCTGCCGACCTTGTAATGTCAGCAGCCTAAGTTCATAAGTTTAAATTCTAACAGAAAAACGATGAACTCACTCACAAGCACTAAAATTAAAA
>JBBSPS010000222.1:0-6401 GCA_038258655.1 Bacteroidia bacterium
AATCGCGTACAGCGCCGGAATTATTTCCTGTGTTGATACGCGCAGCGCCACGGGTAACCAAGGCTTCTACATTATCAGGTTCCATATCGAGGTAGCGACTCAGGTCTTTATCAGCGCCTTTAAAATCACCACCATTAAATTTTGTTTTTCCGCGCCATAGGTAACCCTCATTACCATCAGGATCTATTTCAATCACTCTGTTAAAATCATTTAAGGCCAGTATATAATCTTTTTTTATGTTGTTATTTATGATTCCACGCTTCAGGTACACCGCTTCAAAATTGGGTCTTATCTCCAAGGCACGTGAATAGTCTTCAAGAGCGGATTGTGTAGTATGTTTTTTCTCATACATCATTGCCCGTTGATAAAACGCTTCCGCGTCCTCAAAATTTTTATCGATCGCTTTATTAAAATCATTCATGGCCATGGTGTCTTTCCCTTGCCCTAGTTGCGCTATCCCGCGCTCACGAAACGCTTCACTATGAGTAGCATCAATGTTCAATGCTTTATCAAAACTTGCAACCGCGTTTTTATAATCTTTTGTTTTTGTTTGAGCGATACCTAAATTATAATAAGCCGCAAATGAATTGTCGTTGGCTTTTACCGCCTTTTTATAATCTTTTATAGCTTCTAAATAAAACTTATTCGCTTTTTTGGAGTCCTTATTCTTAATATATATAGCTGCCGAATCGCATTTATAATTACCTGATTTCACGAAATTTTGAGCGGCATCTGTTATACTATCCACTTTAGGTTTATCATCCTGTGAAAAACCTTGAACGGAAAATAAAATAAATAAAAACAAGAAATGATTGGCGATATGTTTGATCATAATTTGCATATTTGACGATACTCAAAATTAAGGATAAAGGTTGTTAAAAAATGCCCTTACAGCCTATAAATTTTGGTGTAATAATTGTTAAAAAACAATAAAAAATATCGCTAACTTTACAAAAAAAATAAAAAAATGAATTTCATGAATACATTTTTAACGAAAACAATTACGTTTTTTAGTGTTTTAATAGCGATTTATAGCTTCGCAGGAAACACAGATGGCTATGACTTTAAGTTTACTCTTAAAGGTTTGAAAGAAGGCACCACTTGTTTATTAGCAAATTATTATGGTGATAAACAATACATCAAGGACTCAGCGAAAGTAAACGCCAAAGGTGAACTGATTTTTAAAGGAAAGACAAAATGGGACCAGGGGATTTATTTGATTGTGCCGCCCAACAAAAAATATTTTGATTTTGTTATGGACGCCGGGCAGAATTTTTCATTGGAAACTGATACCACCGATTACATAAAATACATGAAAGTAAAAGGTTCCGAAGAAAATAAATATTTTTATGATTATCAAACCTTTATGGCTAATAAACAAAAGGAATTAGAGCCGTTGCGTGAACAATACAAAAAAATAAAAAACAGCAAAGATTCTACTAAAAGCATTCAGGATAAAATGAATGTGATCGATAAACAAGTAAAAGATTACAAGCTCAATTTCATAAAAACCAAACCAAAAACTTTTGTGGCTCAAATATTCAAAGCGATGGAAGAGCCTCAAATACCGGAAGCTCCTACATTTCCAAACGGTAAAAAAGACACCACTTTTGCTTACCATTATTACAAAACACATTTTTTCGATAACTTGGATTTTAGTGATGACCGATTACTCCGCACTCCTATTTTTCATGCAAAATTGAAACAGTACATGGAGCAATTAACTCCTCAAACACCTGATTCCATTAACATTTCAACTGATTATGTAGTAAGCAAAGCCCGCGCTAACAAAGAAGTATTCAAATATGTGGTCTACTGGCTAACGTATAATTACGAAAGTTCAAACATTATGGGTATGGACGCTGTATTTGTTCACATGGTAGAACAATACTACGTAACTAAGCAGGCATTTTGGGTGGATTCTACACAATTATACAAGATCACTAATCGTGCATTTACTTTGAAACCATTGCTGTTGGGTAAAAAAACGCCTGACCTGAATATGATGGATTCAACCGGGATCTATCAGGAATTGTATGCAGTAAAAGCGAAATACACTGTTTTAATATTTTGGGACCATGACTGTGGGCATTGCAAAAAAGAAGTGCCAAAGCTGGCCGAGCTTTACAAAAAAGTAAAATCAAAAGGTGTTGAAGTATATGCTGTGGAAACGGAAGATAAGCCCGAGGAATGGAAAAAATTCATCCGCGAAAACAATTTAAACTGGATCAATGTTCATGAACCTGATGAATATCACAGAGCGGTTGCCAAAAAGATTTATGATATTTATAGCACCCCCCAAACATATCTGCTTGATGAAAACAAGATCATAAGAGCGAAACGGATTGATGTAGAACAATTAGGAAATTTTATTGATATATTGGAGAGAGAGAAACAAACTGGCACTAAGTAAAGGGCGCTATATTTATTTGATACAGGTTACAATAATGGTGTTTCCTTTTGAGTAATCAAATGCCCAGTCATTTTCAAAAATACGGGGCAGATATCGTTTATATAAATTAATACGCACAGTAAGTACATCATCATCCTCGCCTTCTTTAGCAATCCCTGTAAATTCATACGCGATCATTTTAGGGTGTTCCTCCATGAACATTTTTACTACATGCACTATTGTAGTCATAACCCTGTATAACTCGCCTTTATTGGTCATTGTATATTCCTCTCCATCATATTCTTCATTTATAACACCAAATACAATGGTGGCATGTAAAATATTATCCTGCCTGCGGCCAAAACGCACTTCATAATCAACACCGCTATCTGTTGTAAAATAATATACACCAGCTGTACTTATTGCCGGCGCAATAATTTTATATTCTTCAACACATCCTTCTACCATAATAAATAATTACTGTTTTTTGGAATGATAAAATTATTAAAAAAAATTCGGTAAAACTACTTTTTCAATTCATTAACCACGGAATATTAAATATCTTTGAGTATACAATCAAAGTCAATATATCAATGAATGACATGTATTTATTTTATTGAGAAGCAATTCTGTACAAAATGTAATGGCAGGTGATAACACCCTCTGCAGGGTGGTTTGATAGCGGCAATTACTTTATTTTTACTCAATACGGGACGTTTACTCGTTTATAGATTCAAACGTTCACAAAATTTTTTGCAAGGAGATCCGATAACACTTATTTATAAGGGGAAAATAATATATAACTATTTGAAAAAAAGAAAAGATCATTTTAAAAGAATTGCATGCCACCGTGCGTGAACATGGTGTTAAAAATATACCTGAAGTGGATTTGGAAATGCTTGAAGTGGATGGAAGCATTAATGTTTTACCAAGTAACTTCACATTCCAAACAACAAAAAACGCAAACATCATAAAGCGCTAAACTTAAATTTATGATAACCTTATAATATGAAATTAATAGCAATCATATTTCTTTTTGTATCAACAATCATTTTTGGCTATTCACAAAACGTGGCTATAATTAAAATCACTGACTTGGAAAAACGAATTAAAAACAATTCGGATACTACTTATATAATTAATTTTTGGGCAACCTGGTGTGCCCCTTGCGTAAAGGAGTTGCCTGATTTTGATAGTATTAATACTGTTTATAAAAATAAAAAAATAAAAGTAATATTAGTCAGCATGGATTTTAAAGAGGATCTGAAAACTAAACTGTTGCCATTTATTAAAACAAAAAAATTGAAATCGGAAGTGCTTTTATTAGATGAATTAAATGGAAATTATTTTATTCCAAAAGTGTCAGAACAATGGTCTGGCGCTATTCCTGCCACATTAATCATAAATAATCAAAAACAAATAAATCATTTTTTTGAAAAAAAAGTGACTTATGAATTCCTGAAAAGTGAAATTGAAAGTATCGAATCAAAATAAAACCTCGCAATGAACTGTGTTTAAAATAATCCCAATAATATGAAACCAAAATTCATCAACCTTTTTCTATTGCTTGTCGCTACTGGTATTTTCGTGTACGCATTTTTTATTTATGATAACAATAAACCTGCACGGTACTTACCCATTTTTGGCGAAAAAAGTTATGAATCCAAAAACAGAAAAACAGATACAGCCTATCATACCATTCAAAATTTTAATTTTACAGATCAGGATGGCAACACTGTTACACAAAAAAATCTTGATGGAAGTATTTATGTAACAGATTTTTTTTTCACTACCTGCCATAGTATTTGTCCGATTATGAGTTCGCAAATGGAACGCATATATGATAAATTTAAGGGAAATGCAGAAGTAAAATTTTTATCTCACACCGTTGACCCTGAAATTGATACGGTGCAACAATTAAAAGCATACGCCACAAAACACAATGCGGATGCCAAGCAATGGATGTTTGTTACCGGCGATAAAAAAGACTTATATGCTGTTGCAAGAACAGGATATTTGTTAAATGCTGAACAAGGTGATGGCGGACCTGATGATTTTATTCACACACAAAATTTCGCGTTGATCGATAAAGACAAACGAATACGTGGATTTTATGATGGAACCGACTCAACAGAGATGAATCAATTAATGAAAGATATTGACCTGTTGTTGGCGGAATATCATTATAAGGAAAAACATTGACTGAAATTACCATACAAAAACGTAATTGCGAGGGAGTTTTTCACGACCTAAAATCATTCGAGAAGTCAGCTAATATAGAACAAAAACACCTCTGAAAATTCAGAGGTGTAAAATAAAATTTTTATAGATTATTTTTATATGTCAACGATTTATGATTCCATTCGTTTAATAGAACAGCCAACCGATTTGGATGAATTAGTCTTAACAGGTTTTCCTGTTGCAACATCTATAATAGCATCCTTTAAAAAATGTTCTTTAGCATCATTGGCTTCTTTGATATTGTCATCAATAGCACCACGATATACCAATGCTTTTTTATCAAATAAAAAACAATGTGGTGTGCGTGTAGCGCCAAAAGCATCAGCTACTTGTGAATTTTTATCTACTACATAACTGAAATTATAACCTTGCACTGATGCATATTTTTTCATCGCATCAAAGGAATCTTCCGCTTCACGTTGTGCTTCATTCGAATTTATTACGATTACTCCAATTTTATTTTGTTTTGCTAATGCAGCGATTTCTTTAATACGTGCTTCGCTTAATTTTACATAAGGGCATGTATTACAAGAAAATATTACTAACAAACCATTCTCTCCTTTTGCATCGGCTAAAGAAACTTCTTTACCACTTACGTCCATCATTTTTATTTCTGATTTTGGAATAGTGGAACCAATTTCTAATTCAGGATTCACAACAGGCGTAAAAGCTGTGGCGATTATTAATAAAAAAGCGGCTGATAAAATTTGAATAGATCTTTTTATGTGATTAAATTTTTTGTTTTTATTTTTGATTAATTAAAGATATTAAAATCAATTTTAAAATCAAAAAAATATGTGTTAAAAGTAATTTAATTACAATTCCGCCCTCATACGTTTCTCTCCATCATGTGCGGGATCGAAATGACAGGCACATAAGGATAATAAATAGGATTTCAAATAAGCAATAAAATATTCCATAAATTTGATACCGCTTCCACTCACAAAATTTATAACTTATCACTTACAACTCATAACATATAACTCAACTTGTACGATTACTACAAAATATTAGACATTCCCCGTGATGCCACTTTGGAAGACATAAAACACGCTTACCGAAACAAAGCTAAGCTAGTACATCCTGATATAAACAATTCACCCAAAGCCAATGAGGTGTTCGCTATTGTAAATGAAGCATATGAAGTATTGATTGATGAACGTAAACGCTATTTACATAATATAAAATTAAATTATGCCGATACTACCAAAGCCAATGCAGAACGCAAAAAGCAATACTATGGCTCATCCGTAAAAAATGATTCCTATACCAATCCAAATACTGGAAATTCTCAATATGATTGGAATAATTTTCAAAAAGCTTACAAAGAAAAAACGGATGAAGATTATTTTAAACGATCGCCTTTTATATACAACCTATTTTTTGCAAGTGGAATGTTTGTTGGATTTTTAATAATTTGTGTAACACTTATTGGCACTTACAAAAATTTTTGGCCCTTTCCATTTATACTGATAAGCATTCCGGGGATAATACTTGTACGTGAAGGATGGAAAGGAATTATGGGAAAACAATCAATGATTAGTGATCTTATAAAACGATTGAGGAAATAATTAATAAGGACGTTATTCCGTGTGAGTTTTACGAACGAAGCCCTTATGTTTGTAATGTGTAAGTTTAGAAAAATTTATACAGATGAAAACAAAGATAAAAGATTTTAGCGGAGAAAACATTTATGTACAAGGCAATTGCATTATAATTAACATATATTGTTTAATAAAAAATGGGGTTGATATGGCAACAGGGTGAA
>JBBSPS010000223.1:0-6400 GCA_038258655.1 Bacteroidia bacterium
CCCAAAGATGCGACCTATTATTTCTGTAAAGCAAATATTCCAAGAGCATTGAATGCGAGTGAATTGGCCAATCAGGCAAAAGCAATAGGATTAAAAGGTGAGGAGTATAGCTCCGTTCCAGATGCGTTTGCGGCAGCTAAAAGCAACGCCAAAAAAAATGACCTTATTTTTGTTGGAGGTAGCACCTTTACTGTGGCTGAGGTGGTATAATTTGGTTAGAGTGGGTCCATTTCGAGCGTAGTCCAGAAAGTGTGTTGGTGATAATACTGAAAACCTTTAAAAATTTCTATCTATATATCTTTTTCTTTTCTAATTTAGCACCACGAAAAATTGTTTATAAACCCTATCAAAAAAATAAATAAAATGAAAGTAACAGTAGTAGGAGCAGGTAATGTAGGTGCAACATGTGCTGATGTTATCGCTCAAAAAGAATTAGTAAACGAAGTAGTTTTGCTGGATATTAAAGAAAATTTCGCTGAAGGTAAAGCACTTGATATCTGGCAAACTGCGCCTGTAAATCTGTATGACACCCGTATAAAAGGTTCAACAAATGATTATTCAAAAACTGCTAATTCGGATGTAGTGGTAATTACTTCGGGATTGCCACGTAAACCGGGCATGAGCCGTGATGATCTTATTTCGACCAATGCAGGAATTGTAAAAGGTGTTACAGAAAATATTTTAAAACATTCACCAAATGCGATTATTATTATAGTTTCCAATCCTTTGGATGTAATGACCTATTGCGCTTACTTAACAGCGAAAATAAGCCCTACAAGAGTATTTGGTATGGCGGGTATTCTTGATACGGCTCGTTATCGCGCATTTTTAGCGGAAGAATTAAATTGCTCTCCGAAAGACATTCAGGCGGTGTTAATGGGAGGGCATGGAGATACAATGGTTCCATTGCCACGTTATACTACTGTTGTAGGTATTCCTGTAACTGAACTTATTTCAAAAGAAAAGTTAGATGCAATCATTGACCGTACTAAAAAAGGCGGAGGAGAAATTGTTAATTTATTAGGAACCTCTGCATGGTATGCTCCGGGAGCATCAGCGGCACAAATGGTGGAAGCCATTGTGCGCGATCAAAAACGTATTTTTCCTGTTTGTGCATGGCTGCAAGGTGAATATGGTTTGAAAGATATTTATCTTGGAGTGCCAGTTAAATTAGGTAAAAACGGTATCGAACAAATCATCGAATTAAAACTGAATGCTGAAGAAAAGAAATTGTTGGATGAATCAGCAAAAGCAGTGAAAGAGGTGATGAATGTATTGGATAATATGAATGCATCAATTGCTAAATAAGAGCCTCACCTCTTTATCCCTTTTCCTTTAGAGAGGGGCTAAACGAAAACACATCCCTCAATACAGAGGGATGTGTTTTTTAAAACAACATGATAACAACAATTCCATTTACGATTTTAAGTATTGACGGCGAAGGGTTTCATCTGATGATAAAAATATACATCAATGGTAAGCCTGCTAAACTTATTATAGATACAGGTGCATCAAAAACAGTATTTGACAATAAAAGGATTGTAAAATATGTGAGTAATAAAAAATTTGAAAAACACGATCAATTATCCACAGGCTTAGGCACAAATACAATGAAAAGCCAGATCACCATTTTAAAAAAAATTAAAATTGGTGATATAGAAATCCTAAATTACAAAACTGTATTATTGGATCTGTCGCACGTTAATCAATCGTACGAAAAAATTGGATTAACCAAAATAGAAGGTGTTTTAGGAAGTGATATTCTTTTAGAGTATAAAGCAGTGATCGATTATGAAAAAAAAGTGCTTAAGCTGAAATATAAAAAATGAAAGCATTCAAATTAATTAATATCAACGGAGATGATTCTTCTTTTCTGGAAGGAACCATGCCGGAATTGACACATATCAAAGCCAATTATTTTTTTATTCAAACTAAAGTAGAAGAATTAGCATGGCATTCCGCCCCTAGGTATCAATTTGCTATCACACTAAAAGGTAAGCTGAAGTTTACTGTAACCAATGGTGATACGTTTATTGTTGAACCAGGCGTTATTGTCATTGCCAACGACTTGTTGGGAAAAGGACATAAGTGGGAGATTATTGATGGCGATGAGTGGCACAGAATATATATTGTGCCTGATTTGGATGCTGATGATTATTTTAAACCGTTAGAAATTATGGATGTTTAATGTTGATTGTCTTTGTGGGTTAAACAAAGACAGCGAGACGTGGAGCTTCTTAATAGCTAACAACTGAATTTATCTACATTTATTATAATCTCTGAAAGCAGCAGTAATGTCATTGTATGTATACCAGCTGCTTTTAAATTTTAATGTTATTTCTGAACAATCAGAAAAATAAGATTGAAAAAAATTTAAATAAGGAGTTTCATCATGAAATTCTAATAGTTCGATGCTTGAAGCACTTCCATCGGAATTCTGAACCGTATTTGAAGTCGCAGTATGTTCTTTAGTTGTAATTTTTTCTTGAACAAAATAATATTCCGTTTCTGATTGCTTTTTAAATATATAAATAGATTCATTATTTAATCGTTCTCCATTATATACATACAACGAGGCTTTCCCAGTTATAAGTTCTTCAGCAAAAAATGCAACATTTTTACCATTATAAATTGTTTTAAAAATTTTATAAAACACTCCATTTATCCAATAACCAGATATTTGGTTGGGAAGTAAAATAGCTATATTTCCTAACGAATCAACTAATTGTATTTTTATAAGTTGATTCGCTTGTTTTATTATTTTACTTTTACTTAAAAGTATAAGGCAGGCATGTTTTTTACCTAAAGTATCTAAATAAAAAGTTTTAATTGTGTCTAAATAAAAAGTTTGAATTGTGTCTTTCGGAGAGGAGTTCATTATATTATTTTTTTCTGAAATGCTTGTAGCAGAGATTAAAGTATTTGAAATAATAAACTTCGATTTATGCTCAATTGCTGTTGTCTTTATTCCATTATACAAGTAGTATCTAATATCACTAATATGTATATAATCGTTTTTAATATATTTTTTTTCTTGGTGGTCATAATACAGCCAGTTTTTCTGAATAGATGTTATTTTACATATAATGGAATCGGCTTCTTTTGGAAAAATTTTATCATTTAGGTCTTGTGAAAAAATCTTAAATGACAAACAAATAAATAATAAAAAGAGGAAGTTTTTCATTTTTCTAGTTTTATTTTTATTTTTTATCCAACTCTTCTCTCAATTGTTTCGAAGTTTTTTTACTACCATCATGGCTCCAACCGGGTGCGCCAAACAGGTACATGAATTTTGCTTTAAAGGAGGAAGGTTTACGAAGGTCCTTAGCTATATTTATCCATTCATGAAAAACCATTTTTACAGGATGATGAGTTTTAATATTTTCCGTTAAACCATAAATTACTTTTTCATTTTGATCTTCTTCTACAAATGTCCCGAAAAGCTTATCCCATATAATAAATACCATACCCATATTTTTATCCAAGTATTTTACATTGCTTCCATGATGCACCCGATGATGTGATGGTGTTGACATAAAGACTTCTAAAAAGCCTAATTTATCTACTGCCTTGGTATGGATTAGTATTCCATAAATTTGAGTGGCTGCATAAATAAACATAATATCAATTCCTTTAAAACCTACCAGCGTAAGCGGAATAAAATAAATAAAACGATAGATCGGTTGAAATACGGAGGAGCGAAAACCAACCGTTAAGTTAAATTCTTCGGATGAATGATGTGTTACATGAACCGCCCAGAATAGCCGACAATAATGATCCACACGATGTAGCCAGTAATACATAAAATCCTGAGCGATAAGTAATACACTCCAATAAATGTATTTGTTTTGTATTTCTACAAATTTGAATCGATAAAAATAATCAAGAACGAATAAACAAAAAAACCGAAATAAAATATCAAGTGTAAAATTTAAAGCGGATAAATAAATATTTGCGAGAGTTCCTTTAGTGGAATAATAATTTTTGTTATGGATATAGCTGAATAGTATTTCACCACCAATTATAATAATGTAAATAGGTGTAGTAATCATTATAAGTACTTCCTCACGGAATCCGTTCATGCTTTAAAATTAAGCAAATTTTGCATGTATTTTATTTCAAATTTTTCACATTTTACATTAGTTTTGTATTCAATGGCAAAAAGTAAAAAACAAGATTCACTAAAGGAAATAAAACCACTAAAAACTGTTCAGCAGAAAATTTGGTATAAAAATACCACTCAACTTGTGGTTATTGTTGCTGTTTTGGTTATAACGTATATTTGTTTTTCTCCCGCGTTAAGTTCAAAAAAGGAATTTACCAATTGGGATGATCCGGGGTATGTTATAGAACAACCTTTGGTAAAAAGCCTTTCAAAAGAAAATATAAAAACGCTTTTTAAGCCGGAAACACAGGTAATGCTCAATTACCACCCTCTCACCATGATCTCATTAGCGATCAATTACAGTTATTCAAAACTGAATGTGAAAGCGTATGTGCTTACAAATATTTTTATTCATCTTCTCAATACATTTTTAGTTTTTGTTTTTCTCTTTTTACTTTCTCGGAAAAAATTTTGGGTAGGAGCCCTTGCTGCTTTGTGGTTTGGTATCCATCCGATGCATGTGGAAAGTGTTGCTTGGGTATCAGAAAGGAAAGATGTACTGTATGGTTTTTTCTTTTTACTTTCCTGTATTGTCTATATCCGCTATCTTGAAAAAAATAAATTTATTTATCTTATTGGAGTTTTTATACTCTTTGTTTTATCGTGCCTTAGTAAGGCAATGGCGGTACCGCTTCCGTTCGTATTGTTGCTTATAGATTTTTATTATCAGCGAAAAATAAATTTCAAAACCCTTGCCGAAAAAATTCCTTTCTTGCTTTTTGCTTTGTGGATCGGTTATAACGCGACAAAAATTCAATCGCATCAAGCCATTGCCGACTACGGCGTATTTACAACCTTGCAACGATTAATGTTTGCTGCGTATGGCTTTATGATGTATTGGGTGAAATTAATTATGCCAATTGATCTTTCAGCATTTTATTCATATCCGACTACCGATGATAAAGGAGGAATTCCGTTTATATATAATATTTCTCCACTTATTGTACTGCTAATTATAGGGCTTCCCTTTTGGTTCCTCTACAAAAAAGGCAATAAAGAAAAATTCAGGATTTATGTTTTTGGAATGGTTTTTTTTATTATGATGATAGCGCTTGTATTGCAATTTATTTCTGTTGGTGCTGCAATAATGTCTGACCGATACTCTTACTTACCATATATTGGTGTTTTTTTTATTATTGCAATGTTTGTGAACGACCGGTTGGAAGATCAACGATCAAAAACATTGACAATGCTAATTGTTAGCGCATTTTCAGTTTTCTTTATAATTGCTTGTTACAACCGGGTAAAGATTTGGAGCAACTCTGAAGTACTATGGACTGATGTGATTAACAAACATCCATATATAATTACTCAAACGGGCAATATTGTAAAAGTGGAACAGGTTGGAGTGGAGGTTGCGTATAAGAACCGAGGCAATTATTTTCGTGAGCATGGTAATATGGATAAAGCTTTTGAAGATTACAATGTCTTAGTACGAGCCGTTTCCAAAGATGCTTTTATTTATAGCAACGTGGGAAATATGTATGCGTTACAAAAGAATTTCGATAAATCGTTAGAGATGTATTCGAAAGCCATTTCTTTGGATCCTAATATTTATGACACCTACTTGAATAGGGGTATCACTTATTCCACTATGGGGAAACATGAGGAAGCGCTGAAGGATTTTCTTACAGCTATCAAATTACATCCTACCGAAGAACAATTACATGTAAATATCGCTTCCGAAAAATTGAACCTGAAAAGATTTGATGAATGTATCGCTGATTGTAATCTTATTATTGCCAAACATCCCGAAGAATCTTTTGGATATTTTTATAGGGGGACCAGTTATATAAACATTGGAAAACTTCAGGAAGGTATTTCGGATCTGCAAAAATCACTTTCATTGAATAATGATAATCCTAATGCGTGGTATAATCTTTCTGTTGCTTTAAATCAATCGGGGAATTATAAAGTAGCATTAGAGGCCGTTCAAAAAGCGAAAGCGTTGAAGTATCCGGTGGATGAAAATTATTTAAATGAACTGACTCAAAAAGCGAAATGATTGCTTCTATCCCATCGGATCATGCAGCAGTTCATTTCTTCCTAACATTGCGATTATACGCATATGAGAAGCCAAGGCAGAACGGAAAGTATCATTATATAAATAAGGAACCCCAAATTCTTTAGCCGTTTGTTCAACTATCGGAGCAATTTTAGGATAATGAACATGACAAATACGTGGAAATAAATGATGCTCTGTTTGATAATTTAATCCTCCAACATAATAAGTAA
>JBBSPS010000224.1:0-6145 GCA_038258655.1 Bacteroidia bacterium
AATTACGCAATGGCTGATGGAATTTATGAACTGTTGAAAAAAACACGAGTCGGGATAGATAGTTTTAAGGGGAAACAGGGAAACATAGACCATTTTCAATTAGATTTATTCCCAGAGTAATTTTTGAGGAAACTCCAGTATAAATTGATGTTTCTTTTATTAATCCCTTTTTGAGCAGGTTGATTTTGAAAAAAATCATATCTTTGCCCTCCGATTAAATTAAATGCGGATAAGGCATTATTTGCGTTGAAGCAAAAACCGCAGCCGAACCAGGTTAAAGGAATACAGAGTACGATTAAAAAAACGCTGATGTGGTTCAGAGCATATAGAATCAGCTGCGTCCCGCTTGAGCGGGATGTCGTAAGTGGAGTGGGGTAGGAGCTTAGAAATAATAAATAAATAAATTATGCGGATGTGGCGTAATTGGCAGCCGCGCCAGACTTAGGATCTGGTGCCGTAAGGCGTGGGGGTTCGAGTCCCTTCATCCGCACAAAAAAACTTAAACACTATTAAAGTGTTTAAGTTTTTTCTTTTTAATGAGTTGAGAAAAATAAATGAATTGAAATTAAGAAATAGGCGCCCATTCTACATTCCATTGTCCACTAAGAGGAAAGGTAATTAAACATAATTATTTACTCACACCTTACAATTTTTTTTAATAAAACTAAATTATATGTATTCGAATATAATAAGCTTTTAACAAGGCTTAGCGGGGGTGATCCGATAAAATGCAGTGTAATGAAACGATTCCAGTTTATTTGTTTATATTTGTGTAATTATTAATCAAATATTATTATAAAAATGAAAAATGGAACAGTAAAGTTTTTTAATGAAACAAAAGGATTTGGATTCATTAAAGCAAATGACTCAGATGAAGAATTCTTTGTTCATGTATCTGGATTGAAAGAAGAAGTACGTCAAAATGATGAAGTACTTTTTGAAGTTCAAGAAGGTAAAAAAGGTTTAAATGCTGTAAACGTAAGATTAGCATGATTATAGTTAAATATAATTTACCTAAAAAGTCCCGCATTTCTGCGGGACTTTTTCGTTTAAAAGAACCTTTATTCTTACTATCAGCTCCAAAACTTTTCGTATTTTTGTTACCCTTAAAAAAAAACAAATAAAATATCAATTAAAAATTTATAAGTCAAATGAACATTATTCAAGAAAACATAGATGAATTAAATGCCGTATTAAAAGTAAAAGTGGTGGCTGAAGATTATTTACCGAAAGTAGAAACTGCTTTAAAAGATTATCAAAAAAAAGCGAATATCCCCGGATTTCGCCCGGGTAAAGTACCTACAGGTATGATCAAAAAAATGTATGGCAAATCCATTTTGGTTGATGAGATCAATAAACTTTTAAACGATTCATTATATAAATACCTGAACGAAAATAAAATTGAAGTGCTTGGCAATCCTTTGCCAAAAGCGGATAGTGATAGAAATATTGACTGGGATAATCAACAAGAGTTTGAATTTTTATATGAGATGGGGCTTGCTCCCAAATTTAAGGTTGAGCTTTCTCCAAAAGATAAATTTACATACCAAACTGTTAAAATTGATGAGGAATTGGTAAATAAATATGTAACAGATATCGCGAAACGCTACGGTAAAGTAGAACCGGTTGAAGTTTCAGAAGAAGACGATTTACTAAATGGTGATTTTGTGGAGTTGGATGCACACGGCGAAATTTTAGCAGGTGGTATTTTTAAAACAGGTTCATTGTTTTTAGAGCGAGTAAAAGATATATCTACTAAAAAAGCATTAACAGGTTTGAAGAAAGAAGATAAAGTAGTTGTAGAGGCACAAAAGTTATCGGAAAATCCGGTTGACTTAGCTGCTATGCTGGGAATTGAAAAAGCTGCCGCTGAAAAATTAACATCTAAAATTCAATTCACCGTAAAAGGGATAAGCCGTTTGGCTGCTGCTGAAATTAACCAAGAATTTTTCAATAAAATTTATGGCGAAGGTAATGTAACAACTGAAGAAGAATTTAGGGCGAAAATTAAGGATGAATTGGCTGCAATGTTTGTCAATGACAGCGAACGTAAGTTTTATAATGATGTAGTTGAACATTTGATGAATAAAATCAATTTTAATTTGCCGACAGAATTTTTAAAACGTTGGATAGTTGCTGTAAACGAAAAGCCAGTAACACCTGAACAGGTGGAATCGGAATTTGAGAGTTATTCAAAAGGTTTGAAATGGCAATTGATAGAAAATAAAATTATTAAGGACAATGATCTTAAGGTTAGTAATGAAGAAGTAGTTGAACATACAAAAGAACTAATCATAGAGCAATTTGGTAAATATAATCCGGCCCCGATAAGTGATGATGAACTGAATCAAACAGTTCAACGTGTATTGACAAACCAGGAAGAAGCGAAGAAAATACATGAAAAATTATACGGACAGAAAGTGATGAATTTGTTTAAAACTAAATTTACATTAGAAAATAAAGAGCTTGCATACGATGATTTTTTTAAAACTGTCAAATAGTCAATAAAGATTTTGAGGTTTAATATTTGTTTGTACTTTTAACATCAACCTTAACCCGTAATAATTAAAAAATATAAAATTATGTTCGATAATAATGAATTTCGTAAATATGCTGTAAAGCACAAAGGGATAAGTGGAAACACTTTTGATTCCTACACAAAACATAACATTTCAAATATGACTCCTTATATTATTGAGGAGCGTCAGTTGAATGTAGCACAAATGGACGTATTCTCTCGTTTGATGATGGATCGTATTATTTTCCTTGGGACTGGTATTGACGATCAGATAGCCAATATTATGCAGGCGCAGTTATTATTTTTACAATCTGTGGATGCTAAAAAAGATATTCAGATTTATTTGAATAGCCCGGGAGGATCTGTATATGCAGGTTTAGGTATTTATGATACCATGCAATATATTTCTCCGGATGTAGCAACTATTTGTACAGGTATGGCTGCATCAATGGGGGCAGTACTTATGTGTGCAGGTGCGAAAGGTAAACGTGCAGCGTTAAAACATGCACGTGTAATGATACATCAACCAATGGGAGGTGCTGAAGGACAAGCTTCCGATATCGAGATAACAGCGCGTGAAATTCAGAAATTGAAAAAAGAATTATATGATATTATCGCAAGGCACAGCAATCAAACGTATGAAAAAGTATGGGCAGATAGCGACCGTGATTACTGGATGACATCAGAAGAAGCAAAAGAGTACGGTATGGTGGATGAAATTTTATTGAAAACAAAATAATAAAATTGTTTAATTGATAGACTATTGAATGGTTAATGGCTTTGGTTGTTAACCATTTTTAATAATAAACGCAGTAGATTTTTGCTTATTGCAAAATTGCCTACTCCCAACTGATTTAAAATGGCAAAAGAAGAAAAAGAAATAAAATGTTCATTTTGTGGACGAACAAAACAAAATACGGATGTGCTTATTGCCGGTATTACCGGACATATTTGTAATCATTGTGTTACCCAGGCGCAAACAATTGTTCGTGATGAAGTAGGCCAACGTTCGGGGGCATCTACTTTTAACGCGTTGCATTTACTTAAACCTATTGATATCAAAAAGCATTTGGATGAGTATGTGATCGGACAAGATGAAGCGAAGAAAGTACTTTCTGTTGCCGTTTACAACCATTATAAACGATTGACACAAACACAATCTAAAACAACTCATAAGGATGAAATAGAAGTAGAGAAATCAAATGTTATTATGATCGGGGAAACCGGAACAGGAAAAACATTGTTGGCACGCACCATTGCAAAAGTATTGAATGTTCCTTTTTGTATTGCTGATGCAACGGTACTTACTGAAGCAGGTTATGTTGGCGAAGATGTGGAAAGTATTTTATCCCGTTTATTACAAGCTGCCGATTTTGATGTAATAGCTGCTGAAAGAGGGATCGTATTTATTGATGAGATAGATAAGATCGCACGTAAAAGTGATAATCCTTCTATCACACGTGATGTATCAGGAGAAGGTGTTCAGCAAGGATTATTGAAACTGTTGGAAGGTTCAACAGTTGGCGTTCCCCCGCAAGGCGGACGAAAACATCCTGAACAAAAAATGGTACAGGTAAACACTAAAAATATATTATTTATTTGTGGTGGAGCGTTTGATGGAATTACACGCAACATTGCTAAACGTTTGAATACGCAGGCAATTGGTTATGCAGTAAATAAAGAATCTGTAAGCGTTGATAAGGATAATTTATTGCAATATGTTTCTCCCCAAGATCTGAAAAGTTTCGGTTTAATACCGGAACTTATCGGACGTTTGCCGGTATTAACTTATTTGAATCCTTTAGATGCTGATACACTGTTAAGAATATTAAGCGAACCTAAAAACGCTCTTATAAAACAATACACACATTTATTTGAAATGGATGGCGTGAAAATTAAATTCGAAAAAGGGGTACTGGATTTTATTGTTGAAAAAGCAATGGAATTCAAATTGGGTGCACGCGGCTTGCGTTCTATCTGTGAAGCCATTATGATGGATATGATGTTTGATACTCCATCCGATGCGAGTGTTAAAGAAATAAGTGTAACACTGCGTTATGCAAAAGATAAACTTAAAAGATCAACGCTAAATAAATTGAAAGTAGCGTAAGTATAATTTCTAATAATAAAAAAGTCCCATTACAAATTTTGTAATGGGACTTTTTTATTGGAACATAATTCAATTAAGTGCGTTACAATGGTATAAGTTGAGCCGTTTAATGTTGCAGTTGCATCGCAAGTTCCGGTACTATAATCAAAAACAAGAGGATAAGTAGAATATAAACATCATCAAAAATATTCGATTACAGTTCCTGGCACAGATTCACAAATTTAACACGGATTACATAAATTTTTATCTTTCAAATTTGTGAAACGCTGTCAATATTTAAATCAAGTTATATATTTTTATTTTATAAATAATCTGTGAATATGTGGCTATTATTTCAAGTACGACAAGTACGATAGATTATACCAATTATAAATATGAAATAGATCAAAGCTCCCCTCCCTTTTGGAGAGGGATTAAAAGGGTGAGGCCCCAAAAATGGACTGTTTTCACCGTTTAATCAGCCATTGGAGGAAAAAACACCTTGGCACGGATGTATAAAACCTTCAAAAAGTATCATCAAAAGAGGTATAATGTTCTAATAAAATTATTTTACAGGTTTCTGGAATGCTATTAAATAAAGGGTTTAAATAGTATTTCCATACATTATTATGTGAAGACAATCTAATATACCTACTATAATAATTTGCTTCCCCCTTTCTATAGTGATAATTTAGTAACCTAATACAAAATGAATTAAATAAAACATCAAAATAAACTGAGAATAAACAAGCAAAAACCCAACCCATGAAAAAACATTACTTTTTAATCCTAGCTATTATACTATTAGCTTTTTCTTCCAATGCTCAGCAATGGCAGAAAGAAATATTCGGCACTACTGCGGATAATTCTAAAATTAATTTTTATGAAGTTCAAAAAAGAGCGGATGTATATTTTAAAGACGTAAAAGAAGAAATTCAAAAAGAGAGAAGCTCTTCAACAGAAGAAGAGTTTGAAGGCAACAAAGACCCAAAGCATCGTGCTTATTTTGAGTATCAACGTTGGGCGATTGAAAACGCTTTCTTGGTAAAGGCGGATGGCAGCCTTGCTAGTCCTATAGAAGCATACGATGCGTACAAAGCCTATTCGGATAATTCTTCCATGGGCACAAGAGCGGGAGTTACTGCTAATTGGAAAAATGTTAACCGAACAACCAGCCCTGGAGCTCCTTGGGGAAGTTATTGGGGATTAGGCAGAGCTAACTGTGTTCAATTTCATCCTACAGACGTAAATACTTTTTGGGTTTGTGGAAATGAAGGAGGTATTTGGAAGACCACTAACGGAGGAAATACCTATACACCTATTGGTGATAATTTACCTTATTTAAGCGTGGGTAGTTTTTGTGTAGACCCTACCAATACTAATGTAATGTATATTGGTAATGCGGATAATATAAGCGAAGGATATGAAAGAGGCATTGGTATATATAAAACCACTGATGGAGGATTAACTTGGAATCCAACAGCTTTAAAAGCAACTATTTATGATGTTATGTCATTTACTAAGTTGGTGATGAATCC
>JBBSPS010000225.1:0-6038 GCA_038258655.1 Bacteroidia bacterium
GAACAAACTCGATGCTGCTTTGGGCTTCATAAACCCCAATAGTTGTTACGCGGTTGTCTAATACAAGGTTAGTTACAGGCTGGCTCCCGTTAACAACAGTAAGCGGTGTTGATACTATCGCGTTGTCTATATCCGTTTGTAACTGGGCTTGTGTTTTAGTGGGCCTGTACAATGTTGTGATAGTAAGCCGGTCAAGGTCATCATATAAATTGGCAGTCCATTCGGCATTGGGTGTTTTTATCGATTGGTTGCCATCCTGCATAAACACTACCCGGTCACGTACATCGTACATCATGCGAAGCTCTTTTGCACCTGGCGCTTTTTTCAAAATGTTTCTTCCCTTATCATCATACTCATACCGGAAACACAATTCGTTCAAAACCTTCTGACCGTTAGTTCCGGTAAAGGACCAACCATTATTATCAAGATATTTAACCGCTTCGGGCTGCAGGCGATATCGCAATAAACCAAAATCATCATACACGCTGTAAACACATATCCATCCAACGTGTGCGGCAGAAGGTGCAGGATCTATCTGTGTTTTCGTAAGAATTAGCTGGCCGGACTTATTAGTATATTCAATGACCTTATTATTATATTCATCGACGTGTGTGGTTTTAAGAAGGGTATAGGCCGGGTAAGTACCAATCCTTGCAGGAGCATCACCGGTGACATAACCGATAGTAAATATTTGCACGTTATCCGTCAGGTCATTTAAGTCATATTTTTCTTCATTTCCGTTACCATTATTCCAGGATGTCCCCGGAGATTTTACATTCTTAACTCTATTTAGTGGGTTGTCTTGAAAAGTGATTTGCGAAAAGGGGTAAGTCTCTGTATATATAGTGGAATAATATTGAGATTGATCCGTGATTGGCGCATTTTTAAACTTTCCGGATTCTGTTGTGTTTACAATTGTATAGGGGAGGTATTGATTTGGCTCCCGTCCATAAGTATCATACTGCGAGAACTGTACAATGTCTCCCCACAAATTACCAGAAGCGGGCACTGCTGTTTCACGACTTACTTTTTCTATTGGCCTGCCGAGGCCATCGAGGTAAGTGGTTTTTTGCAGCTTTGAGCCAATGGGCAGTTGGTCAATAGCTGTCCAGCTTGTTTGCCCGGTTATTAGTAGGTCATGTTCTCTTATGTAATTTATTTCTTCCCAATTTTGGGAAACAACATTCAGCTTAATAATATTGGATGTATAAACAATACTGCTCACTGTAATTTTTCGGCGGTAGTAAGTTGTTTGTGAAAGGATAGGGGCAACATATGTAGCCGATGTGCCAACTGTTGTAGCCGTTGTAAAAAGGGGAAGGGTGCTCGATTCCCATGTGTATGCAGTTCCGGTATTAGCAGCATTTACAGGTACTAAGCTACCAGGCGTCTGTGTGTAGGAGAAATTGTAAATACCGCTGGCGGTGGCTATATCGTAAGGGTTGGTTTGGGCGGAGAGGAGATCGGGTGAAAATACAAATCCAATTAAAATTATGAAACAAATACGATTACATTTGTTATTGATTGCTCTTATCGTAACCGATAAAATATTCATCATATTGTTTATTGATATATTATTATTCAACTCCAAAAATATATTTTTAAACAGGCAACTAATACAGCAATACTTTTGGAGAAGCATATAGTTCTTCTATTCAATCTTTTTAAATGAATCCGCAGGCTCAGGTTCTTTCTTTCAATGTGGTTGGTGCTATATATTTTACAATTATGAATATTTGAGGGCACGATATATTTATACAAATAAAGCTTATCTGTATAAACCTTTTCTGCACCTGATACTAATAGGGTATCAATAACTTTTTTTAAAGTTTTAATGGTTCTTGTGCCTACTGCAAAATCTGCGGCCTGTTTTGTATCGCTGCGCAATGCTATTACAATCCAAAGCAATCTGGTTTTGGATTTATAAAATGTTCGCATTTCATCTACTTCGTACATTTTGCCAATCGCCAGTAATGGCTTACGAATGTTTTTTGCAATACTTAATATTTGTTTTAATACAGTGGTAACCGATATTTCTAATAAACGGCCAATGCTTCTTATACCGCTGCCTTCATTTACCAGGTTCTTTATCCATTTGCTGGTATTGTGTTTGCAGGCATTGTAAGTATAGCTTTTAATAAAAGTTCTTTTACAACTGTAGCACCTGTACCGTTGTTTGCCTGAAAAACTGCCGTGCTTAATACAATTATCACTGCAATACCTGCACTTTATTTTATCACCAACATATCTGGTACACGAGGTAATATTAGCCTGCATTAGAGTTAGTTTTTTAAGGCATAAAATAAAAAGGCAACCATTACAGTTGCCCAAAATATTCATTTTTGTCTTTTTAAAATCCTGTAATTTATAATGTTTTAAACGTAAAATTTATGAAAACAACAACATTTCTAATACATTACCCCACTTATTATATCCGGAAGCCTTGAGTGCATAATCTTTATTGATGCCGGTAATATTGTTTTGAATGTTATAAGAATAAGTAAGCCCCTCGAGTTCGCTTTTACCGGAGCCTGTATAGCCGACACCGTTCAAAAATTCTTTTTATAGCTTCGTAACAACACTATAATTATAGTATTTATTAATACTAGAATCAAATTGAATAGCAGTAAACTTAATTGATTTTAGACTGTCTGGGAGTACGATATGATTTAGGTAAAATGGAACATTTACTGTACTGTCGTTTCTAATAGACACTCCATGATTTGACATAAAGTCAATATTTACTTTCGTTCTACAATTTGGTGGATTCGAAATTATAAGCTGAATTTTGCAATCTTTTTGTGTTTGATTTCCTACAATATTATTACGGACTGTTGTGGTGCTACTAAATAAAACTGGACGATTATTTAATTTTTCTTTTATCCCTCCCAAGCTATCATACTCGATATAATTAACATAAGTCGTATCGTCCCAATAGAATGCATAATTATGTAAGACACCATTAGTATCATAACCGTAATAGTCTCCAATTTGTTTTCCATTCAAGCTAAATATTTTACTATCTAAATGTCCAGATTGATTATATATATATGAAAACCCTTGTAGATTACCATGTATGTAAGTATTTATTTGCTCTTTCTTTCCGTTTTTAAAATACGAAATAAGAGGTCCATCTAATTTCCCTGCAGTATCATATATAGCAATAGATGATAGTTTGCCATTTTCGTAATATTTAAAAATTGTATCAACAGGTATACTATCGTTAATATACCATCCAGAACGCATTAATTTACCCGAGGAATAATATGCTTTTTGTAATTTTCTTTTACTCTTACTTACGCAACTATTGATAAAAAATATTATTATCAAAAGCAAGTAACTAATATATCTTTTGTGCATTTTTATTTTAATTTACTTAGTTCTATACGTAGTTGGCACTTTAATGGGATGTTTTAATTTTTGTATTCGTTGGAAATAAGTTTTACTCCCGTCAGCATTTACTGAGGAATCATCAACAAATATTCCAGTTTGATTTACAAAAGTTTGTTTAGGCTTTGACCATTTAGGGTTCTCTTCGTGGACGGTTTTATAAGTTTGTTCTCCGGCTTTACTTACCGCGTCAACACTTGTTACAGTATTTTCGACAGTAGGATTTGTTATGGAACCTTCTACCCCTGATGGCTTATACAAACTCAATAATTCCATAAAAGAACCCATATGATAGTGATCGGTGATAATATCTGCTTTGTCTCTATAACTATCGACATCACCTTCACCACCATCAACAATAGCCCCTGCTTTTTGGTGACTTCCAGATCCCACTGGAACAGTGCCTCCTCCATTTAAACTTTTAAACCAATCATTAATTTTAGTTAATAGAGATGGTTCACGGTTTAAAGGAACTTTCACATTTCTACCTGTTTTTACAACTTGAGTATGATCAGTTACTGCTTTCCCAATTTTATAAGCATTTATTCCAACATTCAAAGCAGATAATGTTACTGTTTTAACTGCCGCAGGTGCTGTTTTTTTTACACTTTTAATTACAACAGTTTCCAAAGTTTGCAAAGAATTAAAACCTTCTAATCCATCAAGATCAATATTTGCAATTGGATCGTTGCTTGCATATTGATAAGGCGTTAATTCAGGATAATCATCCGTCAATGGATCAAGCTGCACAAACCTTCCAATCTGCGGATCATAATTTCTAAACCCGTAATCGTACCAATCAAGGTCTGCCTCGTCAAAGAGCTCTTTATCGTTGTATAAATTCTTGTTATCAATACCTCCTTCATTCGGGTCAGGTAACTTTTTAGAACTTATCCCTGCTATCTTCAACCCGAAAGCATAATAATGATTTTCTTCTATTATTCTTCCCCGTGTATCGCTTACTGTAAAGTCATTAAAATAAACCGGCTCCTCATATAATCTCTACTTCTTTTTATTTTTAAATCTATATCCTTTTACTGTCAATCCTTGCTCATCTAAAAAAAAGAGCGTGTCTTTATTAACTCTAATATTTCTTAATATACCTTTTGATTCTGGAAGGTAAATTATAAAGTCATTATTAATTAGTTCATATGGATAGGCAGCAGAACGTTCGAAATAATAAATTGAATCTGATCTAATATCCCACATAGGATTTTCTAAGTCCCCCCACTGTCCAAGTAATTTATTTTTTAAAGTATCATTATGTGTCAACTTATTTGATATATTATTTGACTGAGGTTGGTCATTACAACTAATAAACAAAACAAAAATTGAACAATATAAAAATTTCATAACAAAAATTTAAGGTTAAAAAATAGAATACCTGCTACCGTTTATTATTCAATTGGATATGGATAATAAATTGATTTTTCTTTCGGAAATGTATCCGTTGCCTTTTTAAAAGGGGCAATAGTTTGAGTTCCGTCCCCATTAACTTTTGTTTTATAACCGGCAGATCTATGATAAATAATATTTCCCTTTTTATTAAACATTGGATCTATATCAGTTCCTGATGGTTTCTCAATGTTGCTTTTATCCTCATCAACTCCGAATTTCTTTAACAGTTTATTCTCCATTTTGGGGATGGTCAAAGGATCAGTAAAATCCGGCTTTAGAGGATGGGGTTTTGCTTTTGATGTTGTACTAAACATATACATTAACAAATCGATGTTTACAGGCTGAGGATCCGGATCAGTTGCATGATCGGGAGTACCTTGCCCATATTGTGAGGTAAATATTATACCACCGGTTTTTTTCTTACTCAAGGGAACATTTGGATTTCTCCCTGCATTTTTTGCATACGTATTATCTTGAACATTTTTATTTATTGTGTTTAAGGATGTGCTTAAAATTGGAATAGCTGCTCTTAACCCGATTTTTGCAGCACCAGTTGCTACTGGTGCAGCGGCTTTCGATGCTACAGGAGCGATAAATTCAGAAAAAGTCCGAGCACTATAGTCATACGCAAAATCCACAACCGCAGAAACTTTTTCCAATCCATCCATATCCACATTTGCAATCGGATCATTACTTGCATATTGATAATTCGTCAATTCAGGATAATCATCCGTCAGCGGATCAAGCTGAGGGAACCTCCCTATCTGCGGATCATAATTTCTAAACCCGTAATCGTACCAATCCAAATCCGCATCGTCAAAGAGCTCTTTATCGTTGTAAAGATTTTTATTGTCAAGCAAGCCTTCATTTGGGTCACGCAATTTCTTAGAACTTATCCCTGCAATCTTCAACCCGAAGGCATAGTAGTGATTTTCTTCTATTATTCTTCCCCGTGTGTCGCTGACGATAAAGTTATCAAAATAAACCGCATCATCATTTTCATTGCTAAGGTAAATATAAGCGTAACCGTTTTTTGGGGCTTTGGTATTCATTGGCAATACAAGCAAAGGCGCATTATCGCCCGGTTGGCTTACTCTTATTGCTGTGCTGCCTTCCTGCACAAAATTAAAACGTTCGTCAAAAAATACGATGTTTAAATATGCTCTTGGTATATTGTCTGTTGTATTTTGGTTAGGATCGGTAATGCTGGCAAAAGGCAGATTGCTATTGAGGTCGCTGCTTATATTGCC
>JBBSPS010000226.1:0-6016 GCA_038258655.1 Bacteroidia bacterium
CCAGGGGTAATAACATTGCAAAAAGGGTTAGTGAAATTTTATCATATGCTTGAAGGATGGCTTATCGCACAAGAAATACTTGTGGGTAAACAGTAGCCTTTGGAGAGGGGCTGGGGGTGAGGCTAATGAAAGCGGACTAATGTATATTAAGTATTGGTATTACTTTATATGGAAGCAAAATTAAAACACCAAGTATCAATAGCTAATCCGGCACTCAAAGCATTTGGGGTTTTAGTTGGTAAATGGAAAGCTGTTGGGACACATCCTGAAGTTCCAAACATTATATTACACGGAAATTCTTCTTTTAATTGGATTGAAGGAGGTGCTTTCCTGACATGGTATTCAGAAATTGACTATAAAGGTTTTCCCAAAGGAGTCGCCATCTTTGGAAGTGATGATACTACGAAAAAATATTTTATGCTCTACTTTGATGAGCGAAAAGTTTCAAGAAAGTATGAAGTATCATTTCAAAAAAATGTTTTGAAATGGTGGCGAAACACACCAGAATTTTCACAACGGTACACTTGGACTTTGGCAGATGATGGCAATACCATTATTGGCAAAGGAGAATTATCAAAGGGCGGCACGGCCTGGGAAAAGGATTTGGACTTAACCTACACTCGTATTAAATAAATTTATAACAGAGTTATTTCACCTCTTTGATTGACCAATTTATTTATGCAACAAATAAGCAAATGGCACATAGACAGTTCCTGCTCAAATTCAAAGAAACAACTTTATGGATTGAGTAGAGTACGCATACACAAACGTTCATCTAAAAGATAAAACAACACCTTGAAAAAAAAGATCTGCTTCATTATTAATCCTGTTTCAGGAGTTGGAAAGCAAAAAGTAATTGAAAAACTTATTGAGGAAGAACTTGATCGTACGCTGTTCGATTATGAAATAGCTTATACCAATGCTCCTAAACATGCAACAGAACTTACTAAACAGGCAATTCGCAATAATTTTAGTATAGTGGTAGCTGTTGGTGGTGATGGTTCAGTGAATGAAATTGCAAGAGCGTTAGTTGGCTCAACTACCGCAATGGCAATTATTCCGGCAGGTTCCGGAAATGGATTGGCACGGCATTTACAGATTCCGTTGGATGCAAAAAAAGCAATGGCAGCTATCAATAAATCCAAAGAAAGAGCCATAGATACGTTACAATTTAATAATGAAACAGTTGCAAATATTGCAGGTGTTGGTTTTGATGCGCATATTGGTTGGGAGTTCGCAAAGTATGGGAAGCGAGGTTTTTCATCGTATCTAAAGGTTGTTCTTCGTGAATTTAGAAAGTTCAAAGCCCAGGATTTTGAACTGATCATTGATGGAAAGCCCATTCATAAAAAAGCATTTCTGATCAGTTTTGCTAATGGATCACAATGGGGGAATAATGCATACATAGCTCCATTAGCGCATACCAAAGATGGTGTTATGGATATTGTCATTTTAAAAGATGTTTCATTTTTAAGCGCGATAAAAATTGGGTTTAAACTATTTCGTAAAACATTGCATAAATCATCGTATCTCGAAATTATAAAAACAAAAGAAGTAATTGTAAAACAGAAAAAGACTATTGCGCATATTGATGGTGAACCAATTGAGATCGGTAATACTATTTCAATAAAAGTAAATCCTTTATCTTTAAAAGTGATCGTACCATAAAGCTTCACCCCTTATCCCCTTTCCAAAGGAGAGGGAGGAGGGCGGTGAATAACCATACATTTCATGAGCACAAAAAACAATAAAGGAGGTTTTGTTTTCTCCACCAACAAAGATTTTAATCTTGATAATGATAAAGAAGAAGAAATGCAATCATTACCTCCAAATCAGCAGAATTTAAGGATCTTCCTCGACCGTCTGGGTGGGGGAAAAATGGTAACACGCATTACCGATTTTGTTGGTAATATGAACGACAGGGAAGCATTGGGTAAAATGTTGAAACAAAAATGTGGAGTAGGGGGTAGTGTTAAAAATTTTGAAATACTTCTACAAGGCGATCATCGCGATAAGGTATTGAAGTTGCTTACAGATGCTAATTATAAAGCGAAGAAGGCAGGAGGGTAGTGACAGATTTTCAAAACATATCGGGTTTGAATTAAATATAAATAGAAAACTAATCTTTCTTCACCCTTTAGGGTCGGGGCTAATTACACCTTCACCATCTTCCATTTATTAAGTGTTGGTATTACTTAATAATTAATTTTTTAGTAAAACTTTCTCCGCCTACTCTGAGTTTTATAAAGTATACTCCTGATGAAAGACTTGATTTTGCTGTTATCGGATATTGATGTTCCCCTGCATTTAAATTCCCCTCAAATACAGACGAAACTACACGGCCAAGTACATCGTACATTTTTATGTTTACTTTTTGCTTATCAAGCAATGTAAATGCTATGATCGCATTTTCTTCCGCAGGATTGGGATATACATTAAAATCGAGGTTGCTTGCAATCTCCTCTTTAATACCTGTTGTTCCGCTAATGTTTATATCATCCAGATAAACATTATTACCACCATTGCTTGTAAAGCGAAACATAAAATAAAAATTGGTTTGAGAAGTATATCCCGAAAGGCTAGTAGTCTTTGTTACCCATTCACTGGCGGAAGCCGGTTGGCTCCATGTTGCATTTACTCCCGCTGTTGAAAGTGCCGCTCCGGTTAAGGTTTGACGCAATACCCATGTTAAGCCACAATTGGTAGATACATATACTTGAAGTTTATCAGCGGAGCCTAATCCGGTAGATGCTTTTTGCGCGTTCGCAACTTTATAAGTCAGTGTGGGATTTGCCCCTATTATTTTAGTCATATCAACAGAAGGACCGACTAATTCATCTATATACCTATCATAAGATGAATCGTTAACAATACGTACCGAATTAGTTCCTGTTGCCGCGGCTACTGATGTTTGAATCCAGGTATTTCCATCTGGTACTTTATTATTTATTCGCCAGCTCGTATTAGGGATTGCAGCACCTTCAAATCCTTCTGAATAAAATGCATTGGCATACGTTCCTGTTGATGCATTAACTGTAACATAGGCTGTTTTAGTAGCACTAACTGTTCCCGAAGAATTTGTAACTGTTAATGCTACATCATATGTTCCTGCACTGGTATATTGTATTACAGGAGATTGAACTGTTGATGTTGAAGGCGTACCTCCCGGAAACGACCATGTCCTGCCTGTTGGTACTCCGTTCCAAGATAGATCGGTAAATGTTAAGCTACTACCTTGGCAAACAGTATTAGTAGTATTGCTCGACTGAAAATCAGCTTTACATAACACAGCCGGTAAACTTATTCCCGTATTTTGAAGGTTGGTAGGAGTCCATAAACTATCTCGCTGACTTGCTGTTCCAGTTATTGAAGTACGCATACGTGTTTTTTGCCCTTCAGTAAACATAACGTAACAAAAAGAATAATCCATATAATTTTGATCATTTTCAATAACACCGGCCGTACATGTTTGGTCTGTGTGAGAGCAGGTATTGTTGTGTCCTTTTGTAATTGGAGTATCAGTAACACCGTCATCGCCACACGTTACACCTGCAGTATTTGTATATCCCCAAACATGGTTTAAATTAAAAAAGTGACCTAGTTCATGTGTTAAATCAGTAGACAGTCGGGCGGTACCTGTTCCAATGCTACCTACATAATTTGATATTATAATTACACCGTCAACAGCAGCGGAGGGAGAGCCGCCAGGATAATAAGTGTATCCCGAAGAACCTGTAGTAGAATTATTAATAGCTGCCGTTGTCCATATATTTAAATAATTAGCCCTAGGCCATGGATTCAATTTAGAGCCATCGTTACCAATATTTGTTTGTGAGGAAACAATCCTGTCAATTCCATTTGTACAATTCCCGTTCGGATCTTTTTGTGCCAAACGAAATTCTATTTCTACATCAGCTGCAATAGATTTAAAAGATGCCGGAGCTATAGTTGCAGTATCAGCATTCAACTTCCGGAAATCTTCATTTAATATTCGTACCGCATCTTTGATTTGTGCGTCCGAAATATTTTCAGGGCCATACTCATGAATAATATGAAATACAACAGGTACAATATATACAGGGCCCGTTCCTCTTGTGTTATTTTTATATCTATTGGTGTATGCGGCTTTATCAATAACTTCCAAACGTGCATTTTCTTTAAGGTAATCTTTATATAGTTGTGGATTAGTGTCCCATACACGTTGTTGCATTTCGGTACTAGCACAATGTTTCACTTCTTGTGCACTTGTTTTGTTCAATAAAGTAAGGCAGAAAAACAGTGTGCTTAATAATTTAGTAAATCTATTCATGGTGTATGGTTTATCTTAATAATACTGATAAAGAGAAAGTTGGAATTCGATTTACCATTTTAAATATAATAATAAATGTATGAATTTAAATTATATTGATAGTTCTCTGTTCTCCTAAATAACTTTTAGGTCCCCGTAGGAGATAAGCTGATGTGCAAGCAAGAGTGCAGGGCTTAGGTTGTTTTTATTTTTTGTAAGCCGTGCTTAATTTTATTAAATCAAACTAAGCCCTCACACCTATCAACGCGTCAGCTTAGCCTCGTAGGGATGAGATTTAATTGCTTTGTTCTTGTTGTAGTTTTTTCATTGTCCGCTATTTTATTATTGATAACAATAACATTACTTCAATTCGCAAATTAATTAATAATATCTCCTTTGACATTGACCAATTTTTCGCGCCATTGTTGGAGTTCCTCAGGTGTTTGTTTCACCCAATCCGTTACTTCGCCAACGATTTTCAATGGTGCTTGGCTACGATAAGAGCGTGTTGGGTTGCCAGGGAATTTTTTGTCTGTAACGTTCGGATCATTTTCAAAGCTCCCTGTCGGTTCAACGATATAAATACGTTCGCGTCCATCACCTTTAGCCAAGGCTGCGGCAAGTCCAGCCCCATTAGGCCCCGAGGCTGTAAAATAAATATGATTCATTATAATCTCTGGTTTGTAATTCGAACTGAACCCCGCTGTCAACAAATTACCAACCTTCAAGTCCGCTTTCGTCCCATGATAAAAGGGACCGTTGTCTAAAACGTCAGTCCCACCAAATTCGATAATTTTATTTTTCATTGTGTAATGATATCTTTTGAGTGTTGTCCTACAATGGCTGCAAACGCCTATTATGCCGTCGGCTTTCTTTTCCGTGGTCTATTTGTCGAGTAGTTTCCATTGTCTTTTTTTTAACAACCTTTATTAAATTTCTCCCAATCGAACTCTATGTGAATTGGATATTTTTCATTCACATATTTAGCTAAACTTATTTCTAGTTGTTCATTATTGAAACCATAAATGGATTGCACTTTATCAAAACCACTTTTCCATAACAGTTTAAATTTTTCCATACCATAATTATCAATCAGAAATTTACATACAAAAGCACTTTGAGTATAAGCTATCATATCAGGATTTCCATAAAAATTGTCAGCTAGTTTATTCATTGGTATTACTTTTTTACTCTGGATAAAATACTTGTAGATTTCTGCTAAAGAGTAGTCAGAGCAAGTTCCGCCAGTATATGTAGCAAGACCTTCATTCATCCAAGTTGATGTTTCGGGTGGAGTTCCCCATTTATACATAGTTATCATATGCATCATTTCGTGTTTTATGGGTGAAGAACCTTTGTCTTTTAGTAATGTAAAAAAAGTGTTTCTGTCTGGGAAAGCCATTCCTTGAGCACCCATTCCTGTATATTTTAACATTTCTTCACGAGATTCTAAGAATTCAACATCCATTTTATTTGAAAATTCTTTTTCTTTAATCAACTTCAGGTTTTCAACAATCGAATTCTGACACTCTTGAATTGCAGAATTCCTTCTCGCAATGTCAATTTTGGATGAGAAATAATATGTTATGTTGCACTAAACCACTGCGTGGTAGCCTGCAATACCTAATCAAAACTACATAAAAGTTTCAATTTGTAGATTTATTTATGGAAACAAACAACAAACCTCAAAACACTGATGTAGTAACATTAGTGACCAAAGCATGCACA
>JBBSPS010000227.1:0-5948 GCA_038258655.1 Bacteroidia bacterium
CCCATTGAGTATCATTATAGATATGCGAAGGTTTTTAGTGATGGAGCAAAGCGCTGCACCAAGCGAATTAAATGGAATGTTTACCAACATTGAAAATAATGGTGCGCCATGGCAATTTTCACCAGCAGATAGATTAAATTGGAAAAAAGAATAAATACGAAAAACGAATTTATACGAATTTACGAATCATAAAAAATGGCTGAGCCTTTAAAAGTACCTACAATGGCCGAATGCATGGCAAGCGGTGAAACCCCTGAAATTTTATTTTGGGTAGGTTGCGCCGGTAGTTTTGATGACAGGGCAAAAAAGATCACCAAAGCCATCGTTAAAATTTTAAATCATGCCAATGTAAAATTTGCTGTTTTAGGAATAGAAGAAAGCTGTAGTGGTGATCCTGCAAAACGTGCAGGTAATGAATTTTTGTTTCAAATGCAGGCAATGAATAATATAACAGTATTGAATGGTTACCAAGTAAAGAAGATCGTTACAGGATGCCCGCATTGCTTCAACACATTAAAAAATGAATATCCTTCATTGGGTGGAAATTATGAAGTGATCCATCATACACAATTATTGCAGGATCTATTAAACAGCGGCCGAATCAAAATTGCGGGAGGAAGTTTTAAAGGAAAAAAAATTACGTTCCATGATCCTTGTTATTTGGGTAGAGGAAATGACGTGTATGAAGCGCCGCGTGAAGTGATGATAAATTTGGATGCGGAATTAATGGAGATGAAACGAAGCCGTGCGAATGGTTTATGTTGTGGCGCAGGAGGAGCGCAAATGTTTAAGGAAGCGGAAAAAGGAAATAAGGAAATAAATGTTGAACGTACAGAAGAAGCATTGGCGCTGAATCCAGATATTATTGCAGTAGGCTGTCCATTTTGCAACACCATGATGACTGATGGTGTAAAACATTTTGATAAAGAACAATCCGTTAAAGTATTAGATGTTGCAGAGTTGATCGCTTCCGCGAATGATTTGTAAGGAATTCTATAATAAATAAAATAAAGAAATTATGAGTTATAAGTTATGAATTATAATAAGATTAAATTCGCATAACTAAACAACTAATAATTAATAACTCATAACTAAATAAAATGAAAGAAGTTTATATCATATCAGCAGTGCGTACACCAATGGGGAGTTTTGGCGGAGCATTATCAAGCGTGCCGGCAACTAAATTAGGCGCTATCGCTATTAAAGGCGCTCTTGCAAAAGCAGGTATAGATGGAAAAGAAGTTCAGGAAGTATATATGGGCAGCGTGTTACAAGCTAACTTAGGACAAGCTCCTGCGCGTCAGGCAGCTATATTTGCAGGTTTGCCAAACACAGTGCAATGTACAACTGTAAATAAAGTTTGTGCGTCAGGAATGAAAGCGATAATGATAGGTGCTCAAAGCATTATGTGCGGCGATGCAGACGTAGTAGTTGCAGGTGGCATGGAAAACATGAGTCAGGTTCCTTTTTATTCTGAAAATTTACGTTGGGGAAATAAATATGGTAATGTTACAATGATAGATGGTTTAGCGAAAGATGGCTTAACAGATGTGTACCATAACTATGCGATGGGAAATGCAGCTGACCTTTGCTCGAAAGAATGTAATATTTCACGAGAAGAACAAGATAAATTTGCAATCGAATCGTATACTCGTTCAAAAAATGCTTGGGCTGCCGGAAAATTCAATGATGAAATTGTTCCGGTTGAAGTTCCTCAACGCAAAGGTGATCCAATCATTTTTAAAGAAGATGAAGAATATAAAAATGTTCGTTTTGATAAAATACCTGAATTAAAACCTGCATTCTCGAAAGATGGGACCGCTACAGCAGCTAATTCATCAACAATGAATGATGGTGCAGCGGCAATAGTTTTGATGAGCAAAGAAAAAGCTGAAAAGCTAGGAGTAAAACCCATCGCTATCATCTGTGGATATGCTGATGCAGAGCAAGCTCCTGAATGGTTTACCACTACACCATCATTAGCTGTTCCAAAAGCAATCGCGAAAGCAGGATTAAAAATAGATGACATTAATTATTTTGAATTGAACGAAGCATTTGCTGTTGTTGGAATTGTGAACATGCAAAAAATGAAACTGGATGCAAATAAAGTAAATGTAAATGGCGGTGCCGTTTCATTAGGGCATCCGTTGGGCTGTTCTGGTGCACGTATCCTTGTTACATTGATCCACGTTTTGAAACAAAACAAAGCAAAATACGGTGCAGCCGGAATTTGTAATGGTGGCGGTGGTGCGAGTGCTATGGTAATTGAAAATTTATAATAGATGTTAGATGTTGGATATTAGATATTCAGCATCCAGCATCCAACATCCAATATCTAAATGTTCGGTATCTGCAATTTAAGCATTGTCCCTTGTAGAAAGGATCCTTCCGACAGAAGCGAAATGGTAACACAGCTTTTGTTTGGCGAGCATTTTGAGATATTAGAAACGCAAGGGATTTGGTGCAAAATAAAAACGGCATATGATGATTATGAATGCTGGATCGATAAAAAACAATTTCTTCCGATAGCTCAGCACACTTTTGATATCCTTAGTTCCACAGAAATTTTTTGCTCAAATGAATTAGTGCAGATCATAACGGATGTTAATACTTCCATGTTTCTTCCAATAGTAATGGCAAGTACACTTCCTAATTTTGATAACGGTGATTGTGCAATGGAAAATCAAACATACTCTTATGACGGAGCTTTTATAAATGGGTTGTTGCCTTTTACAAAAACAGGTATTGTAGAAACGGCTATGATCTATTTAAACACTCCTTATCTGTGGGGCGGCAAAACACCTTTTGGCATTGATTGTTCGGGCTTCACACAAATGGTGTATAAACTAAATGGCATAAAAATAAAACGTGATGCTTCTCAACAAACCGAACAAGGCGAAACATTAAGTTTTGTGGAAGAAGCCGAACCTGGTGACCTCGCCTTTTTTGATAATGATGAAGGTAAAATTGTTCACGTTGGTATTGTGATGGATAATAATAAAATTATTCATGCATTAGGAAAAGTTCGCATTGATGGTTTTGATCACCAAGGAATTTTTAATAATGATAAAAAAGATTATTCCCACCGATTAAGATTGTTGAAGCGAATTGTGTAAAATCAATCTGTGTATTATGGAACGCAGATGACGCTGATTTTTATGATCTAAACATATGAATTAAATTTAATTGCTGCTGATCAATTGCCTATTGTTAATGAGATTGCTTCCAGTTTCTGCTTCAACGTAGAACTCGCAATAACATTCTAAATGCTTATTGCCTACTTACAACTCATAACTATAACTCACAACTCATAACTTAAAACTTATTTCTTCCCCTTCTGCATTGGATTTTGATCAGGTACATCATTGCGTGAGCCGCGTTTAGATTTATAAATTTCAAATCTGGTTTTTACTTCTGTTTGTGGCCAGCTATTATTTTGCTCATCAATGTCGGCAGTTTCTTTATATGGATCCAATAAAATAGATTTCACTTCTTTATCTTTCAAAAAAGTTTTTGTCACTTTATTTTCATCTTTTCTCCAGATGTAAGCACTGATGCGTTCTACCTCGCTTGAGCCATCTGTATAATTCCATTGAATGATGAGTGGCATTACCAAACCGCCTTTATTACTCAATTTTAATTCATAATAAAATTTGTTCTCATAATTTTTAAATGCAGCATCATCCAATAAAGCAAGGTTATCAAATTTACCTCTTGAAGGTTTTGGTAGTTTATCTTCATCTGTCGGTTTATAGAAAAAATAAAAATCACGTAAAGCGGTATCTTTATCTACCAAAAATACCATTCCACTTTCTTTATTACGCACTTTAGTGATATGATCAAACGGAGCAGTAACAATAGGCTTCGGAGCATCCGGCTTATCCAATTTTTTGTCATCTGTTTTTGCAGGAATTTCCTTCGCGTTAACTACAGTAAATGCTTTTACACTATCTAATGAAATATCAACCGGATCTATATCATAAAACCAGCCTCTCCAAAACCAATCTAAATCCACTCCTGATGCATCTTCCATTGTTCTGAAAAAATCGGAAGGGGTTGGATGTTTGAATTCCCAACGGGTAGCATATTGTTTAAATGCAAAATCAAAAAGCTCACGACCCATTACAGTTTCGCGTAAAATATTTAATGCAGTAGCAGGTTTTCCATACGCATTCGCACCAAAATTATTGATATTCTCACTATTGGTCATGATCGGCTCCAACTGATCCTTAGGCATTTTCATATAATCCACAATTTTAGGAGCTGGCCCACGGGAAGATGCATAATTATTATCAAATTCCTGTTCTGCAATAAATTGCATAAATGTATTTAACCCCTCATCCATCCAACTCCATTGACGTTCATCACTGTTCACGATCATGGGGAAAAAGTTATGTCCCACTTCATGTATGATCACACTGATCATTCCGTTTTTAGTGCGTTCACTGTATGTTCCATCAGCTAATGTTCTACCGTTGTTAAAACAGATCATCGGGTATTCCATACCACTAGCAGCTTCTACACTTATAGCTGTTGGATATGGATATTGTATTGTATGTTTTGAATAGCTGCGAATGGTATGTGCCACCACCTTTGTTGAATAACGATTCCACAAACCGTATGCTTCTTTTGCATAATAGCTCATACACATAACATTTTTACCATCCTGTTTGATGCCCATTGCATCCCAAACAAATTTACGAGAACTCGTCCATGCAAAATCACGCACATTTTCCGCAGTGTAATTCCAGGTCTTGAATTTTTCTTTATCCGGACTTTTCTCTTTTGTTTTTGCTTCATCCAGCGTAACTATTTCAATTGGTTTATCCGCAGTTTGAGCTTGTTTCCATCTTGCAAGTTGAGCAGGTGTCAATACTTCAGCATAATTATCGCATGTTCCAGTTGCCCCAACGGTATGATCAGCGGGCACTTTCATACGGACCTTATAATTTCCAAATGTCAATGAAAACTCTCCTCTTCCTGTAAACTGTTTGTTGTTCCAGCCACCATAATCATTGTACACACACATACGCGGGTACCATTGACTGATGGTAAATAATGAATTTCCATCTTCTTCAAAATGCTCGTAACCACCGCGACCGCCAATTTTCAAACGTTCAGGGATTTTATAATTCCATTTTATTTTAAAAATAAATTTCTCTTTCGATTTTAATTCCTGAGGCAGGTCGATACGCATCATGGTGTTGTTGATAGTATAAGGCAAAGCTTTGCCAGTTGCATCTGTAATGCTTAAAATATTTACACCATGATCTTTCAATTGTGTTTTGAAATCCAGGTCATCCAACTGAACGTTGGTAATGGGGGTTTGTACTTTACTCGCATTAAAATTATTTGCTTCATTATTAGGATTGTGTTCATTCTCATCTAACTGCAACCATAAATAGGAAAGTGGGTCGGGCGAGTTATTGAAGTAAGTGATTTGTTCACTTCCTTCCAACTTTAATTCTTTTTCATTTAAAAAAGCATCAATGTCATAATCCGCTCGTTGTTGCCAATATTGATTCCCGGGAGCACCAGAAGCGGAACGAAAATTATTCGCGTCAGGAAGAATAGTTCCCAACTGTTCAAATTTATTTCCGTGGTTTGATTTTGGATTGTTTTGAATGTTTTGTGCAAAAGTAGCTGAACTTAACAATGCAAAAGCAAGAAGTGGTAGAGTAATTTTTTTCATTTTATTTTTTTATTAATTCAGTGAACCGTTCAATAGATAGGATAAAAGAGATGACTAATATAATTATTGAAACATATTTGTTCCATTGTTTCTGATCTTTTATGATCGTGGATGTTAAAGCTACAGAAAATAATCACTAGCGTCCGAAATAAATTATCAATAAAAGGGAGTTACTAACAAGTAATCTCCCTTTTTTAATGGAATTTTGTTTTTGCAGAACCAAAAACCATATGAGCAAAAGTAAATATTATTTCGG
>JBBSPS010000228.1:0-5944 GCA_038258655.1 Bacteroidia bacterium
AAACGTAGTAATACTAAGCCTAAGCACGAATATGAAAATTTACAATTCTTAACCTGTTTTAAATACAAGATGGAAAACTATTGACTATAAAAAACCAAATAAAATACATATGAAAAAATTATTATTATTCTCGGTATTGCTCCTATTAGCATCGTTTAGACATTCAACGTGCAAGGCACAAATCAATCTTACTCTGAGTGCAGATAAGGCAAAAGCAAATGTAAGCCCTATGCTGTATGGAATATTTTTCGAGGATATCAATCGTGCGGCAGACGGTGGTTTATATGGAGAATTGATCAGAAACCGTTCTTTTGAAGATGATGCAAATAATGCAGTGAATTGGTCTTCCACAACCCAAAATGGATCCGTCGGCACCATTGCGCTGGAAAAAAACAATTTGCTGAATGCGGCACAAACCAATGCGATTAAATTAACAATAACTAATGCTGCCAATGGACGTGTTGGTTTCTCCAACGGAGGCTTTTGGGGCATTCCTGTGGTAAATGCAAAAAAGTACATATTAAATTTTTTCGCCAAAGCCAATAGCGGATTCAATGGTACACTTACCATCACATTAGAAAATACGAATGGCTCTAATGTATATGCTCAACAAACAATTTCCGGTTTATCGGCAAGCTGGAACAAGTATAGTTGTACACTCACAGCTAATGGCAATGATCCTAATGCACGATTGGTAATCACTACGAAAACAAATGGAACGATATGGTTTGATGTAGTATCACTTTTTCCTCCTACTTTTAAAAACCAACCCAACGGGCTAAGGCCGGATATTGCTCAGATGATCGCAGATATGCATCCGAAATTTAATCGTTTCCCGGGAGGATGTTTCATAGAAGGAGAAGTGATGGCTGAATCATTTCGCTGGAAACAAACCATTGGCCCTATTGAAACAAGGCCGGGGCATCCCAACATTTGGGGGTATCGTACTACTGATGGAATGGGATTCCACGAATTTTTGCAATTCAGTGAAGATATAGGCGCAGAGCCATTATACGTTGCCAATTGCGGTTTGTCACATAAAGAAACAGTGCCCTTGAACCAAATGGATATATGGGTACAAGATGTATTAGATGCCATTGAATATGCTAATGGAGATGCCAGTACGGTATACGGTGCCAAAAGAATAGCCAACGGGCATGCAACTCCTTTTAATTTGAAATATATTGAGATTGGTAATGAAAATAATCTTATGCAAAGCAATTACGAACCACGATATAAATTAATGTACGATGCTATTAAAAACAAGTATCCGCAAATAAATTGTATTGCAAATTCATTGATGAGTTCAGCTAAAACAGATTATATAGATGAGCATTACTATAACGCGACTGCTTTCTTTCAGCAAAAGTATAGCCTTTACGATGCGTATGATCGTAAAGGGCCTAAGATATATTGTGGAGAATATGCAGTAACGGACGGGTGCGGTAATGGAAATTTAAATGCGGCATTGGGTGAGTCGGCTTTTATGAGCGGCATGGAGAAAAACTCGGACATTGTGTTGATGTCCTCTTATGCACCTTTACTGTCAAATGTAAATGATAAACAGTGGAATCCTGATGCCATAAATTATAATGCATCAAAGTCCTATGGAACTCCATCATATTACGCACAAAAAATGTTTGCGACAAATATAGGAGATGTAATTATTCCTGCTAAAGATCAAAATAATTGTATAAGCAATTGTTCTGTTAATGGCCGTATTGGCTTGGGTACATGGGCCACTAAAGCTGAATTTAAAAATGTAACAGTTACATCAGATACAAGTACTTTGTTTTCGGATAATTTTAGTGGAACTTCTAATTGGACACCATCCGGTGGAACTTGGGCAGCAAGCAGTGGATCATATATACAAAGCTCTACTAATCAGGATTGCCATTCAATAGCAGCTAATATTAATCATGCAGGTTATGTTTATCATCTTACAGCAAAAAAACAAAGTGGTAATGAAGGATTCTTGATAATTTTCGGATATCAGGATCCGAATAATTTTTACTGGTGGAATATAGGAGGATGGGGCAATACTGCGAATGTAATAGAAAGGTCGGTGAATGGAACAAAATCAACGCTTTCAAGGATACCAGGAAGTATAAATGCAAATCAATGGTATGATATACGGATTGAAATAAATGATGGAGAAATATCTTGTTACTTGGATAATGTATTGACAAATAAAATAAGTACAGAAAAATATTTATATTATAGTGCTACACAGAATTCTGCGTCTAAGGAAATGTTTGTGAAAATCACAAATACTACTAATGCAAGCCGCAATGCTACAGTTGCTATTAACGGCATTGGAGCTGCTAAATTAAATGGAACAGCCATGGTAATGAAATCAGGTAGCGATCAGGATGAAAATTCTATTAATACACCTAACAAGATAATACCGCAAACCACTACAGTTTCCAACTTGTCTTCAACCTTTCAATATACTTTCCCTGCTTATTCCTTAACCGTTTTAAAATTAATACCTGATAATATTACAGGAATAAAAGGTTATTCAGAAAATGGTATTATAAAAATATATCCCAATCCTGTTACGGATGGGGTTCTTACAATTGATTTATCAGAACAGAAAAGCGAACAAGTTATTGAGCTTTTTGTGAATGATATATTGGGGAAAAGTGTCTTGAAAAAGGAAATAAAAGGCAATTCAATATTTAATTTAAGTACTGAAACATTTCAAAACGGAATATATTTTATTCACTTGAAAGGGGAAAAGCTGGATACAGTGCAAAAAATTATTATTCAGAACTAATAAGTAAATCTATGCCGTAGGATTCATTACCCTGCCGATAAAATTTTAGTTGGGTCAAATTGTTTATAGTGAAGCATTAGAAATCGACAATAGAAATTATAATTATAATAAAAAATTAAACCTTGGTGATTTATCAAAAGTAGTTTATATCATCCATTTGAGCGGTGATAAAACAAACATCACTAAAAAAATTATTATGGAATAAAAAAATTCTAAAATTTTAAAATAGGAATTGTGGCTTTAAAAATATTCATACAATCAACTTTAAATAAATCATTATTCATTAATCTTAAAAAAATTAACCATGAAAAAATATTATTTTTTAACAGCAGCCATTTTATTATTGGTTCTTCCATCTACAGCTCAGCAATGGAGAGAACAAGTATTTGGCACAGACGACAATTCAAAAATTAATTTTTTTGAAGCACAAAAAAGAGCAGATGTATATTTTAAAGAGGTGAAAGAAGAAATTCAAAAAGAGAGAAGTTCATCAAAAGAAGATTTTGAAGGTAATACAGACCCCATGCACCGTGCCTATTTTGAGTACCAGCGCTGGGAGCTTGAAAGCAGTTTTTTTGTAAAGGAAGATGGCAGCCTAGTTAATCCTTTAGAAGCACATAAAGAGTATCAAGCCTATCTTGACAAATCCTCCGTGGACACACGGGCGATGGGAGCAACAGCCAATTGGAAAAACATTAACCGCACAACAGCCATTGGTGGCTACTGGGGAATAGGAGCAAGCAGATGTATAGCATTGCATCCAACAGATGTAAATACATTTTGGATAGGAGCCGATGGAGGAATATGGAAAACCACCAATGGAGGAAGTTCCTACACACCAGTTGGCGATAATTTACCTTGGCTAAGAGTGAGTAGAATTTGTGTGGATCCTACCAATACCAATACAATATATGCCAGCACAGGAAATGGGTGGGATTTGCATAGAAGTATGGGTGTTTATAAAACTACCGACAATGGTGCTACCTGGAAACCAACAGGTTTAACATCAAATCTAATTGATAATGTAGAATACAGCGCATTGGTGATGAACCCCGTAAACCCACAAATTCTTTTGGTAGGATTTTTAGGCAATGGTTCAACCCAAGGAATTTATAGAACAGCAGACGGTGGAGCTACCTGGACAAAGGTGTTAGCAGGACAAAGAATAAATAATATGGCCTATAAACCCGGTGATGGAAATATTGTATATGCAGCGCCCGCTTCCAATAACGGGAGTTTTTACCGATCAACGGATGGCGGTTTAACCTGGAATGTTGTACAATCTTTTACAGGAGGTTCTACAGATGCAATCACCTGCTCAATTGTAAATACGGCTTATGTAGCAATGATCCATGTGGAATCTAACCAGAGTAAAACATTATGGGTATCCACCAATTCGGGTTTAAATTGGGTAAAAAAATCCGATTTATGTAGTGACTATACTTGTAGTAATCTTTCATTTTCTGCAACCGATGCCAATACCATATACTTAGGCTATTTTGAAGTGCATAAATCAACGGATTTAGGCGCAACCTTCGGTTCAAACATTACGGCTTATTGCTGCGGGAGTGCAGGAAAAGTGGAAATACATGGAGATTTTAATGCTATAAAAGCAAATCCACTCGATAAAAAACTCTATTACGCTAGTGATGGCGGCCTTTCTATTTTTGATGAAAGTGTAAGCCCTTATGGCACAGCATCCTGGAAAGAAAGATCAAGTGGTTTAATTATTTCACACTATATCGGCATGGGAACAAGCCAAGTAAATCCTGCTCTATATGGAGCAGCAGGAATGGACAATGGTGCTTGGATACACAAAACAGATGGTACTTGGAGAACTGCAAACGGAGGTGATTGCGGAGCTATGATATTCGACCCGACGGATGCCGATGTGGTGTATACTGCTTGGGGAGACGGGATTCTCAGGGGTGCAGTAAGTGCGAATTGGGGAAATGCAGCACAAATAAGCGGTAATATTCCCAATAAAGTAGGATCAGCGGGATCCTATGTTGAACCCCTGGCGATAGATGCAAGTAATTCAAATGTAATTGTTACGGGCATGTATGCGGACGTATGGCGCTCAACAAATAAAGGAAATACCTGGACAAATATTGGTGCTAATTTAGCCGGAGGTCAAAGCCTTAGAGGGGCAGCCATAGCACCTTCCAATTCAAATATAATATATGAACATTGCCACGAAAAATTATTTGTCACAAAAAATGGGGGCACTAATTGGAGTACTAATACATTGGCAAGCAACACCAGTCCTGATATTTCCAGCTTTGCAGTTCACCCAACACAACCGGGTACAATATGGATTTCACACAATAATTGGAGTGCTGGCAATAAAGTTTTTAAATCAACCGATTACGGGGTAACCTGGACAAATGTAAGCGGTTCCTTACCAAATATGCCAGTTACATCTATTGTTTATGACAAAAGCTTGGACGGAGTTTATGTGTCCATGGTCTATGGTGTATTCTACAGAAATTCAACCATGAGCGATTGGATCAACTTTAGCCAAGGATTGCCGAATGCACAAATGAGCAATATTGTAGTTCAAAACAGCGGAAAAAAACTTCGTTGTGCTACCAGAGGAAGAGGCATGTGGGAAACAGATTTATATTCAGGTACAACAACAAGTGTGGACAATACAATGAATCAGCAAGCACTCATTAATGTTTACCCAAACCCCAACAATGGTGCGTTTACCCTTGATGTTAGTTTCCCGGATAACGGCAATTACAATTTAGAAGTAGTAAATGTACTGGGTCAACTTATTTATACTGAAGTGTTGAATATAAATAATAGAAATTATAATTTCAGTAAACAGTTTAATCTAAACGATTTACCAAAAGGAATTTATATGGTTAAGATTAGCGGTAATGGAATAAACACGAATAAAAAAATTAGTATAGAATAAAAATTGTGTATGTTGTTATTCAATAATAAAACCTCGCAGCTTACTGCGAGGTTTTATGTTTTGCCACCGATTTAAGATAAAAATAACAGACAAAAATGCAAAGCTAAAGTTGTAGAACGGTAAACGAAAGCTGGAAAACATGAAATTATATTTATGAGAATTTTAATTTGCTTTTCAGTATTTCATATTCTATTTTTGGTTAAAGAGAAACAAACAACAACCCAAACATGAAAAAATATTAT
>JBBSPS010000229.1:0-5929 GCA_038258655.1 Bacteroidia bacterium
AATTTTCATTTTAAAATTTTTGTGTTATGATTTCCAAAGATTTTACAATCAATTTTTCGATTAAACCAGTAGCATCTTTGCTGAAATTTTTATGAATACGATTAGCAATTATAGCGCTAAGAGAAAGACAATTGTGATGCAACGCCTTGCCAAGTCCGTAAATGGCAGAAGTTTCCATTTCAAAATTAGTGATGCGGTATTTCCCAAATTCAAATGAAGTAAGCCTGTCTATTAAATGAGGATTGGAAATTCCGAGGCGTAGAATTCTTCCCTGCGGGCCATAAAATCCCGGGCATGTTACTGTAATTCCCTGGTGATACCCGTCCACAAAATGTTTTAATAAATACATGGACGCAGCAGAAATATAGGGATCACCAAAACCATTGTGCAATTGTGTTTGCGTAACAAATGAATGAATCAATTGTTTTTCTTCTTCATTATTTTCATACAGGTAAAAATTCATCAGGTTATCAATTCCCAGCCCGTGTGTGCTTGCAACAAAACTGTCAACCGGAACATCTGTCTGCAAAGATCCTGAAGTGCCTATGCGGATAATATTCAAATGTTTTAAATCTTTATTGATTGTTCTTGTATCAAAATCAATATTTACCAACGCATCCAATTCGTTCAGTACAATATCAATATTATCGGGGCCAATACCTGTACTCACAACAGAAATTCTTTTATCACCCACATAGCCGGTATGTGTTACAAATTCGCGGTGTTTCCTTTCTATTTCGATTTTATCAAAATACTTACTTATCTCATTTACCCTTTCAGGGTCGCCGACTGTAATAATATTTTCAGCAAGTTCATCGGGTCTTAGATCAAGATGATAAATAGCTCCGCGTGGATTAATGATCAATTCAGATTCGGCGATACGCTGCATTATTGAGTAAAATTTTTAAATAATTATAATCTTTTAAAAAAAATAGTTTATTTTTTTTGCAAAAATAGTTCAATACAAATGAATGGAAATTTCAATTTCTGAATTAAATGGTTCTAAGTAAAAAATGACTATTTTTGTGCGCTTATAAAAAATAGGGTCCTGTGGCCGAGTGGCTTAGGCAAAGCTCTGCAAAAGCTTCTACAGCGGTTCGAATCCGCTCGGGACCTCTAAAAATAAGAATTACAGCAAATGTGATTCTCACTCGTTTTTGCTCTTCTTTAAACTTAGCAGACCGAGCATATTATAACAGTTACTCGAAAATCTTCAGCTCAAATCAAAATCACTACACATTTCCATCCGGAGGCCAGTATAGCTATGCAAATGCCCATTAGATTTCTCTTTGATGAAAGGTTTATTAGACTACAACTTAGACAACGATACCGGCAAATGAAATAATTTCATACTTTTAATTTACGATTTCAATACAATGAATATAAACGGCAAGCATTTCCGGACAGTGTGGTTGAATGAAAATGACCCCCAGGTAGTAAGTATTATTGATCAACGAATGCTGCCTCACAAGTTTGTGATCGAAGAAGTGCATACAGTAAGCGAAGTAGTGCATGCCATAAAGGATATGCACGTAAGAGGCGCGGGGCTTATTGGCGCAACAGCAGGGTATGGAATGTACCTGGCAACATTAGCCGCTGCTGAAAAAAAATCTTTTGACGAAAATTTAAATCAATCAGCCAAAGAAATTGCAGAAGCCAGGCCAACCGCAGTAAATCTTTCATGGGCTGTAAACAGGCAATTAACTGCGATAGCAACCCGAAAATCGGTGGATGAAAAAATAAAGATCGCAAAAGATACTGCCATGGCCATTGCAGATGAAGATGCTGAGCATTGCAGGAGAATTGGTTTGCATGGTGTAAAAATTATTGAAGCAATTTCAAAAAAGAAAAACGGCGCTCCCGTAAATATTCTTACCCATTGCAATGCAGGCTGGCTTGCCTTTGTTGATTATGGTTCTGCAACCTCGCCTGTTTACGAAGCTTATGAAAGAGGCATCGGCGTACACGTATGGGTTGATGAAACAAGGCCACGCAACCAGGGTGCAGGATTAACAGCATGGGAATTATTGAATCACGGTGTACCGCATACGGTAATTGCTGATAATACAGGCGGACATTTGATGCAACATGGAATGATTGATCTTGTAATAACCGGTGCAGACCGAGTTACTCGTTCCGGCGATGCCGCAAATAAAATTGGCACTTATTTAAAAGCGCTTGCAGCAGCGGATAATAATATCCCTTTTTACATAGCACTTCCATCGTCCACTTTCGACTGGAATATCAGCGATGGTTTAAAAGAAATTCCGATTGAAACAAGAAGTGCCGATGAAGTAAAATATGTGTATGGTTTTTGTGAGAACGAAATAAAAAAAGTGCTGATCACTCCGCCGGGGAGCCAGGCAATTAATTATGGTTTTGATGTTACGCAAGCCAGACTTATTACAGCGCTGATAACCGAACGCGGTATTTGTAATCCCAATGAAAATGCTATTCTCCAATTGTTTCCGGAAAAATCATCAAAAGCATGAACGAAGAAGGTGTTATCAAATTCAATTGCACATGGATAAAAGAGGCTCCTCTCAATTTTGAATTGATAAAGGAATTGAATAAATGGCGCGACACATTATACAAGCTAAAACTTTTGGGTGTAACAAAAGATGGTATTGGTTATGGAAATATCAGTTGCAGGTACAAAGACGATTTTATTATTAGCGGATCAGGAACAGGTAAGTTAAAACACCTTACTAACGAACACTATGCTACTGTTATAAATTACAGTGTTAAGGAAAACACGCTCACTGCCTTTGGTCCGGTTATCGCCTCTTCTGAATCCTTAACACATGCAATGATCTATAAAAACCAGCTCGCCATCAATGCTGTTTTTCACGTACATCATTTTGCCTTATGGAAAAAGTTATTAAATAAAATTCCTACCACTCATATTGAGGTCGCTTATGGCACTCCGGCAATGGCAAACGAAATAGTAAGACTGTTTAAAGAAACTAAACTTGCATCGGAAAAAATATTTGTGATGGCGGGCCATGAAGAAGGAATTGTTTCTTTTGGCAAAGATGTAAATGAAGCGGGCAAAATATTGTTAGCTGCGTTACATACTTTGTAATGATTAACTTACACGTTTTACAAAAACAACAGGATGATTTTTTCTAATGCTAATATTATTAATGAAACAACTTATTAAAATTGGTCGTTTATTTTATGGCATCGGTATCGCTGCTGTAGGGATACATCAAATTATCATCCGGGGTTTTCGCCCTGAAATTCTACCTCCATTTCCTGCATGGGCTCATAAATATACCGTCTTTCCGATGCTTACAGGAATAGCTTTATTATTCGCAGGAATTATCATTTCAGGGTTGTTTAAATTTAAATTTGTTAGTGCAAAAAATATGTGTCTTTATCTGGGATTTTTTTTTCTTGCACTTATTATTACCTTCCAAGTACCTTATATTCTAATCCTTAGTCCTGACAAAGTTTCGCGTTTGGATGTTTGGTTTGGGGCCGGTGAGGAATTAGCCTATTGTGGTGGTGCATTCGTAATGGCTGGCTCGTTTTCAGAGAACAGTTTTAGCGGGCGCAGAAAAAATTTCTTGGTATCATTGTTAGAAAGACTTATTCCGGCTGGGAGAATTTTTTATTCCATTCTCATTATACTGTTTGGATGCACTCATTTTATTCTTACTGATTTTGTGTCGACCATGGTACCCAAATGGATTGGTATGCCCCTGTTTTGGACCTATTTTGCAGGAACAGCACTTATTGGTGCAGGCATTGCAATTATTTTTAAAATCTGGATAAAACCGGTTGCACTTCTTTTAGCGGTCATGCTTTTTCTTTTCTTTCTTTTCTTCCATGTGCCTGACGTTATTGCAAGTCCTGCTGTATCTAAACTAAATGAAACTGTTCGTGCAATTGTTGCGTTGCTTTTCTGTGGTATTGCTTTAGTTATCGCATTAACAAATAATACTAAAAAGGAATTAAGTGGAACAACACAAACTGATTAGAAAAATGATTTCAAAAACAGGTAATAAGAGTAAAAATTTGGGTAAATCAGAAAATAAATAAATCTTCACGATTCAGTCGGTTGAATTATTTTAAACTTTTTAACAATGCATACCTCTATTAAATTTCTTGTTGATGAAGGTTTATTCGTAAAGATGGAACCTGTTGTTTATATTGAATACTGTTATAATTCCGGTACTTAAAATATAGTAAACGAATAAATAATAACGTTTTTCTTTTAAGTATGTGAAAGGTTCAAAGACTGGTACAGGCAAAAGAGATCAATAAAAATTAATTGACCATTTGTATGTGATGGTAATCCTATTTACCAGATATGTTTTCTATATCTATCTCTTCTTCTTTACCACTTAAAGCAGTATGGCTATATTTGAGAATGCCAACAAAGAAGACGCCTCCAATAATATTTCCCAGGGTAGCAGGCACAAGAAAATTAATATAATCCGTAAAAGAAACATCTCCATGAAACATACCTGAAGAGACTTCAATATTTCCTACAATACAGTGTGGTAAGCCCGCGAGACCTATACATGTTGTGATAATAAAAATGATAATTATTTGACTAATCGTTTCTCTTGCTGCTGCCACGAGCCATGCAAGTAACCCCATAAGCCAGCCTGCTAATGCGGCACTCAGCAAATTAGCTAGCCATGAATTTGCAATCAGATCATTACTGATTTCTGCAATTGCCCATCCTTTAAAAAAATGTAGGGAGCCGCCAAAATAAGAAAGTATAAGAGCGAATAAAAGCCCTCCAAAAATATTACTTACGTAAACGATTAACCATAGACGCAATAAATTTTTTATGGATGCCAAACCCTGCAATACTGGTAATACAGCCAGGGTAGTATGCTCTGTAAATAATTCTGATCTTCCCAGAACAACAAAAATAAATCCTAAAGGATACATGATCGAAACAAAAAAGCTCACAACCGGTGCAGGAAAAACACCTTTAAACAAAGCTAACACTACCGTCATCATAAGTACAGAAAAACCAATATCCAATCCCGCGGTAATTCCCGACAGCATAAGGCCGGCAGAACGTCTTTTCAATTGAGTTAAACCTGCTTCCTCGGTTTGTTTCAGGATCAGTTGCTGGCTTTTCTGCGGCTTTTGTTCTATATCTGTATTATTTGTTTTTGGTTTGGACATTTATTGTCGGATTAATTCCACTTTTTTTTGTCAAAAGGATTTTTCATAGCAAATTAATTAAATTCAAATAGAAAATTGGATTTGATATTGGCAGCCGTTCAAAAGTTGCAAATCAAATAAAATTATAATTACTGATACATCCTGTTTTTTATCTAATTTGCATTTTAGTTCGAAAAAAACTTCAATGTATGACTGCTAAAAAGTGTGTACTGATTTGTGATGATGATAATTCTGTTTTAGAAGTTTGCAAGTTGATTCTTCACGAAGAATATCGCGTAGAAACTGTTACAAATTGTGAGTATATTATTGAAAATATTAAAATCATAAAACCTCATATCATTTTAATGGATATTCTGATGCCCGGAGAAGGAGCCAAAGCTGCGAAGCTCATACATCAAACACCGGAAACCAGGCACATTCCCGTTATCCTGTTTTCAGCCTTATCTAATATTAAAGAAATAAGTAAAAAAACAGACGCAACTGCAATACTCGAAAAGCCATTTGATTTAAAAGTTTTATTAGAAACTATCCGCAAATATATTTTATAAAATCCTTCTTTGCACAGCAGACAAACAAATTCGGTAATTTTTTATTTTGTGGGGGTTATTTATTGGGGCAAAATTTTATTGAATTATGATACTTTGGCAATAACAAATCAGAATTGATTCAGTTGTCCGTGTCAGGGAAACAGTTCTTGATAAATTCAAAAGAAAAACTTCAGCTTAAAAACTAATTAAATTACATCAAAAAGGGCATGTTATTTGATATTTAATCT
>JBBSPS010000230.1:0-5923 GCA_038258655.1 Bacteroidia bacterium
GATCCACAAGCGGTTGGAGCAGCAGAGGCGGACAAACAAAAAATCCGAATGTGTTAGATCGTAATCCCTGTGGTTCCAGTTCAGGCTCTGGCGCTGCTGTGTCTGCAAATCTTTGCGCTGTTGCAATCGGAACAGAAACAGATGGTTCTGTTATTGCGCCTGCTTCATTTTGTGGAATCGTTGGGATAAAGCCAACAGTAGGCTTATTAAGCCGAAGTGGAATTATTCCTATTTCTAAAACACAGGACACTGCCGGTCCGATGACAAGAACTGTAAAAGATGCCGCCATATTACTTAGCGCATTAACAGGTGTTGATACTGAAGATGCTGTAACAAATGAAAGTAAAGACAAAATAGAAAAAGATTATACAAAGTTCTTGGATGTAAATGGATTGAAAGGAAAAAAAATTGGTGTTGAAAAAGTTTTCTTAAAAGGACATGAAGGTATTGTTGCTTTGTATCAGGAAGCAATTGAAGTTTTGAAAAAACAAGGCGCAACAATTATTGAAGTTGAATTGATGAAACAAATTAACCAGGTTGCTTCCGCTGAACTTGCTGTATTGCAATATGAATTTAAAGATGGAGTAAATCATTACCTCTCAAACGCAAATGCAAAAGTTAAATCACTTTCGGATGTTATTGCGTTCAACAAGCAAAATATAGAAAAAGCAATGCCTTATTTTAAACAGGAAACGTTGGAAGCTTGCGAAACAAAAACAGGGCTTGATAGTAAAGAATATACCGATGCTTTAAAGAAAACCACCAGCTCACGTAAAATTATTGATGACCTAATGAAAGAACATCAATTAGATGCTATTGTAGGAATAAGTATAGGAACAGCATGTTGTATTGATTTAGTAAATGGTGATTATGATACAGGATTTTATTTTTGTCCGGCGGCTGCAATGGCAGGGTATCCACATATAACTGTTCCCATGGGAACGGTTCATGATTTACCCGTTGGATTTTCTTTTATTGCAAGTGCTTACAAAGAAGGTGAAATATTAAAAGTTGCATACGCTTATGAGCAGGCTTCTAAAAAAAGAGTAGCACCAAAATTTATTAAAACGATTATGCCAGTAGTTTAAAAACTGTTTAATAAGATAGCATTGGTGTCAATTGTACTTCATTTTTTGGGGATAGTTTTCACCTTAAGTCTTTTCACGTCTTTTAGACTATTATTAAGCATCCACTCAATCTGACCGTTGACACTACGAAATTCATCAGCAGCCCATTTTTCAATAGCTTTCATTGTTTCCGAATCAATTCTTAATGCAAATGATTTTTTTTCGGACATCTTTCTATTGATTTAAAGTGCCTGTATTTATCACAGGTTTTGTCTCGCTATCACCGCAAAGGACAACCATTAAATTACTTACCATTGCAGCTTTCCTATCTTCATCAAATTCAATAATTTCTTTATCAGCTAATAGTTTTAAAGCACTTTCTACCATGCCAACAGCACCTTCAACAATTTTATGACGGGCGGCGACAACAGCTGACGCTTGTTGCCTTCGTAGCATTGAATGAGCAATTTCAGGGGCATAAGCTAAATATCCTATTCTTGACTCTACTACTTCTATGCCAGCAATTGCTAATCGTTCAGTAACTTCGCGTTCAAGCGCTTTATTTACATCATCAAAATTAGTGCTTAATGTTACTGTGGCTTTCTCATCTTCAAAATGGTCATAAGGAAAAGAACCTGCAAGTTTTCTAACAGCTGAATCCGTTTGAATTCTAATAAAGTTTTCATAATTATCAACTTCAAACGTAGACTTAAACGTATCCTTAACTTTCCACACTAATATGACACTAATTAAAATAGGATTTCCCATTTTATCATTAACTTTAATTTTTTCACTTTCAAAGTTTCTGGCGCGCAAAGACAAACTTGTTCTGTTATAAAAAGGGTTTATCCAAAACAAACCGTTTTGTTTAACGCTTCCTTTATATTCTCCAAACAATAACAGGACTTTTGAGTTATTCGGACTTATAACAATAAAGCCCTTTACTATAAAAATAAATATTGGAAGTAATACAATTCCCAATATATTGTTGTTTGAGTTAAACCCAAAGACTATTAACACTATTGTTATTAGTAGAATGACAACGACCAAATAGCCATTGAACGGTGTTATAATTTTTTCTGTTTTCATAGTAAGTAATATTTAAATGATATCATATTGATATCACAAATGTAGACAATAATTTAATACAAAAACAAATCTTTTTAACATAATTTTGGATCAACCACCCTCCATCCTTTAACAATAATCCCTAAATTACCTATTGCTCCCCACCTGTTAGTTTCTTACCTTTGGTAGCCTGAAAAAATTCAGGAATTCATAAATATAACTCATAATTTATAACTGTAATTAATGTCTGTTGAAACGATAATTGAAATTGATTACCTCGAAGTTGTTGGGGCACGTGTACACAACCTAAAAAACATTGATGTTACCATACCACGCAACCAACTTGTGGTTATTACGGGTTTGAGCGGAAGTGGAAAATCTTCCCTAGCTTTTGATACTATTTATGCAGAAGGGCAAAGACGTTACATAGAAAGTTTTTCGGCATACGCACGCCAGTTCCTTGGCAATATGGAACGCCCGGATGTAGATAAAATAACAGGATTAAGCCCTGTAATTTCTATCGAGCAAAAAACAGTAAATAAAAATCCACGTTCTACAGTTGGTACCATTACTGAGATATACGACTTTTTACGTTTGCTGTATGCGCGTGCATCAGATGCATACTCCTATGTAACAAGTGAAAAAATGGTACGTTATTCTGATGACCAGATATTAAATCTTATCATCGAAAAATTTACCGGACAAAAAGTATTGATACTTGCTCCAATTGTAAAAGGACGTAAAGGTCATTATCGGGAACTGTTTGAACAAATAAAAAAATGGGGCTATTTGCGTGTGCGAATTGATGGTGAAGTAATTGAGTTGACAAGGCGCTTGCAGCTTGATCGTTATAAAGTACATGATATTGAAATTGTAATTGATCGGTTGGAAGTGAACGCAGATTCACGTCAACGAATTTCAGAATCATTGCAGTTAGCAATGAAACAAGGCAAAGGCATCATTATGGTTCAACCCTTTGACGATAAAATAAGGGATGAATATGGTAAAGTAGAATATTACAGTCGTCATTTGATGTGTCCTACATCCGGCATTTCCTATGATGAACCACAGCCTAATTTATTTTCATTCAATTCACCTTATGGAGCTTGCCCAAAATGCAACGGACTTGGATTGATCTCAGAAATTGATATCAATAAAATTATTCCGAATAAAAAATCAACCATCCGCAAAGGCGCTATTGCACCAATCGGTGCACATAAAACAACATGGATATTCAAACAACTAGAAGCAATTGGCGATAAATATGGTTTCACTTTGGATACTCCTGTTGAAGATATTTCGGATGAAGCCATCAATACAATTTTGTTTGGTTCTGACGAAGTATTTAAAATAAAACAATATACGGACAGTGCTGCTACAAGCTATAGTATTGCATTTGAAGGCATCGCAAATTTTATAGCGAAGCAAAACGATGAACAAAGTTCGCCTACCATCGAAAAATGGATACAAGGTTTTATGAATAAAATCCCTTGTCCGAAATGTAATGGCACGCGATTAAAAAAAGAATCACTTCATTTTAAAATAGATAATAAAAACATTTCGGAATTAGCAGAGATGGGAATTATTGAATTGAATGAATGGTTCGCGAATGTTGAAACGCGCCTTAATGAAAAACAAAATATCATCGCGAAAGAAGTATTAAAAGAGATCAGGACACGTATTCAATTTTTATTGGATGTTGGTTTGGATTATCTTTCACTTAACAGAAGCTCGAGGAGCCTTTCAGGTGGTGAAGCACAACGTATCCGGTTAGCAACACAAATCGGTTCACAATTAGTGGGTGTACTTTATATTTTAGATGAGCCGAGTATTGGTCTGCATCAACGCGATAATGTACGATTGATCAATGCATTGAAAAATTTAAGAGATATTGGTAATTCCGTGATTGTTGTTGAACATGACAAAGAAATGATACTTGCTGCCGACCATGTTATTGATATTGGACCTGCTGCCGGAATACACGGTGGTAAAGTGATCGCGCAAGGGACGCCAAAAGAAATTTTAAAATTCCATACACTCACTTCTGATTATATTAACGGAGTTAAAGAAATTAAAATTCCGGATCAACGAAGAAAAGGAACAGGTAAATCTCTTTTATTACAAGGCGCTACAGGCAATAATTTAAAAAATGTTTCAGTAGAATTCCCATTGGGAAAATTAATTTGTGTGACGGGTGTTTCGGGAAGCGGGAAATCAACCTTAATTAATGAAACCCTCTACCCTATTCTGAATAAACATTTTTATCGTTCCGAAAAAAAGCCGATGCCTTATAAATCTGTTAAAGGATTGGAACATATTGATAAAGTAATTGATATTGACCAATCTCCTATCGGACGCACACCACGAAGCAATCCGGCTACATACACCGCTGTATTTGCTGACATACGAAATTTATATGCAGAAATTCCGGAAGCAAAGATACGAGGTTATAAACCTGGGCGTGTTTCATTCAATGTAAAAGGCGGTCGTTGTGAAACTTGTCAGGGTGCCGGTTTAAGAACCATTGAAATGAACTTTTTACCTGATGTGTATGTAAACTGTGAAACATGCAATGGCAAACGATATAATAAAGAAACATTGGAAATTCGTTACAAAGGAAAATCCATCAGTGATGTATTGAATATGACAATTGATATTGCAGTAGAATTTTTTTCAAGCATTCCTTCGATCATTCAAAAAATAAAAACATTGCACGATGTTGGGCTTGGCTATATCACACTCGGGCAACAGAGTACAACATTATCAGGTGGTGAAGCACAGCGTGTAAAATTAGCTACCGAATTATCAAAACGCGATACAGGAAATACTTTTTATATCTTAGATGAACCAACAACAGGTTTACATTTCGAAGACATTCGAATATTGCTGGAAGTATTAGATAAATTGGTGAACAGCGGTAATACTGTTTTAGTAATTGAACACAATATGGACATCATAAAAGTGGCGGATCATATTATTGACTTAGGATTGGAAGGCGGAAATGCAGGAGGAACAATACTTTGCGAAGGCACACCGGAAGAAGTTGCTAAAAATAAAATAAGTTATACTGCTAAATTTTTGAAGGAAGAATTAAATCAACGAAAAAAGAATTAAGCGAATTACGAAACTAGCTCATAGGAAAAGGCATAACAATTCTTAGATTAATACAAATTAGTTATTAGTAAATTGGTAAAATTGCCTGTGTCCCCTATTTCTACAAATGGTTGCGGAGTGGCGTGATAGGATGAGTAACAAACTGGTAACAATTAAAACATAATTGCACCTAATTTGTTACCCTTTTAGGGTTTGTGTTCTTTTTGAAAGAGTTATATTTGTTACTTCATTTGAACACCCTGCAATATTTCAAAGAATCATATGCAAATATAATAAAAATTTACAAATTTTTGAACTTAATTTCAACTATTCTGTGGCTCAAAAAAAATTACAATTTATTCTATTATAACCAGATTATCACTTTTAATAATTTATTATCTACAATAATTTGGTACAAATAAATACCACATTTCAAAGAAGTATTTAATCGCAACTCATTTGTATTGGCTGGTAAAATAGATTTTAATAACCCCCTTTGTGATATTGCACAAAGGGGGTTATTAAAATCTATTTTACAATTACTATTTTATTGTACGACTTCACAGCATTATCAATAATTAGGGTTCACTCAAAAAGTCCGCCCCAATCAATTCTATAAAATTTTTGAAAAAGAAAACAGCCGACTTTATTAATCCAGAAATTTAAAAAAGTAAAGGCGTGCTGTTGCACTAACC
>JBBSPS010000231.1:0-5866 GCA_038258655.1 Bacteroidia bacterium
ATCTGCAATTTACGCAGATTCGTAAATTCGTTTTTCATTCGTTATCTGTATAATAGACTTTACATAAGTTAAATTTATTAATAACTTATAATACTGATTCAATACGTTCATTGCGTCCTCAGTATTGCGCATACGCGTCAATCTAATATATAGGATATTAACACCACAATGTAGATATAATAAGCAACAAGGATGAAAAAGGGATAAAATAAAAAAGCTGTTTGTAATTCAAAATACGACTAATGAAAACAAAGAGCCTCAGTCGGAAAATTTCCGATAACAAAGAAAATATAATTTTAGGAAACCTTGCAACAAAAACTATCAACACAATAGCAAGGTTGTGTGGACTTATTCAACGGAAATCGGGCAAGATAAGTCCCAAGAGTTTAATTATAGGTTTTATGAAAATGGTTTCCAAACAACGTAATACATATACTGATTAGGCAACAGAGATTGGCCTATTGGAACTTGAAACAGTTAGTAAACAAGCATTAAATGCGCATATGCAACCAACAACTGAACTGTTTATAAAAAGTGTTGTTGAAAAAATAATTTTTAATCAACCCCTCAAATTACAAAACAAAAAAGCAAAAAGGGTATTGAAACATTTTAAGAGCATAAAGAAAAAGCGCAAGCAAAAATTCACGCCATGTATAATCTTACGGAAACAATTTTTCATTTCTTAACGTTCATAATTTTTCAAACAACGATCAAAGTCTTTCCCCAAAAGCATTACCATTTTTTGAAAAAGGCGATTTATGTATTCGTGATTTAGGATTTTTAGTGCTTAATGCAGTAGAAGATATTATTAAGAAAGGTGTTTATTTTATATCTCGAAAAAATTACCCAACCAAAATACATGACATGAAAACGGGAGATATGTTTAATCAGCGAAACCCGCGAGCAATTAATCTTATCTTTGTATGTAAATAACAGTATCAATATGATAGCAATAGACAATACGATTATTTCGGAGCATTTGCTGGAAAAAAAATTTGTATGTGACCTCAATGCCTGCAAAGGAGAATGTTGTGTAGCGGGTGAATCCGGCGCGCCATTGGACCTGGAAGAGATAGCGATTATGGAAGATATTTTAGATGAAGTAAAACCATATTTACCAAAGGATGGGCTTAAAGCCATTGAAAAACAAGGTGTTTTCGTGATCGATGATGATGGTGATTATACTACACCGCTGGTAAAAGGGAAGCATTGTGCCTTCACTTATTTTGAAGATAAAATTGCTAAATGTGCCATAGAAAAGGCGTATTATGATGGTAAAATAAAATGGAAAAAACCAATCTCTTGTCATTTGTATCCTGTACGCATCACTAAATATAAGGATTATGAAGCGGTGAACTACCATAAATGGGAGATCTGCAAACCAGCTTGTGAATGTGGGGCTAAATTAGATGTGCCCGTCTATAAATTTTTACGGGAACCTCTCATCCGTAAATTTGGCGAAGGTTGGTACAAGCAATTAGAACTTGCAGATAAACTAAAAAAGTAGTACTTTTAAAGGTATAATGTTTATTGCTATTACAGCCCGATTATCGCTGAAACATCAGTAGTTCTAAAAATCTTTTTTTCGGTTGCTGCAAATTTTTTTAGAGTTTTTTTTCAGATTTATTTTACAGCTAACCTAAAGCCGTACTGATAAACAAATCAGGCATTTTGTCAACATTTCATTGTTAATTAGTAATGTTTATAACTTCAACCAAATGTTAATTGTATAGACTTGACATACGGATTTTTTTTATGAAAATTTGTGGCACCTTAATTCAATAAGCAATACTTTATTAAATCATTTTAGGAAAAGAAAGCACAAATTAAGCTTTCGGGGGACTTTTACCCTTTATTTTAAAAAGAGACTAAAAAAATTAGGGGCGAACGTACGTGTTACGAATATTTAAAACGAGAATAAATTTATGGCGGAAGAACCTATATTAAAGGAGAATAAAGACAGATTTGTACTTTTTCCAATAAAACATCAAAGCATCTGGGAGATGTATAAAAAAGCTGAAGCAAGTTTTTGGACCGCGGAAGAAATTGACCTTAACCCTGATTTGCAAGACTGGGACAATAAATTAAATGATGATGAAAAACATTTCATCAAACATGTGCTTGCATTTTTTGCTGCTAGCGATGGTATCGTAAATGAAAACCTGGCCGTTAACTTCATGAATGAAGTGCAATATCCTGAAGCACGTTGTTTTTATGGATTTCAGATAATGATGGAAAACATCCACTCCGAAACATATTCCCTTTTAATAGATTCTTACATTAAAGATCCCAAAGAAAAAGACCGCCTTTTTCATTCTATAGATACATTGCCATGTGTTGGAAAGAAAGCTGATTGGGCTTTAAAATGGATAGGTAAAGGAACTTTCGCAGAACGATTAATTGCTTTCGCTGCAGTGGAAGGAATATTTTTCTCCGGAAGTTTCTGCTCCATTTTTTGGTTAAAAAAACGCGGATTAATGCCAGGACTTACTTTCTCAAATGAGTTGATATCCCGTGATGAGGGATTGCATTGCGATTTTGCTTGTTTATTATACTCTCAATTGGATAATCAATTGCCAAAAGAAAAAGTAACCGCAATCATTACTAATGCTGTAATGATTGAAAAAGAATTTGTAACCGATGCGCTGCCTGTACGTTTAATTGGAATGAATGCCGATATGATGTGCCAGTACATTGAATTTGTTGCTGACCGATTATTGATTGCATTGGGATGTGATAAAGCATACAACGCTACAAACCCATTTGATTTTATGGAACTAATTTCCTTACAAGGCAAAACCAATTTCTTTGAAAAACGTGTTGCTGAATATCAAAAATCAGGTGTGATGGGAAAAAAAGAAGACAATATTTTCAAGCTTGATGAAGATTTCTAGAAAGTATTATGTACAATGTATTATGTACTAAGACAAAAAAGAGATGCATAAATTTAAAGAATTGATGGTATGGCAGAAGGCAGTGGATTTGGCAGAAGATATTTATGGGATTACAAAACAATTTCCATCAGAAGAAAAGTTTGGACTTGTTTCGCAAATAAATAGATGTGCTATTTCAATTCCTTCAAATATTGCTGAAGGTGCAGGAAGAAATTCAAATGGCGAGTTCAATCATTTTTTAGGAATTTCTAATGGCTCTGCATTTGAACTGGAAACACAATTGATTATCGCAAATAGGCTTGAATATCTTGACAAAGAAACTTTAGATGAAATAATAAAAAAAATAAATGGTATTCAGAACATGACATTCGGATTACAAAAAAAAATAAAAAGTACAATGCAATAAAAAGAAGTACTTAAATAAAAAAACTAGAAAATCATAATACTTAATACTTAAATCATAATACTTAAATCTTAATCCCCAACATATATGTATGTAATAAAAAGAGATGGTAACCGCGAGTCGGTTAAATTCGACAAGATCACAGCACGTGTTCAAAAACTTTGCTATGGTTTGGATCCTATCCATGTAACACCTATCAGTGTTGCTATGAAAGTGATCGAAGGTATTTATGAAGGGGTAACTACCAGTGAATTGGACAATCTTGCCTCTGAAACTGCAGCGTCCTTAACAACAAAACATCCTGACTATGCGCTATTAGCTTCCCGCATAGCTGTTTCTAACTTACATAAAAACACCAATAAATCGTTTTCCAAAACAATGGAAGCGCTTTATTATTATATCGATCCTAAAACCGGAAAAAAAGCACCTTTGATCGCTGATGATGTACATGCTATCATTCAAAAAAATGCCCAAGAGCTGGACTCTACTATCATCTATGATAGAGATTTCGGTTATGATTATTTCGGATTCAAAACGCTAGAACGTTCTTACTTATTAAAAATGAACGGACAGGTTGCGGAGCGCCCTCAACACATGGTGATGCGCGTTGCTGTTGGTATTCACAAAGATGATATCGCTTCCGCAATTGAAACATATAATTTAATGAGCGAGCGTTGGTTCACACATGCTACACCAACCTTGTTCAATGCAGGAACTCCAAAACCACAAATGTCATCTTGCTTTTTATTAACTGTGAAAGATGATAGCATTGATGGTATTTATGACACATTAAAATCCTGCGCGAAAATTTCACAAAGTGCAGGTGGTATCGGCTTAAGCATTCATAACATCCGCGCTACCGGATCATATATCCGTGGCACCAACGGCACATCCAATGGCATCATCCCAATGTTGCGTGTATTTAATGATACAGCACGTTACGTAGATCAAGGCGGTGGAAAACGTAAAGGGTCATTCGCTATTTACTTAGAGCCTTGGCATGCTGATATTTTTGAATTCCTTGATATTCGAAAGAATACCGGTAAGGAAGAAGCTCGTGCACGTGACTTGTTCACTGCTATGTGGACTCCCGATTTATTCATGAAACGTGTAGAAGCAAATAGTACTTGGTCATTGTTCTGCCCGAATGAAGCACCAGGCTTAGCGGATTGCTGGGGTGAAGAATTTGAAAAATTATATACCAAATACGAAAAAGAAGGCAAAGCACGTAAAACCATTCAGGCGCGGGAGCTTTGGACAGCCATCATCGATTCACAAATTGAAACAGGCAATCCATACATGCTTTACAAAGATGCTTGTAATGGAAAAAGCAATCAACAAAATTTGGGTACCATAAAATCTTCCAACTTATGTACCGAAATTCTGGAATATACTTCTCCCGATGAAATTGCTGTTTGTAATTTGGCTTCCATTGCTTTACCTCGTTTTGTAGAAGATGGAAAATTTGACCATCAAAAATTATTTGATATCACGTATGTGATTACTAAAAATTTGAATAAAATCATCGACCGTAATTATTACCCCGTGGCTGAAGCTCGCAATTCAAATTTGCGTCACCGCCCGATTGGTATTGGTGTGCAAGGGTTGGCAGATGCATTCATTTTAATGCGTTTCCCTTTTGATTCGCACGAAGCAATTCAGTTGAATAAAGAAATTCATGAGACCATTTATTATGCTTCCATGACAGCATCCAAAGATCTTGCGAAAGTGGACGGGCCTTATGAAACATTTAAAGGTTCGCCAATATCAAAAGGGATTTTCCAATTCGATATGTGGAGTGTAACACCTTCTAAACGTTGGGAATGGGATATTCTTAAAGAAGAGGTGAAGAAACACGGTGCACGTAACTCCTTATTGTTAGCCCCAATGCCTACTGCAAGCACTTCACAAATTTTAGGAAATAACGAATGTTTTGAACCATACACATCCAATATTTATTCGAGACGCGTATTGTCAGGGGAGTTTGTGATTGTGAATAAACATTTATTGAAGGACTTAGTGAAATTAGGAATCTGGAATGATGGTTTGAAAAATAAGATTATTGTAGCCAATGGTTCGGTACAAGGAATAAAAGAGATACCTGATAACATCAAAGCATTGTACAAAACCGTTTGGGAAATTTCTCAAAAAGTAATTATCAATATGGCTGCCGACCGTGGTGCATACATTTGCCAATCACAATCATTAAACCTGTTTGTACAGGATGCCAACTTTGCGAAATTATCAAGCATGCATTTTTATGGTTGGAAAGCAGGATTAAAAACCGGTATGTATTACTTGCGTACCAAAGCTGCTGCTGATGCAATTAAATTTACTGCTGATACTGCTGCTGCAAAAGAAGCTCCTGAAGTATTAGGCAATGAAGACATATTAGTTTTGGAACGCCAACAACAAATAAGTGCTGAACGCCAAGCAATATTAGAAGCAGAAAAAGCAGCACAAATTTCTTGTTCAATTGATAACAAGGATGATTGTGAAGCGTGTGGATCTTAAAGTTATAAATTATAAGTTATGAATTATAAATAAAGCCCTCGTCGAAAGACGGGGG
>JBBSPS010000232.1:0-5864 GCA_038258655.1 Bacteroidia bacterium
GCTGGGAAAAGCAGCGATTTTGAATGTCGGAAGTCAGCTGAGCATTATCACGTATGGTGCACCCGTGCACTGGGCGCTTGAGGTCATTGCGCAATTGCCATTGATTTCCATTGAGCTTCTTGATTTACGTACATTGGTGCCGCTCGATTGGGATGCGGTGAAAAAAACCGTTCTAAAAACCGGAAAGGTTATTTTGCTCACCGAAGATAATCTGACCGGCAGTTTTATATCAGATCTCGCCGCGCGAATTGGTGAAGAATGTTTTCAATATCTGGATGCACCAGTAAAACGTCTTGCAAGTTTGGACACGCCCATTCCATTTGCTAAAAATCTGGAAGATAATTATCTGGTTAAAAATAAATTAAAAGAAGAGGTAGAGGCATTGGCGGCTTATTAATAATTCAGTGTTATTACGTTAAAGTACCATATCGTCGAATAAGACATAGACCTATGAATTAAGTATATTTCTATTTTTAAGTTTATCCATTTAACTCGCAGATAAAAACGGTTTTTTTTAATCAAGATTGCCATTTTTATCTGAAATCGTCCTATTCTACCCTAACTCTGAAGGTAACCAAAACTATTTTCGACTTCTTTCCTTTTAGGGCCTGTGGAAAAGGAAGTTTAAAAATCGATAGCATTTAAGATATTGACAATCAATTATTTTGAGATTAGGAACATTTTCTTTTAAGTCTAATCCCAAGTCGTGTTTAGAAGCCTAAAAGGATAAACATAAAGATTTAAATTCATTTTAAGTCCTATATATTAGTTTTGATCGTTATCGCTTTCCAATATCCTATTTCGTCACTACATCCATTTGTCTTTAATCTGGCAGAAAAATGCCAAGAAAGCCACCTAGAACAGTCAAAAAATGACTTAATTTGGATATAAATCGGAACTATTTATAAAAAACTAAAATTTGCGTTAGGGATTGCAGTGGACCAATCTGTCCCTGCCGAGAGGAAGCCTTTTTGTGAGGCACGAACAAAAAGAATGCGAAGGAAAGCCCAACCCGCAAGAAAACGTCCAAAAACATTTATAACTGTAAAAAACGGCTGAAAATGATTAAAAACGGATGAAAAGACATAGAAATTGGTATTTTTAAAGCATTTACTTAACTTTTTTTAACATTTTGAAGTTAAACACTATTAACAATTACATTAAATTTCATCGCTCCTAATATTTTAGCATTACTAACCAAAATTTATATATATGCTTCGCTGGACACTTATATTTGTAATAGTAGCAATAATCGCAGCCATCTTCGGTTTTGGCGGAATCGCATCTGGCGCAGAAGATATTGCTAAAATTCTCTTTTTTATTTTTATAGTACTATTCTTGATAAGTCTTCTTTCTAGATTATTCAAATAAACAATTTTCAGTTTCACCTCAATCCAAAACAAATGAGAAAAGCACTTTTTTTAATGCTGGCGGCGATGGTAATTATTTCCTGCGGCCCAAGTAAAGTGGTAAAGGAATCCAAAAAGACACTTAAAGGCACATGGAATTTAGATAATATCAATTATGGCGAAGCCAATGGAGTTTATGACGTAACATTGTTTGACGATGCGTCCTCAGAATGTTTTGTAGGCAGCACTTGGCGTTTTATACCTAATAATAATTTTGGGAATTATGAAATTACAGGAACTGATTGTTCTTATGGCAAACGTTATTTTGTCTGGACAATTCCAGATATTAAAAATGCGACAAGCTATGATATCTTGCTAAAACCTACAGATGAAAAAATGAAGTCTACCATGAATAATAAAGGGTATAGGCTTTCACTTGATTATCTTTCTGATGATTCTTTGCGGTTTACACAAACCCTTCAAGTTGACGGAAAACCTTTTACAATCTTTATGAATTTTACTAAAATCTCAGATTAATAATTTTATAACATTACAACATGATGAAAATAGCTAAAAAAATACTGCCATTTGCATTGGCAATGATTCTAATGACTGGCTGCGAGGCAGTAAAAAATGCAAATAGTCAGCAAAAAGGAACTGTCATTGGATCTGCCGGTGGAGCAATATTGGGGGCGGTCATTGGTAATAATGTTGGTGGCGGCGGCAATGGCGAACTGGGAGCAATTATAGGTGGCGTCGTTGGTGGTGCAGCGGGTAATATTCTTGGTAATAAAATGGATAAGCAAGCAAAACGCATCGAGGAAGAAATCCCAGGTGCTGAAGTGGAGCGTATAGATGACGGCATCGTAGTAAACTTTGATGAAAACAGTGGAGTATATTTTGCCACCGAAAAATACAATATCAACAACACTTCGGAAGAAACACTCAATGGTCTTGCTACGGTTATGAAGGAATATCCACAAACCAATATTTTGGTTGTTGGTCATACTGATAATACTGGCGCGGCAAATTATAACATGACGCTTTCCAAAAATAGGGCTGAGGCTGTCACAGAATATTTAGGACAACAGGGTCTTTCCGCAGGACGTTTTACTACGCAATGGTATGGTGAAGAGCAGCCCAAGTATGACAACACTACTTCAGAAGGACGTTCTAAGAACAGAAGAGTAACGCTTGCAATCGTTCCTAATCAACAGATGAAAGAAGAAGCCAAAAAACAGGCCGGTGAAGGGCAATAAAAAGATATTTATTTTATATAATTTAAGGTTAGGCGTAATGCTTAGCCTTTTTTATTTGGTTTTCAACCGTTTATCAGATGTGTATTTAAGCACTTTTCCGGGGTTGCCAACTATTACTGCTTTTGGTGGAACATTACGTATAACTACAGCTCCCACGCCTATAAGTGCACCTTTTCCTATAGATTCAACCCCTGTCATTACTGCGGCAGCCATCCCAAAATAAACTTTTTTGGAAATATTTATAGATGCTCCTATATTACAGCCTTGAGAAAAAAAGCATCCCTCCGAAATTGCAACGTGATGTGCAATATTAACTCCCATACTGATCATGGTGTAATCTCCTATAACGGTATAGGGCATAACATTAGAAGAAGGTAGTATATACACGGATTTGCCCACGATAACGTTATCGTGCAAATGCACAGTTTTATGAATAAAAGAAGGTAGGTCGTAGCCGTTTTTTTCAAATAATTGCAATAATTGCACACGGCGTTTGTTATCTCCCAAAGGAACAAAAATGGCTGTGTCCTGGTGCGTATCCATATAGACAGGAATTTCACTTACACACCCTAAAACAGGATACCCATTTATGACAGTATTATGTAAACTTGGATTACTGTCAAAAAATCCCTGCACATCATAAACTTCGCTTAAATATTTTACGTAGACCTGACCATAAGTTCCAGCTCCTACAATGACACATTTTTTCATTTTAGTTGAAAGTTGATCTGTTATATTTTTATTTGTTTTTGCATGTCAAGGATGTCAATTCTCATGTATTATAGAATCAAAACAAGAATAAAGATAATTACTTAATATTCTTAACAAACCTCAATAATAATTAATTTTTTATCATGCAACTATTCCAAATTTCGATATTAGCAATTTAGTTCTCAAATAGCTAATATAATCGTTTTTACTAATTTTTATTTTCAGCTAGAAAAGTATCGATTTGGTTTTTTAAACCATGATTCTTTACTTTCTCATAATGGGTTTTATCCCAGTTGTCATTTCCCTCTAATAATGATGGACCCTGGGCGGTTATAATAACATCCCAGCCTACAGTTTTTACTTGAGGCACAACTAGGGCCGCTTGTTCGATCATAGGTAACACTTGATCCCAAAATGGAATTATAAAACCTATCACTTCTTTGCCGGTAACAGGATGAGCTGTCAAAGTTCTAGATTTCTGCGGGTTTTGAAAAAGCATAGGGGCTAAAAGTTTACCGGTTTCTAGATCTACTGCCGCCGAAACACCTCCTTTGTGAAAATTATCTACAAAACTACCAGTGCTCATGCGAATCATAGCTGCCAATATAGTTACAGTTCCCTGAGGGCTTAAAACGCTTATTACACGAATGGTACTAAGCGCATCTGGTGAGATTGCTTGAATTGCGGGATGCTGTTTTATATAGGTGTCTAAAAGATCATATCCCTGTTTCTTTGCATAAACAAAAAATTGTTCCAAGTTTCTATCACCCACAAAATATTGATCATCCTGCTTCGTTATAATAAATTTTTCTATTCCCAGTCCCGCTTGACCACTACTTTTTTTCGCCATTATTGCCTGCGGATATTTTTCTTGCAACCAATTTTTAAAATCTTCTACAGTCTTGTCTTCCGGTATAAAATAAGCGTGTTTAATATAACTGGCGAACCGCTGGTAGAAGAGTTTTTTATTTCTAAAATATTTAATAAAATCTTTACCATTGAGCTCTTTATGAAATTTATGCATAAGTAACGTACTGGCATAGTTGTTAACTTCCTCATCGGATTTATTATAGAATTCAAGATAAAAATAATCGAGAAAGGCAGTATTGTGTTTTGCAAAGCTCCGAAGTACCTTATATAAAGTTTGGCCTTTAGATTGTTTCTTTTGCTGTGATACAAATGAAACATATTCCCAAAATTTTGGATATTCGGTGGATTTTAAAAGGTATAAAAAATAAAGTATTTTCATAAAATTGTTTCAGTGCTTATTTTTTGCTTTCTCTAAACCAGGGACAGTTTTTTAAATCTACTATCAGTATCAATCAAATATAATAATAACCGTCAACATCTTATGCTTCCTCTAATATTTCCTTCAACAATGGATTTTTTAGCAATCCGCCGTGGGCAATGTCCACACCAAACCATGAATTATTATCATTACCTTCAATGAGTACGGGTCCATTTGTAGCGATTGCAATGTCCCAACCTACAATACGTTCAGGAATGCTTTGATTTACCTGTTCAATAAGAATACATGCCTCGTCATAATATGGAATTTTGAAACCGTTTAATTTAAATCCCGTTTCAGGATGAGTTTCAAAAATATTACCACCATGTTTCATTGCCTGGTTACCTTTTCCTTTTAACTGGCCGTTTTCTAAATCAACATTCACATAAAAACCTCCAGAGCTTGAATTATCAACTACACTTCCATTATTTCCAAAACGCATCATAGCAGACAAGATATGTGTTTTTCCTTGGATATCCATAAAAGTTGTAAAGCGTATAGTGTTGATGCTATGGCTGTATATTTGATTTATGGCAGCATGTTGATTTACAACTTTTTGATAAATAAAATTTCCGTTTAGTAATGAAACACCCTGTTCCTCCAGTTTTTTCTTTAGGTTGTCCATTGTCAATAAATGACAACCTTTTCCACCATTATCGTCTAACGGCTTTATAAAAATGGACTGTAAATTATTTACCTCGAGGAAGTTTTTAAAAAAGGAATATGCAGTTTCTGTATTTAAAATGTTCGTTTTTATTCCATTAAGTACAAAAAAATTGGCAAAGTTATATCCTAACAATTCAGGCGTAGAAATATGAAGATGATCCAAATGATAGGCAAAGAACAATTTATTCCTTAGAATACCGGAATATAACGGCTCATGAAGCGTTTTTGAATTGGTGATCTTGTCTATTTCCTTACTGCTCAAATAATCTAGATAGTTTTCAATTTCTTTTCTGTAGAGCCGTTTTCCTATATAGACCTGAGGAAGTTCTTTCTTAACCCATGAAAAATGGGCGAGCTCATAAAGAAGTTTGAAAAAACCTTTTTTGTTTTTGTCTTTTAAAAAGATGTTTAGCCTGCTCATTTGGAATATAATTCTTTTATTATTTGCTGTCCTGTAGCACTTTCTTTAAATCCAAAAGGATGTTCCACCAAAACTGGGGAGCCATTACCCTCTATAAGTATTGGACCATTAGGTGAAATGGCGATATCCCAACCTATATATTTATCGGGAACATATTTCATACATTCAAA
>JBBSPS010000233.1:0-5817 GCA_038258655.1 Bacteroidia bacterium
ATTATTGAAAGAACCTTTGCTTGGTTTGAAAACCAAAGGAGATTGAGTAAAGATTTTGAATATCTGCTTGAAACAAGCGAAGCAATGATTCATTTGGCGTCTATAAAAATATTATTGAATAAAATTTAAACAGTTTCTAAGCAAAGATAATTTTTGTTATACTCTTTGAAAGCATTTTTTTTGTATATTTGACCTCTGAATAATGAAGCCTAAGATCATTTTAGACAGTAAACAGTTTGAGATCACCGTTACTCGGCTTTGTTACCAATTAATTGAAGTTCACAATAATTTTTCCGATACAGTAATAATAGGGCTTCAACCTCGTGGTGTTTACCTCGCAAAACGCATTCACAAAAAACTTTCTGAAATTTTAAATAAAAAGGATATCAAATGCGGAAGCCTTGATATCACCTTCTATCGCGATGATTTTCGCACAAAAGAATTGATCCCCAACGCTACTGAAATCGATTTCATCATTGAAAATAAAAAAGTGGTATTGGTGGATGATGTGCTGTACACAGGGCGTACCATTCGTGCCGGACTGGATGCTATGCTTGCTTTTGGAAGGCCTTATGATGTAGAACTGCTTGTACTGATCGACAGAAGATTAAGCAGAAATGTGCCCATACAAGCCAAATATATAGGTAAAATAATCGATTCCATAGCATCTGAAAATGTAAAAGTAGAATGGAAAGAAAGTGATGGAGCAGATAAAGTAACATTATTATCAAATGATTAAAAACGAATGACGAAACTAAGCACGAAGCATTTACTTGGTATCAAAGAACTCACAGCCGATGATATCAATTTAATTTTAAGCACCGCCGAAAGTTTTAAAGAAGTTATCAATCGCTCAATTAAAAAAGTCCCTTCCTTACGAGACATTACAATAGCAAACTTATTTTTTGAAAATTCAACCCGAACAAAACTTTCATTTGAGTTAGCCGAGAAACGCCTTAGCGCTGACGTTATAAATTTCTCTTCCTCTTCATCTTCTGTTAAAAAAGGAGAAACACTCATCGACACAGTAAACAATATCCTAGCAATGAAAGTGGATATGGTGGTGATGCGCCATCCCAATCCCGGAGCAGCAGTATTTTTATCCAATCACATTGATGCAAAAATTATAAATGCAGGTGACGGAGCGCATGAACATCCTACACAAGCTTTGCTGGATGCCTTTTCTATCAAAGAAAAGCTTGGAAGTATAAAAGGTAAAAAAGTCGCCATCATAGGTGACATACTTCACTCACGCGTTGCACTATCAAATATTTTCTGCCTGCAAAAATTAGGTGCTGAAGTAATGGTATGCGGACCAACCACCTTAATGCCAAAATACATCAGCAGCTTAAATGTAAAAGTAGAACACAACCTCAGAAAAGCTCTTGAATGGTGTGATGTAGCCAACATGCTGCGCATACAGTTGGAGCGACAAGACATAAAATACTTCCCTTCCTTACGTGAATACACAATGCTTTTTGGACTCAACAAAGAAATACTGGATTCACTTTCTAAAAAAATTGTGGTGATGCATCCGGGGCCTATCAACAGAGGCGTCGAAATTACCAGCGATGTAGCCGATAGCTCTCAAAGTATTATTCTTGAACAAGTAGAGAATGGCGTAGCGGTAAGAATGGCAGTATTGTTTTTACTTGCAGGGAGAGCTTAACCCCATTTGAATTTTCATTAAAAATATTATTGGCTTTCGCACGCTTCTCGATACGCGCTCCGCTTCAGACGGAGCGCACTCGAAGTGACTCACGCGCTATGGTCATTGCGAGTAGCGTAGCGTATCGATAAAGTAGGTTGTATAACTATTATTTCAGATTAAAATTTTCCAATGTATTTACCAGATCATTGAATAAAACAACTCTTTCATTCGCGATATTTTTTTGTTGCTCTTTTATTTTTTTAATTCCATCTTTAACCGCCGCTTCATTAAAAGGGCCTTCCATTTGTTCAATAACTGTTATTGATTCCAATGAAACTAAATAATCAGTATCTAGAGAAAGTGTAATAAAGAAAGGTAAATATTTACTGAAATTTATTTCTGACTCCCAACAAGCAGCAACTAATACATGTCTTACTTTTTTAGCATTAGGGCTTGCAATAGCAGCTAATAATACCTCTCCGGCTTTTTCATTTTTTAATGTGATCAGGGTTTCTTCTTTCACATCCCTGTTTAGTGGGTCTGTTAAAAGTGAAATAAGTGCCGCTATTTTCTTTCCTGTTATATCCGCTACATTTTCTGTACGCTCTCCCTCACCTACTATTGTTGTAATATATTCTTTAGAATTAAAATATTTTTTAAGGTCGTCCTTATTTTCCATTTTTTAAAATTTTTTGTGCAAATGTAATGTCTTTACTCCACAATTAAATAATCTTACTAATAAATCAAGGTACATTTATGTTTTTTTAAATAATCACACAAAATGTGTGACACATTTTGTGTGATTATTAATTTTTTGTTGTATATTTGTACTATGAAAAAAGAGTTTAATCCATTTTTAGTTACAGGTTATAAAGATGCTACACATTTTTGCGACAGGGAACATGAGTCGGCAATTATAAAAAAAAACATTGCAAACAATATTAATACTACCCTATTTGCTATTCGCCGTGTTGGTAAAACAGGGCTTATACATCATGTTTTTAACAGTTACTCCAAAAACAAGAAAACTGTTTGCATTTATGTAGATATATTGGGTACTATCAATTTAAAGGGGTTTACCAACCAATTGGCAACGGTTATTTACAATCGTTTTCCAGAAAACAAAGGGATAGGTAAAAAAATCATTGCGGGCATTAAATCTTTGCGCCCTCTTATCAGCTTCGATCAGCTTTCTGGAATTCCTGAATTAAGCTTTGATTTGACGGAATCCAAAATATATGAAAAAACCATACAGCAACTCTTTACCTTTTTAGATGAGCAAAACATAAAAATCGTTTTTGCCATTGATGAGTTTCAACAAATACTGGAATATCCCGAAAAAAATACAGAAGCGCTTCTCCGCACTCACATACAGTCATTAAAAAACACACACTTCATTTTTTGTAACAGCAATCAAAAAATGATGCACGAAATTTTTAACAGTGCTAAACGCCCTTTTTTTGCCAGCTGTAGCAATGTGCATTTAAAATTTATTGCTAAAAAAACGTATTCTGATTTTATTACCTCAATTTTTGCGAACAATAAAAGAAAGATTACCACACAAAGTGTTGATTTTATTCTTGATTTTACTTGCTGTCATACCTTCTATACTCAATTTTTTTGTAACTATCTTTTTTCGTCGGGAATAAAAAATATTCAGTTAACTGATGTACAAACCATAGCTATTGAATTATTAAGGTTGAATGAAAACACATTTTATCAGTATCGTAATTTATTAACTACAGCTCAATGGCAATTATTACAAGCTATCTCAAAAGAAGGGAAATTATACAAAGCGCATTCAAAGGTATTTATAACAAAATATAAATTGGGGACATCGTCAATGATTTCAAGAGGTATAGAAGCCTTAATGGAAAAAGAATTGGTATTTTATAACTCATCGGTTGAAAACCCTTATTACGAAACTTACGATAAATTTTTGATGCGGTGGATGGAGCATAAATAAAAAATCACACAAAATGTATGATACATTTTGTGTGATCTGTTTACAAAATATAATTCTCGAACGTATATGAATAAATAAAAGATACATTTTAAAAGCAAATCACAGCACTAATTTGCAAGCTCACTCACCGCTAACCAGGCCATTAAACCTGTTCCAATCTCCAACGCATGTTCATCAATATCAAAAGTGGAAGTATGAACGCCACTTATAATGCCTTTACTGGCATTGGCTGTTCCTAAACGATAAAAACAGGAAGGTACTTGTTGTGAATAAAAAGCAAAATCTTCCCCTGTCATACGCAATGGCAATTCTTCTACATTTTCTTTTCCAAGATATGATTCTGCCGCAGCACGTGCATGGTTAGTAACCTGTTCGTCATTCACTAAAAACGGATACCCGTTCTCAATTATATAATCACATGTTCCTCCCATTTTTATTGCAACGTCTTCAGCAATTTTTTTCATTTTTACATGGGCTTCCGCTCTCCATTTTTCATCCATCGTCCTGAACGTGCCTTCTATTTTCACTTCATCCGGAATTACATTGGTTGCACCCAAAGCCTCTAGTTTACCAAATGCTAATACGGTTGGAGCATTTTGTTTTTGTTTCATAAATGTTTTATCCAGCTCCAATAAAATTTGGGAAGCTATTAATAAAGGGCTATTATAATCCTTCGGCATGGCGGCATGTCCGCCTTTTCCTTTTACAGTGATATAGATCTCATCAGTACTTGCCATATACATCCCTGTACGAAAACCTACTTTGCCTGCTTCCATACTTGGAAATACATGTTGTCCGAAAATACTTTGCGGATGAGGGTTTTCAAGTACACCTTCCTTTATCATTAAGGATGCACCTCCCGGTAATTTTTCTTCACCGGGTTGAAAAATCAATTTTACTGTGCCTTCAAATTCATTTTTTAATTCATTCAAAATTTTCGCAACACCAAGCAAGCAAGCGCTATGCACATCATGTCCACATGCATGCATTACGCCTTCATTTTTTGATTTATACACAACATCATTTGCCTCGTTAATCGGCAATGCATCCATATCTCCACGTAAAGCGATTATTTTTTTTGTTGGATTTTTGCCTTCTATCAATGCTACTATCCCTGTTTTAACAATGCCTTGTGTAAACGGAACATTGTATTGTTTTAATTTGGAAGCAATATAATTTGAGGTATCGAACTCTTCGAATGATAACTCAGGATTCGCATGTAAATGCCTTCTGATCTCAATAGTTTCAGAAAGATCTTGTTTTGCAAGTGTTTGAATCTTTTGTTTTATTTCCTCCATAAACTATTTGGCAAAGATCATTTTTATTGACAGTAACAGCAGAATTACACCAAATACTTTTTTCAAGGTTGTTTGATCAATCGCGATTGAAATTTTCGAACCAATAAAACCGCCAACTAAAAAGGTACTCGCAATAATTAATGTTGCCGAAATATCTACATATCCTGATTTATAATAATTATAAACCGCTAAAATCCCAACAGGCAGGAGCAGTACAGCTAGGGAAGTCCCTTGTGCTTCATGTTGATTCATACTTAAAAAGTACACCAACGCAGGAACAATAATAATTCCCCCACCAACACCAACCAATCCGCTCAATATACCTGCCATCAAGCCAATACAAAGTAAAATAGTAATTGTTGCCATATTTAATTTGGTGTTTTTCATGAATGAAGAATAAAGAAGTATTTTAAAAATCGAGGCTCAATGATAAATACCAAAGCGGTGCCATTATTACACCATCCTGTACTCCCCATGCTCTGTCCAAACGGATAAAATATCCGAATAAACGGCTGCGAACTCCCCAACCATAACCACCTACAAACGGATTGTGTTGCGTTGTCAACGTAATTTCAAGCGGATTACCCGGAGGCGCGATTATTGTAGTGTTTAATGAATTTTTATCTGAGTAAGGATTAGGGCCTGTCCAAGCGGTACCAAAATCAGTAAAAGTAATCACTTGGAAATTCTGAACAAAATCAGAACGTATAGGACGCTTATAAAAATATTTGAATATAGGTAAACGCAATTCACTATTCAGAACAACAAAACTATTTCCATTACGAACATTCTGAAAAGAACCGCGCATATTGGTGGCTAATGTTTGATAAGCATAATTTTGGTTAGTGGCAATATTGGTGGTATTGTCAAATTTTGGAGTAAACCAATTGTCTACGCCACCC
>JBBSPS010000234.1:0-5813 GCA_038258655.1 Bacteroidia bacterium
ATGGGGATTGCGTCTTGAGACTCGAGGCGCATTTTTATTTTGCAACAATTTGCAGGTTGGAGTTTTGCAAATCATTTAGCCAATTCAGTTGCTTTTTAGTAACGAATCATTTTTACAAGAAAAAAAAACATTTAATTCTTTTCGTTAATGGTATAGCATTGCCGGCTTTTTATTTTTCAATAAAAAATTTAATTCATTGTTATCGCTTTTAATAGTTGTGCATTGCTTGTTTTTCAATTTATTGATGGTCCGCGGTGATCAAAATTCATTAAAACTTATTTTAATGCTTTCAAATTTTTCCATTATGTATATTAAACTAAGAGTATATTAAGGTTTTTTTTAATTTTAGTAAATTTTAATTACTAATTTTAACGTAAGTATCAAACTGTATAAGCCCATTAAAATGAGAAAAGCATTTTTTCTAATTTTTTTATTATTCTCTTTTCTCTTTTTTTCCTGCCGGAAGGAAATGGAAAAAGCATTTTGGGATACGGAAGTACTGGCCCCTTTGGTAAATGCATCCTTGGATATTAATAATATTTTGCCGGATTCTGTTCTAAAAGCAAATGCAGACAGTTCAATGAAAATTGTGTATCAAAATAGTATCTACACACTATCCATGGATACGCTTTTTAAAATACCGGATACCATATTGCACACAGGATACGGTTTACCTATTCCTATAACCCTAAACCCAGGACAAAATATACCATTCCCTAGTACTTCTGAAACTACCTATCAATTACCCGGTGTACAACTAAGAACAGTTGTAATAAAATCAGGTTATGTAAACTTTACTGTTAGAAGTAAAGTACGTGAATCGACCGTTTTTGTATACGGTATTCCTTGTGCAACACTTAATGGAGTTCCCTTTTCTATTAATGTAATTGTTCCTCCCAGAATTGGTAATACGCAAGGAGTGTATAGTCAAACATTCGATCTTTCAGGGTATACATTTGATCTGACAGGTATTAGCCGTAATAAAATAAATACAATTTTTACATCACTTACAGCATCTATAAGTGTGGCAGCAGCAGATACTGTGCTCGTTAATCCCAATGATAGTTTAATTATTGACAATACGTTTTATAATATGTTACCCTATTATGCCAAAGGATATTTTGGACAGAACACGTTTAATATCGGACCTGCGCAAACAAAGTTTACTTTATTTAATCGCATAGTAGGAGGTACAATCAAATTGGAAGATGTTAAATTTAATTTTAAAATAGAAAATCCGATTGGCTTGGATGCACGAGTGTATATAAATAATTTAAGTTCAATCAACTCACGTACAGGAAACACTGTTAATTTAGTTAATACTATTATCGGTTCACCAATTAATATTAATCGTGCTTCCGAAAGTGCTGGCATTGTTTATCCAACGTATGCGAATTTCCCTTTAACAACGGTTAATTCAAATATCAAATCAATGATCGAAAATTTGCCTGATAGGTTTGGTTACAGCATACAGATCAATACTAATCCTTTAGGGAATATATCCGGCTCTAATGATTTTATTTATTCTGATAAACTACTAAAAGCTAGTATTGATATGGAAATCCCACTTTCATTGGTAGCAACTAATTTAACCTTAGCGGATACGTTGGCTTTAAATATATCGAGTAGTAAGGGCACACAAAATGTTCATGGTGGTACAGTTACCTTATTCGCAAACAATGGCTTTCCATTTGATGCAGCATTACAATTTTATTTATTAAATGATAAAAATGTAATTGTCGATTCTGTATTAGGATTTGCTAATACCATTGATGCCGCTCCTATTAATGCAAGCCTTCATGCAATTGGGAAAAAGCTTACAAAAGTTGTTGCTACTATAAGTGAAACGAAAATGAATTTATTATACACTACTAAAAAAGTAATTCTTACAGTAAAATTCAATACCAGCGCTCAACCGCAATACATAAAGATATATAGTGATTATGCTATCGATGTAAGGTTAGTGGGCGATTTTAATTATACTGTCCACCTGCATTAAATTTAGGAATACTTGAAGAAAAATTTTATCATATTATTACTTATAGTATCTGTTTCTTTTAGAGCTTTTGCCCAAATTGGAATTATTTATGCTCCTGAATTTCCGGACTCCGCTAAAATACGAGTAGGGACAACTGCCGACTACGGTATAAATTCAAATGCGTTGACCAATCAGTTTATTTCTAAATTTTATAAAGGCGGGTATATAAATGGTGACATTAAAGATGAGGTTTTAAGCCGCATAAGAAATACTAATAGAATTGGTGCAGATATTAATTTTGGTATTTATGTAGCATTTATGCCGGATTCTATATGCCATAGAAAAAACCTAAGTATTTTTTTTAGTGTAAGAGATAGAGAACATTTTGATTCCCGCTTTTCAAAAGATTTTTATAAAGTAGGATTTTATGGTAATGCTCAATTTGCAGGCAAAACAGCCAATCTTAGTGATTTTAATTTAAATTTATTGCGTTATCAGCAAGTTCAGATTGGTTTGTTTTCTTCTAAGTTTGATAACGAAGCCCGATGGGGAATTGGCGTTTCATTTTTAAAAGGAGAACAGTATGCATCTGTTTTGGCAAAAAAAGCTGAATTATTTACAAGTGAAGATGGGCAATACATTGATTTTAATACGTCGTTGCAGGCAGCGCAGTCAGATACGGCACACAAAGGTTATGGCGCATTTAATGGCTACGGAGCAAGTGTTGATGTGTATTTTGAAGCACCTTTTAAAAATCGTTTTGGTACTTCTGTTTTACGTATTTCTGTTGCGGATATTGGGACAATACATTTCAATAAACAATCCATGTATTTAAATCATGATTCTCTTTTTCATTACCAAGGATTTACAGTAAAAAGTATTTATGACTTGCAAAACTCTACATTTGCAAAAACCTCACAAGATAGTATTACCAGTGCTATAGCGCCATTTAAAAAGGAATCGTTTTCAGTAACGTTACCTGCAACATTTAATTTAAGTATCGAAACACAATTCAATAACCATTTTCATTTGATTGAAGGAATACGATATGTATTTAACGCTAACTATAAATTATTGGCATACATGAAAGGGAATTTTTATGTCAGTAAAAAAGTGATGTTTTCAGCTACCTTCGGCTATGGAGGTTATGGTAATTTTAATTATGGTGTAGGTGTATTCGCTAATTTGGGTAAAGGGTTTATGGTCTCTGCCGGAAGTAATAATATTGAAGGATTTATTCTTCCTAAAAAGACAGTAGGGCAGGGGGCATATATTTCGTTAGCCAAGAATTTTAAATAATACTTCACCACTTTTCCCCTCTCTCAAAGAGAGCCGATGTGTGTGTCGAATAATCATTTTAATATCAATTAAGGAAGTATGTCACTAAAAAACATTACAAATCTAAAATATTTAGACAAAAATAATTTCTTTTTGATCGCTGGACCTTGTGTTGTTGAAAGCGAAGAAATCTGTTTTGAAATTGCTGAAAAAGTAAAAGCGGTTACTGATAAATTAGGTATTCCATATATTTTTAAAGCATCTTATCGCAAAGCGAACCGGTCACGGTTAGATTCATATACCGGTATTGGAGATGAAAAAGGATTGGAGATAATCGCGAAAGTGGGAAAACATTTTAATATCCCTACGGTTACTGATATTCATGCGCATGAAGAAGCTGCTTTAGCAGCGCAGTATGTGGATGTATTGCAAATACCTGCATTCCTTTGTAGACAAACAGACCTTTTAATCGCTGCCGCAGAAACAGGAAAACATGTGAACATCAAAAAAGGACAATTTTTATCAGCTGAATCAATGAAGTTTGCTGTGGATAAAGTGCGTGAGTCAGGAAATACAAATATAATGCTTACTGAACGAGGTACATTTTTAGGTTACCAGGATTTAGTGGTTGATTACAGAAGTATTCCTGAAATGCAAAAAAATAATGTACCGGTAATAATGGATATTACGCACTCCTTACAACAACCAAATCAAACCAGTGGTGTTACAGGAGGTAAACCCGAACTTATCGGAACTATTGCAAAGGCGGCTATTGCAGTAGGCGCTGACGGGATATTTTTGGAAACACATCCTAATCCTGCAAAAGCAAAGTCAGATGGAGCTAATATGTTACACCTTGATTTTTTTGAAAAATTGATGAATGATTTGATAAAGATCAGAAAAGCAATTACTACATAAACAAATGAATAAAATAAAAAATGTATTCTCTTTTATACTGTTCACCATTGTATGCACTACAAGTAGTGCTCAATTAGTGAAGTTCAGAAAAGTAATTGGTAACAACGGTTATGATGTTGGCATGTCGGCACAACAAACTGTTGACAAAGGTTATAGTGTGGGTGGCTCTACAACAAGTTTCGGAAATGGTATAGCTGATTTCTATTTAGTGAAAACGGATTTTTTAGGCGTGCCCTTATGGCATGAAACATACGGAGGTATTAACATTGATAAAGCAACTTGTGTAAAACAGACAACAGATAAAGGATATATTTTAGCAGGATATACGAATAGTTATGGTGCCGGCGGGTATGATGTTTATCTCGTTAAAACGGATTCATTTGGTGTTGTTCAATGGACACATACTTATGGAGGAAGTGATTGGGAGTTTGCTAATTGTGTAGAACAAACGTTGGATGGAGGGTATATTATTTGTGGAGGAACATACAGCTATGGGAAAGGGAATGAAGACTATTATTTGATAAAAACAAACTCAGCAGGAGACACTCTTTGGACCAAAACATATGGAGGTACAAATGAAGATGTTGCCAAGTCGGTTATTCAAAGTTCAGACGGTGGATATATTTTAACTGGTTGCACAAAAAGCATGGGCGATGTGAATGGCGATTTTTATACTGTTAAAACAAATGCTATTGGTGATACACTTTGGACAAATAAGTTTGGAGGCTCACTGTTGGATTATGGAAATGATGTATTGGAAAACGCGGTAGGCGGCTATACTGTTGGGGGAGAAACAAAGAGTTTTGGAAGTGGTAATTCTGATGGAATCCTAATATATATAGACGCTTTAGGGGTTCGAGACTTGGGAGTATTGACAATAGGAAATACGGCGAATGATAATATTCAGTCCATCACTGAACGGTCAGATGGAAAAATAGTAATGGCAGGTATAACGGATAGTTGGGGTTTAGGAAAAGGCGATATTTATTTTTTTATAGCGAATGCTGATTGGTCATTCTACAACTCTACTACATTTGGAAGTGCCGAAACGGAAACCGCTAATTCTGTTGAAAATACGGCTGATAAAGGTGCCATCATTTGTGGAACTACCAATGGATTTAATAAATTAGATGATATTTATCTTATAAAAACGGATAGCTCCGGATTATCAAATGTCGGTGAAAGTGTTTTTATAACAAATGTTCAAACCATAAATAATAAAAACAATTTTGAATGGAATGTTTATCCAAATCCTTCAAATAGTATCACAAACCTCACTATTACAAGCACTACTAGAAATATCAGTGTTTCCGTGTACAATATAATAGGTGAGCTGCTTAATAAAGAGGAGTTCCGAAATACCTCAACTAATTTTTCAATGCCCATTAATACAAGTAGCTTAGCTAATGGGATCTATCTATTAAAGATCGAAACAGAACATTCGGTTTACACCGAAAAAATAATTGTTAAGCATTAAATTTTTTTGTGAAGAGAGATGCTTTTTTAGCCGGGCAGAATTAAATTATTTTAACTAAATACTTACCTTCCATTACAGGAATCACTGTTGATTGATTAGGTGTTAAGCAATAACGAACATCCTTTTCGAGATCCAGCTTTTGCAAGCGATTACGATGTGATG
>JBBSPS010000235.1:0-5792 GCA_038258655.1 Bacteroidia bacterium
ATACACTGTCTATTAAATAATAATTATAAAACAATATTGCATTATCAGCAATGGGTGAAAGAAAATCTTTGCCTTGTATGGCTACATTATTATTACAGAAATTATAACTTTGAAAATCAGTTCCGGTAAGTTGTGAAACAGCGCTCCCATCCTTCATTCCCACAAATTTTATTTTTACTGCATTTACATTCTCTCGTTTTTTCTCCCCTTCTTTATACACGTAAATTTCTGAAGTTACTTCACTCATCATTACCGGCAAATTGGCTCTTCCGTCTTCTCCTGCTGCACTATCAAGCTTATCCCACATAGCAGTGAGTGGTTTAAAAAAGTTGCGCCTCCGCATACGATCAGTTACATTATCTACATCTGCCTCTTGTTTTGTATAACTAACATATTGCACCGAGTTCAAATTATCACGGTTATATTTCGCTTTGTTATCCATCGCGTTTTTAATTATTCGTAAGGCCGGATTAATTCCCGGGTGTATTTCAACAGTATGTAAATTCAATACTTCCGGACTTAATTGAAAATTGATGATTTGTGTTTTTCCTTTTTGAACAGGTTTTGCTTTTGATTTATACCCGATAAGGGAAACGTAAATAGAATCTTTTGGCATACTGGTTTTGATGGAATAAATTCCTTCAAAATCAGTAACTGTTCCGATCAATGTTCCTTTAAAATAAATGTTTACGAATGGGATACCACTGTTAATGGCCAATTCGGTAACACGGCCGGTGATAATAGTTTCTTGAGCTTTAAGCGAAAAGCTTAAAACTAAAAATAAAAAAAATAAGCTTTTTATTTTTTTGAATGACATTCGTTTATTATCTTATTAGTAATTTTTGTTACAACGACATTGCGAGGAACGAAGCAATCTCATTCAAGCAGGGACTGCTTCGTTCCTCGCAATGTCGTTATTTTCTCTTCAACAATACAACATTCTCTACGTGATGCGTCTGTGGAAACATATCCATAGGTTGTACTTTTACAACTTTATATTTTTCATCCAGCATTTGCAAGTCTCGTGCTTGCGTTGCCGGATTACAACTCACATACACAATCCGATCGGGTGCTATTTCTACTATTTTTTTTGTAACATCATCATGCATTCCAACGCGTGGAGGATCAGTAATGATGATATCCGGCGTTCCATTTTCATTTATAAAACCATTATTTAAAACATCTTTCATATCACCTGCATAAAAAACAGTGTTGTTAATATTATTGATATGCGAATTTATTTTTGCATCTTCAATTGCGGCGGGAACATATTCTATTCCCACAACTTTTTTCGCCTGGTGCGCTACGAAGTTTGCTATCGTTCCTGTTCCCGTGTATAGATCATAAACAATATCTGTATCTTTTATCGCAGCAAAATTTCTTGTAACTTTATATAATTCATACGCTTGTTCTGAATTAGTTTGATAAAAACTTTTTGGGCTGATCTTAAATTTCAACCCCTCCATGTTTTCATAAATACTGTCATTGCCTTTAAACAACTTAATCTCCAAATCGCTGATCGTATCATTCCGCTTGGAATTGATCACATAGTGAAGAGAGGTAATTTGTGGAAATTTATCTGCAATATGATTCAATAATTTTTCGATCGCTTCTTTGTCGTCATAATGAAAAGAAACGATCAGCATCCATTCGCCTGTGGATGTACTGCGGATAATGATGTTGCGCAACAAACCAATTTGTTCGCGCAGATCAAAAAAAGTCAAATTGTTTTCTAAAGCATATTTTTTTATTTCATTGCGGATAGCATTCGAAGGTTCTTCCTGTAAATGACATTCGTCAATATCAAGTATTTTATCAAACATGCCGGGAATATGAAAACCAAGGGCATTGCGAGAGATCTCACCCAACCCTTCTCCAAAGGAAAGCTCTTTATCATTTATTTGTTCCAACGTAAGCCACTTTTTATTTGAAAACGTAAACTCTAATTTATTCCGGTAGTGATATATTTTTTTTGAAGGAATGATCTTTTGAATTTCGGGAAGTTCAATTTTAGCAAGACGGGTAAGTGCATCACTTACTTGTTTTTGTTTGTAAAATAATTGCCATTCATAATTCATATTTTGCCATTTACAACCACCACAGACCCCAAAATGTTTGCAAACTGCTGCTACTCGTTTATCGGAATACTGATGAATAACAATTGCTTTCCCTTCGCGGAACTTGTTTTTTTTACGGGTAAGTTGTACATCCACAATATCACCAGGAACTGCATCTTTAATGAATACCACAAAATCATCTACGCGTCCTACTGCTTGCCCATCGGAACTTGCATCTATTACACTTACATTTTCGAGTATTGGCAATGGTTTCTTATTATTCCTCATAATCCCAAAATTAGTAAAAGCCTTTGGAATAATGAAGACGTTTGTTTACCAGCATTTGTTACCCCATGGAATAAATTCCTTAAATTCGTATATTAAAATATTTTTACTATGAAAACCGCTATGACCAATAAAATCAGCACAAAAAAAGCAATTGAACAGGAAGATAAATACGGGGCGCACAATTACCATCCTTTGCCTGTGGTGTTGGAGCGAGGTGAAGGTGTATTTGTTTGGGATGTTGATGGCAAACAATATTTTGATTTTCTGGCTGCATACAGTGCTGTTAACCAGGGCCATTGTCATCCAAAAATTGTTGCTGCACTAACTGCGCAGGCACAAAAATTAACGCTTACTTCCCGTGCTTTTTATAATGACTTATTAGGTGAATATGAAAATTTTATCACTTCCTATTTTGGATATGATAAAGTATTGCCTATGAACACTGGTGCTGAAGCTGTTGAAACGGCTTTAAAATTAGCGCGTAAATGGGGTTATAAGAAAAAGAAGATCGCTGATAATGAAGCAAAAATAATTGTCTGCAAAAATAATTTTCATGGCCGTACCATTACTGTTGTTTCAGCGAGCAATGATCCCGATGCGAGAAATGGTTTTGGACCTTTTACTCCCGGAATAATCAGCGTAGAATACAACAATGTAGCAACTTTGTCAGAAGCATTAAAAGATAAAAATATTGCAGCCTTCTTAATTGAGCCAATACAAGGTGAAGCAGGCGTAATTGTACCGGATGAAGGCTACCTAAAAAAATGTTATGAGTTATGTAAAGCAAATAATGTTTTATTTATTGCTGATGAGATCCAATCAGGCTTGGGACGCACTGGTAAACTTTTAGCTTGCGATCACGAAGGCATTCATCCGGATGTTTTAATTTTAGGAAAAGCACTTTCAGGTGGAACATATCCTGTTTCTGCAGTTTTAGCTGATGATGAAATTATGTTGTGCATCAAACCGGGCGAACATGGTTCTACTTATGGCGGAAATCCATTGGCTTGCAAAGTGGGCATTGCTGCATTAACTGTTTTAAAAGAAGAAAAACTTTCTGAAAACTCCGAACGTTTAGGAAAAATTTTATTAAATGAATTAAAAAAAATTCAATCGGAAAATTCGGAATTGATAAAACTCGTTCGTGGAAAAGGATTATTTTGCGCCATGGTGATCAATGAACATAACGGAAAAGACGCTTGGGATTTGTGTTTGGAGCTAGCAAAAAATGGCTTATTAGCAAAACCAACGCATGGTGATATTATTCGTTTTGCTCCTCCATTAATAATTACCCAAGATCAATTGATGGAATGTATAGCGATTGTGAGGAAAGTGGTGAAGGGGTTTTAGTATTTACAAAAGGTGTCACAACTTGTGATACCTTATAAAGATGAATAGTATTATGGCAAAGAAGGAAATAGCATTACTAATCCCTCAAGAAAAAGTCATCAGTAAAATTTTTGTATTGCGTGAAGAAAAAGTAATGTTGGATGTTCATCTTGCCGAAATTTATGGAGTAGAAACCAGAGCTCTAAAACAGGCTGTTCGTAGAAATATGGATTTGTTCCCTAAAGATTTTATGTTTATTCTAACAGATAAAGAAGTAGAAATAGTGGTATCACAGAATGTGATACCTTCCAAACAATACTTAGGAGGCTCAAATCCCTTTGCTTTTACAGAAACAGGAGTAGCAATGTTATCAAGTGTATTGAAAAGTAAAAGAGCAAAAGAAATGAATATTGCTATTATGAGAGCTTTTGTAGCATTACGCAAAATGCTCTTAACTAATACGGAATTGCGTTTGGAAATTGAGTATATAAAAAAGAAAGTGGATAATCATGGCAAAAACATTGAACTTGTTTTTCAATATCTGGATGAATTATTAGAGAAGAAGGAAAAGCTAAAACCGCGTACACAAATAGGTTACAAACTCCCAAAGAAGAGATAGGAAACTGAAGGGTTTTTAGAAAAATAATCGCAGAGGTACGGAGTTTTCTCGCAGAGAAACGCAGAGGAAATTTATACACAAAATATAGCGTCTCTTTATGATTTATCGCAAATAATTTGGAATATGTTGACAAAATTAAAATTTCAATATTTTTTTTTCTTTTCTTAATTAATTTAAAGCTTAATGCTCAAGATAAGGATAGTACTTATAATGCACCGTTCTTAACAAAAAATAAATACATGAAGTATTTATTTTTCGCTGATAATAATACTAAAGCGTCTATAATGAATATTAGTTATAGATTTTTATATATACCTAGAAGTACTGCTTTTAGTGCGAAAGGGATGCATTTAACTGTGGGTTTAATTTTAGCAAGATTTTTTACAAGGCAAATTATTTTTGGAATTTGCTATGACTTAAAACAATTTTCAGGATTCACAAAACAAAATTTATCACAAAGTTTTATTGATGATTTTAATTCAAATTTTATTTCAACTTATGGCAACGAGAAAGATTCTTCACGGGCACAAACATTAAGAGACGCAATTAATAATTCTCAGGGTGCTGGGATTCATGGAAATGCCTTCGAGAATTTTGGTATTTCATTTTCTCCATTTCCTCTAAAATATGGAGGATTTTTAATCGAAGTCAAAAAAGGTAACAGAATATTCCCAATTTTTGGTGATTATACCAAAAAACATCTGTCAAGAGATGATGGAAGTTATATATACTTGCAATTAAATAATTCTTATTCTGTTGAATTAAGCTTTAAACCATATAGATTTTATAATTCGGAAAGAATTGTGGCCGAAAAGTCAAAACTGAAAGACCTTTATAAATTCATCGTCATTAGCTTTTATTATGAAAAATTGACTTTTAAAAATGCTACTTTTAATAGTGTATCCCTAGACCAAATAGTAAGTCAAAATTTTATTTCACAATACAGTAATATTAATACTTGGGGAATTAAAATAGGGATGGCTATTTACTAATTTTTGATGCTAAATACATACATTTAGTTAATCATAATTCATATCCTCTTCAAAAAATGATACCCTCTTTTTATAAATCCTTCCCGTTTATAAAAACGGTACGCCTTTTCATTTTCAACATAAGCTCTAACAATATTGTTTTGCAATTATTTACTTTTGCTTTATTGTAACACCAATTACTCAGTAATTTTCCAAATGCCTTATGCAGTTATCATTCACAAATGCAGTTATTTCATTATCCCCGAAATAGCAAAGAAAACTAGATTATAAAATAGGTGTAGTAAAAACATCCTAATTAAGAAAAGTTGGAATCATGTAACTTATTTCCGAAACGATGGAACTCCATTGCTAATATCATACTGATATTTGCAGCAGTATAAATAAAATAAATTATAGTATAATATTCCTATTTATCTTTAAAAAAATATGGTAAACTACTATACACTTTTTGTTAGATTGTATTTATGATAACCTTCGGAATGCACTAACATATTACATTTAAGCTGA
>JBBSPS010000236.1:0-5771 GCA_038258655.1 Bacteroidia bacterium
CACAAACACTTGTAGCAAAGCAAACGTAGTAATACTAAGCCTAAGCACGAATATGAAAATTTACAATTCTTAACCTGTTTTAAATACAAGATGGAAAACTATTGACTATAAAAAACCAAATAAAATACATATGAAAAATAATTTAATCTGCACTGCTCTTATATTTTTAGTTATAACTACCGCAAGCTCCCAAACTAATTACGATTATTATAAATACCGATCATATTATAACAAAGCAGTGTTAGCCAATGCTGAAAAAAAATACCCAGAGGCTTGCTCTAATTATAATGAAGCTTTCAAGTATGGCAACCAATATTTACCCAGTCACTTGAATTTAGAAGATTACGCGAAATCTTTATTAGCAACGGGCGATACCTTAGCTGCCTTGGAAACATTAAAAAAAGCAGTTGTGAAAGGAAGTAATATAGCATATATGGGTATTGCCGATAATTTTTCAAAAAAAAATGAAGCCTTATTTAAAAAGGAGTATCCCAAATTGAGATCAGAATATTGGAAAACCAAGATTGATGATATGGATAATATCATTGAAATGGGAAAATTAGACGCAATAGATCAGGCTGTGAGAACTAATTTTTTTAATAAAATACCCAAGAACACATTTAACCAGTTAGTTGATATTACGGATTCAGTAAATTTTTTCCAATTAAAACAACTGGTAACTGAAAAAGGCGTTAATCCTAATGGTAATTTAATGTTCCATGTTCAAGGAGAAAATCTTACATTTTATGCTTCTATTTTAAAACGATATATTTTTGAAGGCAGAATATCACCGGAAGAATATGCCGGATGGTACGATTTTCAACGAATATATACTAAAGCCGCAACAACTCAGATTTACGGAGAATTTGATCTCTATGATTGTGGTCAGGTTAATTATTCTCCTGATTTAAATCCCATTGAGGACATTGAAAATGTGGATAAACGCAGAGCCGAATTAGGTTTAATGCCACTTGAAGATTGGGCAAAAATTCATGACGGAGCATTACCCGAAGCGTATAAAAAAATGAAAGAAAAATCGAAATCGAAAAATTAAAAGACTCCAAAGATATTACTATTTTTGGAGTTCTTTTAATTTTTCAATTTTTTAAACACATAAATAATTGACCATGAAAAATATTTTAATCTGTAATGCTCTTATATTTTTAGTTATAACTACCGCAAGCTCCAAAACTAATTATGATTATTATAAATACCGATCATATTACAATAAAGCGAGATTATTTGCCGCTGAAAAAAAATATCAGGAGGCTTGCTCCAATTATAAGGAAGCTTTCAAGTATGGAAATCAATATTTACCTGATAATTTGGCTTTGGAAGAATATGCAGAATCCTTATTAGCAACAAGCGATACTTTAAATTCCTTGGAAGCATTTAGAAAAGCCGTTGTGAAAGGAAGTAATGTAGCATATTTAGGCATAAACGATAATTTTTCAAAAAAAAATGCCGATCTATTTTTTAAGGATTATCCTAAATTAAGATCAGAATATTGGCGTACCAAAATTAATGAGATTGATACATACATTGAACTTAAAAATTTAGAAGCAACTGACCAAGCCGTAAGAACTAATTTTTTTAATAGAATACTACGAAACGAATTTAACAAACTAATGGAAATTACGGATTCGATTAATTTTATTAAGCTAAAACAACTTGTGATTGAAAAAGGCGCAAGTCCTGAATGCTTTTTAATGTTGCATTTGTATGGAGACAACCAAAAATATGTTCCATTTTATGATAGTATATTCAGGCGCGGAATATTAGAAGGCAAAATATCACCTCAGTTTTATGTTTATTGGTATGACAGACAAAGGATATACGTGGAGAAAAAAAGCACTCAGATATACGGGGAATATAATCTTATTGACCAGGGAGAAAAAAATTATTCTCCTGACCTAAATCCCATTGAGGACATGGAGAATGTTGATAAACGCAGGGCTGAATTAGGGTTAATGACGCTCGAAGAATGGGCAAAAGTTCAACACGGAGCATTGCCCGAAGCGTATAAAAAAATGAAAGAAAAAGCTAAATCGAAAAAATAAAAGATGCTGCTTATATTGTCTGATGAAAGCGATGTTTCTACTAATGATGTTGTTAACTGGCTTAATTATTTTTCCGTATATTATAAAAGGGTAAACGGCAATTCTTCTATTAATTTAAAAAATATCTATTTATCCGATGAAGGAGTTAAGTGGAACCTAACTATAACAGAAAATTTTAACCCTCTGCCAGTTTCTATCTCATCCGATAGCATTAGCCAGTTTTGGTATCGCAGGGGAGCATTATCAATTAATAAAAGTCTTACAATCTCCCCAAATTTTTCACCTGCTAATTACCAAGTTATTGATGAACTCCAAAGATGCATTAATGATAACCAAAATGATGTTATTGATTTTTTATATCACAATTTACAGAGTGTTAAAAGCATTGGCTCATGGTATGAGAATGACACCATAAAAATAGTTAACCTGCAAATAGCGAAACAAACTGGTTTACTTATTCCCCCTACTACTATTGTTAATACCAAAGAAGAATTAATTCAATTCCTACATAAACATGGAAAATGTATTACTAAAGGGATTAATTATAATGGCTTTTTATTGGACAGGAAACTGAGCGGTGGTTGTGGAACAGAACTAATAAAAGAAGAAGATATAAATAATATAGCTGAAACATTTGCTCCAAGCCTTATTCAGAAATATCTCGAAAAACTTTTTGAAATACGTATTTTTTATATAGATGGAAAATGTTATTCAGCAGCTATATTTTCACAACAGGACGAGAAAACAAAAATAGATTTTAGAAATTATAATGAAGAACGTCCCAATAGAATAGTTCCATATCAGTTACCTGTGGATATTGAACAAAAACTGGTGAAGTTCATGAATGCCATTGAAATGAAATCCGGATCTATTGATTTAATCGTATCACCTCAATTAGATTATATATTCTTAGAAGTAAACCCTGTTGGTCAGTTTGGTTGGATTTCAGATAGTTGTAATTATACTATTGATAAAGTGATTGCCTCTTATTTTAGAATTAAATTTTATTAAAACGCCGTCAAAAAAATATTGCAATAAAATCCATGAGTAAAAAAGAACTTCTTCTGTTAATTTTTTCCCTTTTTGTATTAACTGTATTTTCTCAAAAAAGCAATACAGTTAAATCAACTAAGCCTCAATTAACAAATGCTTTAGCTAATACGAGCTGTGATTGTAAAACTGCTGTTACAATTAACATCTCAAAAAGTATTAAATACGGTTTAACTAAATCGCCTATTGGTTTTGGCAGCAGCATGGAAATAAAAGCAAAAAGCAAAAATGATAAAAACGCATTTGAACAGGAACATAATACAGCGTGGTACTTGTTAAATATAGAACATGATGGCGAATTAGTGTTTGATATTGTGTCAAAAGATAGTACCAATGATTATGACTTCTTACTTTATAAAGTTAATGATAGCGCCTTTTGCACTGATATAATAAATATGAAAGTTATGCCTGTGCGTAGCAATCTTTCACGAAATAACGCGAATACAAACGGTGCAACAGGCTTATCATCAGCAGTTAAAAACAATTTTTCAGAAAAAGGACAAGGAGATAATTATTCCCATTCCATACAAGTAAAAAAAGATGAAAAATATATGTTGGTATTAGATAATGTTTACCCCAACGGCAAAGGGCATACTATCTATTTCAGTTACATGGTACAAATAAATATAAAAGGGACAGTCGTAAATTTTGCTAAACAGCCTATCGCTATGGAAATTACAGTAACGGATGAAAAAAATAATACTATCGCAAAAACAAATTCAGACGCAAAAACAGGGAAATATAACTTTACAGCAACAGTTAAAGAGAATGCTTTTTACAGTGTGATCTATTATAATCCCTCTTACTTTCCTGAGTCCTCCTATATCAGTAGCAAGCTTTTAAAGTCCAATGAAAATATATTAACTATTGACAAAACAATGGCAGGGTTAAAAGTGGGGGGGACTTACACATTAACATATTATAAATATGGTTTAGAAGTGTTTCAATTATATGAAGAATGGCCTCCGCTTTATTTATTGGGTGTGCTTATGAAAAAAAATCCAACAATGAAAATTCGGGTAGAGATTCATACTCCCGAAGATGAGAAAAAAATATGGGGAAGTGGTAGCCCCAATAGTCCAAATACTTTGGTTACTTTGCCTGTATGGAGAGTTAGGAATTTTAAGGCAGATCTACAACATAGAGGTATTTCAACGGAACGGATGGAAATAGTCCCAAGCGATAAAATGATTGTACCTAACCCAAAAACGGATGAAGATAGCAAGCAAAACAGGGCGGTAACAATTACAATACTTTCAAAATAAACAAAATAACAATAAATTATAATAATGCTCGAAGATTTAAAATCAGTAATGGAAGAAAATAAAAATTTACTTCCTCTTATTTCCATGTATTGGAAATATACAATAGTTGATAATAACAAAACAAATGAAAATTCAAATGATGTTGTTTCCATTATTCATAATACTACACATTATGTACCGCGTACATTTTACAAACCAATTTCTACAACTATTGATATGAGTTATTATTATGAATAATCAAAAATTTAAAATGTTCGCTAATTGCATTGCTGTGCAAGGTTATAAGCGCGGAATTATTTACGATTTGAATCGAAAATCGTATGAGTTTATACCTAACTCAATGGTTGATTTTATTGCAGTAGCAGAAAATACAACAACAGAAAATATAAAGGCAACTTATTCTGAAGAGTTTCATTCTATTATAGATGAATACTTGCATTTTTTGAACGCAAAGGAATTTTCGTTTTGGATTACACCACTATTAGCGGATAATTTTTCACAACTAAACAAGGAATGGGATTATCCCGCACAAATTACTAACGCTATAATTGATATTGATATTGATTTTAACAGTAAATATGATATTGAAAGTGTATTAAAGCAATTAGAAGAATTAGGTTGCAAACACATACAAATCAGAGCATATTGCATTAAACAAATAAAATTTTACGATGATTTATTAAGTGGATTTATCAATAGTTCTTATTTATCCTTTGAAATAATTACACAGTTTAATGAAAACGAACAAGAACAAGACATAAAGCAATTTATAAAAAAACATAAAAGAGTAAAAGCAATTATTTTTCATTCTTCCTCTTTAAACGAGATTACAAATGATACTGAAAATTATTCAATGGGTAACGTAGCATACACTCAACAAAAAATAAACTCTCCAAATGACTGCCAAAATAATAATAACACAGCATATTTCAACATATCAGTAGAATTATTTACAGAAGCTCAACAACATAACACTTATTTTAATCGTAAAATTTCAATTGATGTAAATGGAAATATAAAAAACTGTACATCACAGGATAAAATATTTGGAAATGTTAAAACGGATAAAATATTAGATGTAATATCCACTTCTGAATTTCAAAAATTATGGTTTGTTAAAAAAGATGGAACAAAAGTCTGTAACGATTGTGAATTTCGTTATATGTGTACAGACAGTAGAACTCCCCATCAAAATGCAGATGGAATGTGGGAACATAAAGAAGAATGTAACTACAATCCTTACATAGCTAAATGGAAGAGGGTGTAAAATGAACTGTGCTATTTAAAGAATAAGAATAAAACTTAACTTTAAATAACCACAGAACCATGAAAGAAAAGAACGAAGAGTATGAGGCACTCAAAAAGAAAGCCTTAGAGCAGTTTAAAACTGGCCAGC
>JBBSPS010000237.1:0-5757 GCA_038258655.1 Bacteroidia bacterium
CGCGTTGTCAATTCGAGCGGAGTCGAGAATGAGTGTTGTATCCTACTTCAAAATAACTTCCGTAATAACTTCCTGCCCGGCTTCATCATTCAGCAATTTAATGATTTTTGTTTTAGCCATTGAAAGTTCATTTCGTAATGCTGATGAGTCCAATGTTACGAATAATTGTTTATTTCTAATAGAAAGATCTTTGGTATGTTTTGCAATCATTGCACCCATCACACTATTCCATGAACTGATCAATCGCTTCTCCGCCATTTTATCATCCAGTTTATATACCTTTAATAAATTATCTATTGCTTCTTTTAAGCTATGTTCGTTGTGTCTTGACATTTAGAGTTATAAGTTGTGAGTTATGAGTTATAAGTTATGTGTTATGACTTAGTACTAATTCTTAATTTTTAATTCTTCATTTATAATTTCCAACGCGTTTCCATTATCGATCTTAAACACTTTAAAATTCGCATCAGTAGTTTTAAACAGCTCAACGATGCGTTGCGGATGTGTATCGGTAATGAATAACTGTCCGAAATGATCACTGCTTACTAGTTCCATCAATTGCTTTACACGAAGGTCGTCTAGCTTATCATAAATATCATCCAGTAATAGAATAGGAGTAACGTGTTTTATATTTTTTATAAAATCAAATTGTGCTAATTTTAATGCGATCAAAAATGATTTCTGTTGTCCTTGTGAAGCGAACTTTTTTAAAGGGTGGCCATTAATAGTAAATTCAAGATCATCTTTGTGGATACCTACAGTAGTATATTCCATCACTTTATCGCGATTAAGAGCCTTTGCCAATACATCTGCGAAAGCTGCATCATTCAAATGAGATACATACTGGATGCCCACTTGCTCACGTCCGCCTGAGATCAGTTCATAATATTTTTGAAAGATGGGAATAAAATTATCGATGAATTGTTTACGTTTTTCGAATACTTTTTTTCCGTAATCAATAAGCTGTACATCCCATACTTCCAATGAATCCTTGTCAAATTTACCAATGTCGGCGATTTGTTTAAGTAATGCATTGCGTTGCGAGAGCACTTTATTATACTGAATTAAATTTTCTAAATATTCCCTGTCAAATTGAGCAATAACGCTGTCAATGAATTTTCTGCGACTTTCGCTGCCTTCTGTAATCAGTTCCGAATCGGCAGGAGAGATCATTACCAATGGAAACAAGCCAATATGCTCGGCAAGACGCTGATATTCTTTTTTATTACGTTTGAATTGCTTTTTTTGATTGCGTTTTTGTCCGCAATATACTTCTTCCTCTTTATCACCCGTATCAAAAAGACCTTGGATCAGGAAAAATGGGGCTTCATGTAAAATATTCTGGCTGTCAATCGGGTTAAAAAAGCTTTTGCAAAATGATAAATAATGAATAGCGTCCAATACATTGGTTTTTCCTTCACCATTATTACCTGTAAAGCAGTTTACATGGCTACTGAATTCCAATTCGGCTTCGGGATAGTTCTTAAAATTGAGGATGGACAACTTCTTTAAATGCATTACAAAATTACGTTGAAATTTGCCTTGTGTCGCCCTGTTGTCCCCTTTCCTTTGGAGAGGCAGGGGTGAAGCTTCTTTGTGTAAAGCTACCGAAAAAGGAAGCTCAAAAAGCATATTTTATAATTTAATTATAGATATTGCAAAAAAAACTTATTTTTGCAATCCATTAAATTATAAAAAGAAACATGGCACAGGAAATAATAGACGAACCAATTGTTGACGTTGAAGAGGCGTTTAGTAAAACGGAAGCATACATTGAGCAGAATAAACAAAGCTTAATAATCATCTTAGGCGTTATAGTAGTATTGGTAGGAGGATACTTTGCTTATAAATATTGGTATGTAGCCGGTGAAGAAACTTCTGCACGTGCAGCAATGTTTAAAGCAGAGCAATATTTTGAGAAAGATTCATTAAACAAAGCGATGAATGGTGATGGTGTGGCTGTAGGTTTTACACAGATTGTTGAGGATTATAGTGTTACTCCATCAGGCAACCTGGCTGAATATTACTTAGGGATTTGCCTGTTGAAAAAAGGTCAGTATGAAGATGCTATCACTCATTTGGAAAAATTTGATAGCAAAGATCAAATGCTTGCCCCTATTGCTACCGGCGCTATTGGCGATGCAAATATGGAATTAGGTAAAACAAATGAGGCCATTACTTTTTACTTAAAAGCAGCTGAACAAAGCACTAACAATTTTACTACACCCATTTATTTGAAAAAAGCGGCTATGGCCAATGAAGATAAAGGTAATTATCCTGATGCAGTTAAATTGTATGAACGCATTAAAAATGAATTTTCAGAAACAATGGAAGGTAAGGAGATGGAGAAATATATAGGTTGCGCAAAGGCTTTAGGTAACTTATAAGTTATAAATTATAAGTTTGAGCGAAGGTGATTTTGTGAAAGATCACCTTTTGTTTTTAATCACTTTTTTGCTAATCTGTAATTCATTAAATTCGTAACTCAATATGTCATCATCATTAAAAAATTTATCCGATTTTGATCATACGACCATTCCAACAGGAAAAAAAATGCGGATAGGTATTGTCACGGCTGAATGGAATATCAATATTACAGGAGCTTTGCGGGATGGTGCAGTTAAAACATTATTAAAAAATGGTGTTTCAAAGAATAATATACTTGTAAAATATGTTCCCGGAAGTTTTGAATTGATCTTGGGCGCACAGTTTTTATGTGAAGATAAAAGTATTGATGCTGTAATATGTTTAGGATGTGTGATACAAGGAGAAACCCGTCATTTTGATTTTATTTGCGATGCCGTGGCTCATGGTATTATCAACGTAAGTTTGAAATACAACAAGCCCGTAATATTTGGTGTGCTTACCACCAATAACCTGGAACAAGCGAAAGAGAGAGCAGGTGGGAAGCATGGAAATAAAGGAGACGAAGCCGCAGTTACTGCATTAAAAATGGTGGAATTGAAAATTACTTAACAAAAAAATGGAACGCTGATAACGCAGATAAATACGATAACCGCAGATATTACAAACCATAAAAAAATATTTTTTAATCATATTAGATCATAACAATCAGCGTCATCTGCGTTCTATTATAAATAAATTATTATGACAAAAATTAAATTTGGTACCGATGGCTGGAGAGCTATTATCGCGAAAGATTTTACAGTGGATAATGTGGCACGTGTTACTATTTCAACTGCGGAATGGTTAAAGAAAAATTTTGATAACCCAAGCGTTGTAGTTGGCCATGATTGTCGGTTTGCTGGCGAATTGTTTGCTGAAACAGTCGCTAAAGTATTTGCGAATGCCGGTATTAAAGTATTTCTCGCGAAAGATTTTGTTTCCACACCAATGATATCATTGGGAACTAAAAATAAAAAAGCTTCATTAGGAGTTATTATTACTGCTTCTCATAACCCTCCTTCATATAACGGTTATAAATTAAAAGGCGATTTTGGCGGACCCTTATTGCCGGAAAAAGTTCAGGAGATAGAAGATCATATTCCTGATACAAATTTAGTAGATGTTGAAAATCTTTCCATTAGTGATTTTGAGAAAAAAGGATTGATCGAGTATATTGATCTGGAAACAATGTATGTGGATCATGTGGAGAAAAATTTTGACATGAAGGCTCTTAGGAATACTTCCATGAATTTTGCCTATGATGCGATGTATGGTGCAGGACAAAATGTTATGCGCAGATTATTACCCGACATCACTTTCTTACATTGTGATTATAATCCTGGTTTTGATGGACAAGCCCCTGAACCTATTCATAAAAATTTATTGGAGTTTTCTTCTTTGATCTCTGAGAGTGGAGATATTGATTGCGGTTTAGTAACCGATGGAGATGCTGATAGGATAGGGCTTTACAATAGCAAAGGAAATTTTGTGGATTCACACCATATTATTTTATTGCTCATCTCCTATTTGGTAAAAGAAAAAAAGATGACAGGTAAAGTGGTGAACGCCTTTTCGGTAACTCCACGTGTAAAGAAAATGTGTGAGCATTATGGCTTGGAATATCAAGTGACAAAAATTGGTTTTAAATATATCGCTGCAATTATGATCTCTGAAGACGTATTGCTTGGTGGCGAAGAGAGTGGAGGGATAGCCATCAAAGGTCATATCCCTGAGCGTGATGGGATCTGGGTGGGGTTGACCATTTGGGAATACATGGTAAAATCAGGAAAAACATTGGATGAATTGATACAGGATGTTTATAGGATAGTTGGAGAATTTAAATTTGAGCGCAGTGATATGCACTTAAAGGAAGAGGTGAAAACTAAAATTGTAGAAAATTGCAAGAACAATAAATATGATTCTTTTGGCCCATATAAAGTAAAACGTGTGGAAACAATTGACGGTTGGAAATATTTCTTTGATAATGATGAATGGATGATGATACGTGCATCAGGTACCGAGCCTGTATTGCGTAATTATGCAGAAGCTGCAACAACCGAAAAAGCATTTGCTATTTTGAAAGCTGTGGAGAAAACATTGCTAGGATAAACATCTAAATGTTTCGTAGCTCTTTTAGAGTTTATTGCGAGAGAGGCACGAGCGAAGCAATCGCAGCATAGAATAATAATAAAACGTATAAATAAGATCGCTTCGTACCGAAAACAGGGACTAGCGATGACGTTGTATTTGGTTAAAATATGTTAAGTCCATTTCCCTTCAGCAGAATAGCTTATTTTTGCAGTAAGAATATCCTCTATCATGAACAAAAGTAACATCCGTATAATCACAGTAATGGCAAGCCTTGCGTTGATAGGCTTAATTGCTATACAGATATATTGGGTGAACAATGCAATTACTCTTGGCGAAGAACGATTCGAACAAAATGTTAATGAAGCCTTGAATAATGTTGTTTTGCGAATGGAAAAACAAATGACTGCGGCGAAGATCACCAAAAAATTCAATTTTCGTAAGCAAGGTATCCGTTGGTTTAGTCCGCAGGATTCATTGAAGGGAAACACTAAATTAATTTCTAATGCAATAAATGATAAGCAAAAATATTTATTGCAGAGAAATAAAGAAAATGTAAAAATTTACGAAGAATACACAGCTGATTCTAATGGTGTGATGGTTAAAAAGATCCGTCAAAAAAATTATTCCAGCGATTCTGCTTCGAGTAATTTTGATCGACGCATTGAAAATGATGGTCCTTTTTCAATTCAACAATTCGATTCGACTGATACGCGCAACAGATGGCTTTCGCATAAAAATAATATGGTAAAAGATATTTTTGATGAGCTGGTAAGTGTTAATATTTATAATGATCATAATCCAATTATTGATACATTGTTGTTGGATTCAATTGTGCGTTTTGAGTTATTGCAAAAAGGTATTACAGCTGATTACATATTTGGCATCACCCCATCAAAAAATTTACCGGCTGATTCAAGTAAACTTCCTGAAAAAGAAAAAAAAATATATGCTTCCAACTTTAAAGTAAACCTTTCGCCCGATAATATTTTTATTAAACCGCAATTTTTATCCGTTTATTTTCCCAATCAAAAGCGCTATTTATTAAGATCCATGTGGTTTTTGTTGTTGGTTTTTGTTGCCTTTTTACTGGCGATTATTTTTTCTTTTTATTATACGATCTCCACTATTTTTAAACAAAAAAAATTATCGGAGATCAAAAATGATTTTATCAGTAATATGACCCATGAATTTAAAACGCCCATTTCTACTATATCATTAGCATGTGAAGTGTTAGGTGATAAAACTATTGAAAAATCGCCG
>JBBSPS010000238.1:0-5708 GCA_038258655.1 Bacteroidia bacterium
AATGAAATTATCAGGGCAGCGATGGACAATACAAGGTGCGCAACAAGTGGCCAATTTGAGAGTATTAAATAAAAATAAAAACTGGGATAAATTAAATGACTTTATGAAAATGGCCGCTTAGCGGAAATTTGTCGTGCACCCAGAGAAACAAGCGCCAGTGAAACAGAGCAGCAAAGATTAGGGCATTAATTATTAAGCTGGTAAACATTTAGCTTAACAAGTTTCTTGATCTTCTCATTATTATATATAAAATAAAAAACTCCACCGAATGCTCGGAGGAGTTTTTTATGAAACATATAAAAATTAGTGGAATTAGTGTCAAAACCAATAAACTATAATACATTCAATAACTGCTCCTTAATTTTTTCCAACTCATCTTTCATCTGAACCACTATTTTTTGAATGCCTGCATCATTGGCTTTGGAGCCAATGGTATTAATTTCACGTCCTATTTCCTGTGAAATAAAGCCTAATTTTCGTCCGCTTCCAAGCTCTTGCATCGTATTGGTGAAATAATCAAGATGTGTTTTTAAACGCAATTTTTCTTCAGTGACATCTAACTTTTCAATATAATAGATCAATTCCTGTTCAAACCTGTTTTCATCAATTTTTTCTTTATCTATAACTTCGGTTAAATTTGTTTTAATACGCTCTTTAATGTTCTGAATGCGCAATCCATCCAGTGTAACCACTTCTTGTAGCAAGCTCATAATCGTACTAATACGTGATTCAAACTCTTTCGTAAGCGTTTTTCCTTCATCCGAACGAAATTTTTGAAATGCTTCAATGGCTTTATTTACAGCCGTTTTCACTTGCGTCCATTCTCCTTCATCCAATACCATTGTTTCTCTTTCGCCTTTCAAAACGTCCGGCATTTTTACGATCATGGATAACAAATTCTGATCGCTTTCATTCAACTCCTCCGATAAAGCTTTCAGCTCTTTATAATATTTTTTTGCTAACGTTTTATTGATGGTAACAGGCAAAGCTTCCTCTGTTGATTCAATAAAAACAGTCAGGTCAACTTTACCACGCTCAATTTGTTTGGATATTTCATTCCTAAGTTCAAGTTCTTTTTCTTTATAAATATATGGTAACCTTAAATTTAAATCTATTCCTTTACTATTGAGCGAACGAACTTCTACAGTAACTTTTTTACCGAAAATTTCGCTAACGGCTTTTCCAAAACCGGTCATTGATTTTAATGTCATGGTTTTTTTGATTAGATAAAGATTTGATTAGATAAACAAATGTAAGATTTTTGAACTAAGGAGTGGTACTTGAAGCAGGAACTCTTTTTTTAAACGGTTGACTCACCAAGGTCACGCCAATGATTATTAAAATCGCTGAAAGAATTTTATGAGCATCCAACGTATCGTTATGATAATAAAATACCGCGATCAGTGTAGCGATAAATGGTTGTAAATAAATATATACACTCACTACGGCAGGGCTTAATGCTCGCAAGGCATACGTATTTAGAACATACGCAAAAAAGGTGGTAACGCATACAACAAATGCTGCATCCAGCCATATTGAGCGTGGCATTTCGGCCCAATTTACTTGTTTAAATTCATTAAATCCAAACGGCAATACATAAAAGAACCCGAATAAAAACACCCATTTTACTATGGTGAATGTATTGTATTTTTTCATTAACGGTTTCACCAAAACTACATAACATGCCCAGGAGATAGAGTTGATAAGAACCATCACATCACCTGTAATGGTTTCGGAACCGAAGGAAAAATTTCTATTATAAACCAACATTATTAAAGCGCCAACAATACCAAATGTTATTCCTGCGACTTTACTCATTGATATTCTTTCGTTTATTAAAACAGCGGCGATCAATAGTACCGCGATAGGATTTGATACCATTATAATAGCAGCGTTGATAGGTGTTGTAATGCTTAGTCCTTTCAGAAAAAATAATTGATTGCCGGCAACGCCAAATACAGCAAGTAGAGCGATACGAGGTAGATCTTTTTTATCTATTTTTTCTTTGATGAATAAAGCGCTGACAATCCAAAATAATATCAACGATCCGCCAACACGAAGTACTACAAAGGCAAACGGTTGAATATAAGTAGGCATCACTTCTTTGGCAATGGAATAGTTTGCGCCGTAAATAATATTTGCAAGTAATAATGCTAAATGTGCTTGAAGGGTTTTGTTCATACAATCTCCCTCTCCTTTGGATAGGGCCGGGGTGAGGTTTTATAATTCCGCTTTTACAGCCACAATAGTGTTTTTAGAGTTTCCAACAAATATTTTATTCCCGGTAATAATAACGGGCCGTTTCAAAAAGGTATATTCTTCAATAATATATTTTTTGTAATCATCTTCCGTTAATTGCATTTTATCCAATCCTAAAGCACGGTATTTTAAAGCTCCCCGACTAAACAATGTTTCATAACTTCCTGCCATTTTTTTCATTTCAGATAATTGCGTTGGAGTTATCTTCTCCGTTTTTATATCCTGAAATTCAAATTTTTTATTTTTTAAATCGAGTTCCGAAATAATGCGTGTGCATGTGGAGCAGGAACTCAGGTAGTATATTTTTTTTATTCAATATTCCTTTATCATACTTATTCTACTGCGCTAAGTTTAATCATATTTGATTTTCCTTTTTCGCTTAATGGAATACTTGCAATGTTTACGATCAGATCATTGAGTTTTACTACTCCGCTTTTTTTCAAAATAAATTTTATGTCTGCGATAGTGTGATCCGTACTTATATTTTTATCGTAATAAAAACCTCGAACACCCCACACCAAATTTAATGTTGTAAGAATATTATAATTATCAGTAAAAATATAAATGTTGGCTTTCGGACGATGGCTTGAAAGTTTAAATGCAGTATATCCCGAATGTGTCATTGTTACAATTGCAGCAGCTTTGGTGCGTTGTGCCATTTTAGCGGCTGTATAACAAATTGAATCAGAAATAAAACGATCATTATGCAAATCTATAGTAGGTGCCGCATTATCACGATTATAAATATCACTATTTGCTTCCACATGCTCAATAATTTTTGTCATTGCTTCCACTACTTTCGCAGGATGATTTCCCACAGAAGTTTCACCGCTTAACATCACAGCATCAGCCCCATCCACAACACTATTCGCAACATCATTCACTTCCGCACGTGAAGGGCTGATATTTACGATCATGCTCTCCATCATCTGCGTAGCAATAATTACAGGTATAGATGCTTCCAAACATTTTCTGACCAACATTTTTTGAATAACAGGAACTTCCTGCATTGGCACTTCCACACCAAGATCACCACGGGCAACCATTAACGCATCAGTTTCTTTAATTATATTATCGATGTCTTTTACCGCTTCCGGTTTTTCAATTTTCGCGACAACTTTAGTGCGTATCTCCGGATTAAAATTCTGAATCAAATGTTTTAGCTCAATTATATCGGCAGCTGAACGAACAAATGAAAGCCCTATCCAATCTACCTGCTGCTTTAAAGCGAAGTCTAGGTCTTTCAGATCCTTTGGAGTTAAGCAGGGCAATGAAATTTTTGTATTCGGCAAATTCACGCCTTTTTTAGAAGATAAAATACCTCCGTGACTTACAATAGCTTTCACTTCATCTTTCCCATTTGTTTCCACTACTTTTAATAATAGCTTTCCATCATCGATCAAAATATTTTCGCCAGCTTTTACATCTTTTGGAAATTGCGGATAAGTAATATAAACACGAGCTGCTGTACCGGTACATTCTTCCGTAGTAATAATAATTTCTTTGCCTGCAACCAATTCAACCATATTGTTTTCAACTACACCAATACGTAGTTTAGGGCCCTGTAAATCAGCAAGTATAGCGGTGTGCGCGCCTAATTTTTTATTTGCTTCCCGAATGTTTTTTATTTGCTCCAACACGTTGTCATACGATCCGTGGGAAAAATTAATACGACATACATCCGCTCCCGCTTTTATCATTTCTTCGATCACTTCTAATGATGATGATGCAGGCCCAAGTGTCGCGACAATTTTTGTTCTTTTCATTTTATTCTAATTTTTAAAATATCTATTTCTATTTGAAGGCATAAAAATAGCAATAATGTTAGCGTGGCATAAGAAAAAAATAAAAATTCAATACGCTAATTCTTAATCCCTAACACTTCGAACAATGCTTTTGCCTTCAATAAACACTCTTCATATTCCATTTTTGCATCCGCTTTATCAGTAATAGCACTGCCTACCATAAAAGACAGATAATAATTGTCAGCATTATATAATATGCTTCGGATAACAACGTTGAAATCGAAATCCCCTTCAGGAGTAATATAGCCAACCGCACCGGAGTATAAACCACGTTTTGTACTTTCATATTGATCAATCAGTTTCATCGCGCTTACTTTTGGAGCACCTGTCATTGACCCCATCGGGAACATACTATTGATAATATCAGCGAAAGAAATCTGTTCTTTCAGCTCACAACTAACAGTCGATATTAATTGATGTACCTGTTTAAAACTATATATCCCAAAAAGTTCATCAACTTTAACACTTCCACGCTTCGCAATACGTGAAAGATCATTCCTAACAAGGTCAACAATCATAATATTTTCACTGCGTTCTTTATTACTATTTTGTAATTCATTCTTCAATTGTGCATCTTCAATTTTATTGGAAGAACGTTTGATGGTACCTTTAATAGGCTGAGAAATAAGCTTATTGCCATGTTTTTGTATAAAGCGTTCGGGGCTGGCACAAAGTAAATAATGCGTTCCGAATTTGCAATAAGCAGTAAATGGAGCTCTAGAAATGTCGTTTAATTTTTCATACACACCCACAGTATCAATAATACTATTTTCAGCAAAAAATTCCTGGCAAAAATTAATTTCATAAATATCTCCTAAGTGGATATGTTGTTTCAATTTATTTACCGAATCAATATATTCCTGTTTTGTAATCTTAGATTTTATATTGCTGTTAATAGATGCCGGAGAACTTGTTTTTTTATCAATAGCAGAAGCTAACTTGTAAATTTCTTCAGCTCGTGTTTTTGCAGTGTATTTTTCATCATAAAAAACAGAAATGATAGTATCATCAATTCGCATCACAACTTCAGGTACAAAAAAATGCAATACAGGAAACCCGAGTCCATCAGCGTTCGTGGAAGAAATATTTTCTACCTCATTTTTTAGGTCATAACTTAAATAGCCGAAGGCCCAGCTTTTATTTTCGTTAATGAATTGTTGCAATTGTTCCAAGGCAGTTCCTTCTTCTTTTACAATTAACTCGCAAACACAGCCAACAGCAATTACCTGAGAGGTTTGTAAATATTTATTATTATTTTCCTGCGGATTGGAATCAAAAACGCACACACGTTCAAAATGTTTGTTTAATGCTTCAATATTAATGTTGAAGCTATTTGAAGAAATGTTATAAATAAATTTTTGAAGCACATGCAAAGATAGTTTTCCATTCGATTTGAGGAAAAATGATTTTCCATTGGTTTCAATACAGTTTTCAGATTGATATTTTCTCTCACTACGCTCTGAAATTAAATTCTATTCAAATTTAATATTCTTTAAAATTCTTTATTAAAAGTCATTTGAGAAGATAAATGAAAAAATAACCCTTCGCATTCACAGATAATTTCCTGGCCATTTTAATGTCGAAAACTATAAAGTTTTCAACAAAGTGGGAAAAAGTGGTAAAAAGTGGGAAAATTCTTTTTAT
>JBBSPS010000239.1:0-5703 GCA_038258655.1 Bacteroidia bacterium
ATTAACGAAACTCAATACTTTGATAAAGTGCCACAGGTAGCTTGGGAGTTTTACATAGGAGGCTATCAACCTGCTCAAAAATGGTTAAAAGATAGGAAAGGGCGCACTTTAGAGTTTGATGATATACTTCACTACCAAAAAATGATTGTAGCTCTCACGGAAACGGATAGGGCAATGAAAGAGATTGATAAAATTGAAATAGAGTAATAATGAATACAAAAGTCGAAAGCCTCAATCACAACGAATTGGTTGTAGGTTGTATCGTATTGAAAAACAACAAGCCTGTAATTACAATGAAGGAAACAATAATTGATTTGCTTCTTCATCCTGAATTATATTCTCCAATTATTATTACTGGTGAGTTGCTTGAAAAAATAGGATTCACTAAAAGTGTCAATCCAATAAATAAAGATGTTTATTATGATATAGATGAAACAATGGTAAGAGTTATTCACGATTCTAAAAAACAATTTTTTAGCATGAATTTAAAATATTCTATCAAATTAAAAGATAGAAAATTGGAAGGAGGATTAATTTTAAGTCAATTAAGCCAGCTTCAATTTTTCTTAATTTATTTTTATGAAATGGAGTTGAAACCTGAAGCGTTGTTGAAAAGAGAATGTCATAATTATCCTTATTGGATTATTTTAAACAAGATTTATCGGTGTATTCAGTTTGAATTATCTGTTAATTTTACAATTTCAAGCAAAAGTTCACTTTAAAACAACATTTATTTGTACTTACTCCCCATTAATAGAAATTACTTTAATCTCTACTCTTCTGTTTGCCTGTTCTTCTCCTTCATTTTTCGCGTTGGGATATAGCATCTGAGTAGAACCCAAGCCTATAGATGAACAACGGTCTTTGTTTATTCCCATATTAACTAAATAATCGTATATTACTTGAGCTCTATTTTTAGATAATTTTAAATTTTCTTCTTCAGATTGATCATTTTTAGGATCATTTACATGTCCCTCAATTTGAATAATCATTTTTTTATTTTTTTTCATTAGTTTATATAAAGCATATACCGATGGATGTGAAATGGGGAGTAAATTGGATGTTCCACCATAAAACTGAATAACTCCTAAATTATATTTGTTCCCTTTCTTTAATTTAGGTAATATAGTTTGTATATATGGATATGTTCCTGAACTGTCTTTTATAGTTTTTGTGTTAATAGTTTTTGCTGCCATAAAACTATTATCATACTCATATATCATCGTATAATTTTGATTCTCTACTAATTTAGCACTAAAGTTATATTCTCCTTTTGTATTTGCTTTTCTTTCTAATATTTGGTTTCCTGCATCGTCGTTAATGCTAATAGTTGCAGGTATAGGTATGCTATCTGGATTTATTATTTTTCCTTTAAATTTTATTTCCTTTGTTTTTTGACATACAAATTTTATCGTATGTCCTTTGCCATTAGGGTAAACATTGTCCAATATCAGACCATATTTTTCTCCTTTAGTCACATATATTGATTTTGAATAAGATTCGCCAGGGCCTTTTCCTACAAAGTCATTTTTAGCATTAATTGATATGCCTGTATACCCTTTGGTTTCAATATTATTTCTGGAAAGATTACTTCGTATAGGCGATAGTTTTTTATTTAATAAAGCATCGCAAAAAGTAGAATCAATATATTTATAAAGTAAAAAATCATAGTCATTGGAACTATCTTTTGGTATTATTTGAAATGCCAAATCTCCGTCGTTATTTATATTTAATAAGTACCAACTACTGTTATGTTCCTGCTCAAAATATTTTTTTTCATTAGCTTTAGAGGTTATCTCCTGAATGGTTCCAAACCCATTTGGAGAAACTGTCGGGCCATAAATGCTATTTTTATTGATGTTTATTTTTACTGCATCTTTACAGTCATATGCTATTTTAGTGCTTGCTATTATTGTTGGCTTATTTTGATTTATTGATATTTTTTTATTTTGAGCCAGAAGAAAAAGGCAGTTTAACAGAAGTAAGTATAAAATAACTTGAGTTTTCATAAATTATTTTCTATTGATTAACCAATTCTTGTAGTGCATAATATTCAATTGCTTCTTGTTTTAATGGATTTACACTCCACTCTTCCCACTTTGTTGTGTATGGATTGTAACCGCATTTTAATGGTTTACTATGGATGTCGTCAGGGTTTTCGATGTATGCACGACAATCGGTACATATATGTCGAAATTCACAGTCTTTGCATACTTTTATTTGGTCTTTATTAATGTTCCAAACATCTTTAAATCCTTTTGCTTTAAATGCTTGTAGTAATGTTGTATTCTTAATGTTTCCATAGCTTTTAGTCATGCTTGGGCAATTTTTTATTTCTCCGTTTACATCAATACCTATTTTACGGTTAAGGCATGTATTGTGTTTTTGGGATTCGCTAAATTGCAATATGTTAAGTTGAAAATAGTCGGAATTAATTTTACCACAATGCGTTTCATTTGTAATGATTGTTTCATAAAAATAAATAGGATATTCTTTATATGCTTTTTCTATTATTCTTATTTTTTGTTTTGGTGTCGAATAAAAATCTATTCTGGAAATTGGAAAGTTTGCATATATTTTTTTTATCTGTCTTTCTGTTAGAATGCTACTAAATTTTATTATTAAATGCAAAGATCGAACATGAATTGTTTTTATATTAGAAAGTATATCATACAGCTGTTGGGAATTAAAAGTATCAAAAAAACGTAATTGCCAATAATAGCAATTCAATTTGCCTAATTGAAAAAAAATTATTTTATAATTATGACGGGACTTTTTATTTATATCAATTATTGCGTTTGTAATTGTTGACGGGTGTTCAAATTCTAATTTAATCGTCGGAAAAAAATTAAGTTCTTCTTTTGTGCAGTAATGAACAAATTCATTTTTTTCAAGAAAAAAAAAGTAGTCATCAATAAATTCATTATATTCATTATTAAATTTTTCTTTTATTTCTTTTATGTTTTTCTTTTTAAATTTTGTTAGAATAAAGTATAAAGAATTTGGAATATACCTAAATCGATTACGCCCCAAATCACATATAATACTCCTTTTATGCCCTTTAACAGGAATACAGTTTGCAAAGAGGTTGAAAAATAAATCGTTTCTCATTTTAAATTATTTTTGAAATAGATTTATGGAAAGGTTGAATTACCATCTTTTTTGTATTTAAGAATACACTTGGTACAAAATTTTGTATCGTCCATTTTTGCGGTTTTCTTTTAGGTATTTTCTCAAGTTTATGATACTGAATAGGTAAAAGAGCAGATGTTTTTTCTGAAAATTTGTAATTTTTTTTATTTTTCATTTTTTGATAATTCTAATGCGATTTGTTTTTCTATATTGTAATTACAGGGGCGTGATACCATTCCGAATTGTCCCACAGGATTAACTTCTAAAAAATAAAATTCACTATCAGCAGAATAAATCATATCAATAGAGCCGTTATTTAAAATTGCTTTTTGCATCATTTTTTTTAATTTTTTTCGTATTTCAAATGGTAATGAAAAAGGAACGCGAAAATTTGGCTTCTGTTGATTATATCTTCTAAAGTCTATTTTGGTTTGTTCGTCATTCTGAGAAAAAATAGCCATCGGATAAAAATGTCCTTTTAAATAAAAAATTCTAAGTTCGAATTTTTTATTGATTTTTTCTTGCAATAATGTAGGGAAAAACGTGGAGGGAATATGAGAAATATCTGGTTCATTTATTTCATTGGTATATACTGTATAAACATTGTTAACCTTTTTATTAAATTTTGATACATAAGTAATACCATTGCTCAATGGTTTTGTTATTATACCATTAGTATGAGTTTCATAAAATTTAATTAATTCTTTTTTATTTGTACAGACTACACTTGCAGGTGTTTTAAGCCCTACAGATTTTGCAATTGCAATATGAATTAATTTATTATTATCTGCTGTATAATAACTTCCAATACTGTTTTTTTTATTTTCAGTAATATAATACAACAGATCTCGTATTGTAATCACTTCATTTTTAAGATTTTGATTTACAACATTTTGCAGTGTAGAATTCTTAATGTATGTTTTATAGTTGTTTGCTCCGATTAAATTAAAGTCGCCGCGTCTATACCAATAAGCTGTTACTTCATCACTATTTATTACTTCTCCATTATTAAGAGTAAATTTAACAACAGGTCGCTCGTTAATATATCTAACAGAATTAATGTTTATTTTATCTTCTAAATTTACCCTTTTTACGTTTTTCTTTAAAAAGTGAACCCATTCAATTACATCATCTGTACTATTATCAATCGTTTCTGTTACTATTAAAATCATTTAGTGTTTTTTATCACTATATTAAAAACATATTCTTCCCCTTTGCTACTCCTTAATATTATTTTATATGCACCAACAGGTAATACTAAAGCTTTATTATCATTAACTGATTTTAATTCCATTATGTCAACAGGTATGGCGATTGAGCTATCCTCGTTAGAACAATACGCCAATACTAACATTGGATAATTAATTTTGAGTAATTTATCTTTTGGTAGAAAATAGTATTTGCGACTACCATTTAAAGTCAGCCAATCTGGTCGACCATTAATAAATTGGGTGCGTGGATGATAAATATCTATATCATATCCTGAGTAATCTTTTCCTTTTAGTAAATTTTGTTTCTTATCAATAAATACCGCAGGATATTTGGCTTTTAAAGATATAAAATAACTATCCTCATAGTCATGAGAAGAATGCTCTGTCCATGATTCTTGATTAATTGTAAAAGGGTCTATTTTGCAATAATCTTTTACCAAACCACCCATTAACTTTTGAGAAAACGAAGCGTCTTCAGAACCATGACCAAACCCACAATGAATAAGTATTTTTGCGGTTGAATCTTTATCCAATATTTTTTTTATATTTGTTGCTTGCTCCTCCTCCCTATGGCTCCAATCATTTCCACCATATTCATACGCAACTATTTTATATCCTATTTTCAAAGCTTCTCTTATCATGTTACCATATTGAGGTTCTTTTGTATAATACCCCGATTCAATTACAGGATATTTCCTTATGTTTAATATACTATCTTGCCCATATGCTTCTAATGCTTCCAAAGCAAGATACCTATAGCCTTCGTCATATAAGCCTTTTAACAGCGATGTTGTAAAAACCCGGTGCATTGGCTGTATATGTGATTCATTTATAATAATAATTCTTTCTTTTTTTGCTCTATTCAAAATATAAGAAGACGCTGAATATGGTTTGTATAATTCATTATTATACTTGAAAATAACAGAATGTTTTTGTGGATCAAAAAATAAATCCATTTTTTGAATTGCTGTTTTATATTCACCAATAAAAGATAGCTCCCAAGCATTTTCCTGTAATTCTCTATACAATGAATCTTTTTGAAAGTCCTTCAGTAAACTATCAGAGGTTAGTTTATATAACAGATTTGTTCTTTGAGCAAAAATTGAATGGCTCACAATAATAAGTAAAAAAAAATAAATAAAATATTTCATACGTCGCATATTTTTTTATATAAATATAAACGAACACCTTATAAAAAGGTGTTCGTTCTATTAAATCTGTAGGTATATACGCTTAGATCTCACTTACCATCTGTTGATTTTAGGCGCTTAGGTTCATTTTTCACCATTCTTTCTATAAGCAAATTGAAGATTGACCCCATATGGTTGCGTCTATTGTATCTATAATGGTATTCATCTAA
>JBBSPS010000240.1:0-5683 GCA_038258655.1 Bacteroidia bacterium
CGGTGTTTGTGCGCAACAGCACATGGCTATTTCATGATGTTATAATTTTAATTGTTTTTAATTGTTTTTTAGAATGACTCATGGGCGGGAACAAATATAAAATTATTTTACATTAATTGCAAATTGGACGAATATAAAAACATTGGGTTTAATTGGTCTAAGTAATTTTTTACAAAAAATACTCTTGCTTTGAAGAAGATGGGGACTGGGTAGAAGGTTATTTTAATAAAAAAACATCCCGCCATCCGCTGGATGTTTTATAAAATAATTAATAACCCTATATAACTACGCATTTACAGCCGTTTTAGGCGAACCGGCCATAATTTCTTCATTCGCAACATCGGCATATTGCTCAAAATTTTTAATGAATGATGCCGCTAATTTGTTCGCAGTAGCATCATACATTTCTTTATCTTTCCATGTATTGCGCGGATTTAATATTTCACCGGGTACATCAGGGCATTCGGCCGGAATTTGTAATCCAAAAATAGGCTGAGTAGCGTATTTAACAGCATCTAATTTTCCTGTTAAGGCAGCAGTGATCATAGCACGTGTATAGGGTAATTTCATCCTGCCCCCTACTCCATAGGCTCCGCCGGACCATCCGGTATTTACGAGCCATACATTTACTTTATTCTTCTTTAATTTTTGTCCTAATAACTCCGCGTATTTAGTAGGATGCAATGGCAAAAACACTTTTCCAAAACAGGCAGAAAAAGTTAATGTAGGTTCGGTAATTCCCATTTCGGTACCTGCAACTTTAGCGGTATAACCTGAAATGAAGTGATACATTGCCTGACCGGCTGTTAATTTTGAGATCGGTGGCAACACACCATACGCATCGCATGTTAAAAAGAAAATATTTTTCGGGATACTTCCTACAGAAGGTTCAATGGCATTATCAATAAAATTAATTGGATAACTCACACGCGTATTTTCTGTTTTAGAGATGTTCGTAAAATCAACGGTAGCACTATTCTCATAAAATTCAATGTTCTCTAATAAAGCTCCAAATTTTATAGCGTTAAAAATTTCCGGTTCCTTTTCTTTCGTCAAGTCAACACATTTTGCATAACAGCCGCCTTCAAAATTAAATACCCCTGTATCGCTCCAGCCATGCTCATCATCACCGATCAGCCCGCGATTAGAATCAACGGAAAGAGTTGTTTTTCCGGTGCCCGACAAGCCAAAGAAAATAGCGGTATCGCCTCGTTTGCCAATATTCGCTGAGCAATGCATTGGCAAAACTCCTTTTTCATGCGGTAAAATATAATTCAATAAAGAGAATATTCCTTTTTTAATTTCACCAGTATAGCCGGAACCACCAATTAAAATAACTTTCTTTGTTATATTTAAAATGGTGAAGTTATGCTGACGGGTACCATCAATTTCAGGTTTTGATTTAAACCCGGGCACGCATATAATTGTCCATTCAGGATCAAAACTCATTAATTCTGTATGTGTGGGACGTAAGAATAAGTTATTGGCAAACAAGTTTGACCAAGGATATTCAGTTACTACGCGGATATTTAAACGATATTTAGGATCAGCGCAAGCATAAGAATCACGCACATAGACTTCTCTTCCCTCCAAATATGCACAAACACGGTTATAAAGAGTATCAAATTTAGCGGCATCGAATTTAAAATTCACATCACCCCACCATATTGTATCTTTTGTAGTATCATCTACAACAATAAATTTATCTTTTGGCGATCGTCCGGTAAACTCTCCTGTATCAACTGCTAATGCTCCTGTATCAGTAAGGACACCTTCTCCTCTTATCAACGTTTCTTCCACTAATTCAGCTACATTCAAATTCCAGTAGGCTGCAGATACATTTTCTAAGCCTAAACTTGCAATGCTTGCGTTTTTGGCCTTTATTCCAAATTCATTCATCTTGGTTATTTGTGTTTTTGGTTAATTGTATAAAAATCAACGCTCAAATTTACGTAAATTTGAGTGTTGAGGACTTCGAAAACAATTCTTTATCTTTTAGTTTTTCACATTGCTATAATTATTTTTTTATTTTTATAACTAATTGATTTATAATTTTTTATAAAAATCATATGAATAATAGTATAACTAATATATGTTGATAATTATTAATTTTACAAACTACATTATAAAAACAAATTACAATTTATACAAATCGGTATACTTGTTTTTAGCATATTCCATAAAGTAATTGAAATTCAATTTTTCTCCGGTTATAGCTATGCACAGCTCTTCCGCAGTATAAAATTTACCATACTTATGAATCTTTTCACGCAGCCAAGTTAAAAGCGGTTTCATATTTCCGCTTTCAATTTCGATTTCAAGATTACTGATCTCCTTTTTAGCCTGAGCGAAAAACTGCGCTGCATAAAAGCTTCCCAGTGAATAGGTAGGGAAATAGCCAAAACTTCCATGGCTCCAATGAATATCCTGTAAAACACCTTTTGCATCTGATGGGACATCAATACCTAAGTACTCTTTATATTTTTTATTCCAATAAGCCGGCAGCTCCCTCACTTCAATAGTTCCTTCTATCAATGCTTTTTCAATTTCAAATCGTATCAATACATGAAAATGATAAGTGAGCTCATCGGCTGAAGTACGGATCAAGGATGGCTTTACAATATTCATTGCTTTGTAAAAATTTTCTACACTTACATTTTTCAGGTTCTCAGGAAATAGTTGTTGAAGCTTCGGAAAATTAACTTTCCAATACGCCAAACTTCGCCCTACATTATTTTCCCATAAACGCGATTGCGATTCGTGAATACCTATCGAAATAGCTTCCCCTGAAGGTAAACCATATTCACTTGTTGGCAGGCCCTGCTCATATAATCCATGTCCGCCTTCATGAATACAACTCCAGATCATTTCGTTAATATTATTTTCATTTGTACGGCTAGTAACACGTACATCTTCCGGATTAAAATTGGTAGTAAAAGGGTGAGAAGAAACATCTTGGCGGCCGGCATCAAAATCAAAGCCCATTTGTTTTAAAAGATCAATACCGAAATTCCATTGTTTGTCCTTATCATAATGCAAAAACATAAATTCATCAGCATTTTGAGGCTTTGCCGCTATTTGCTTCACAAAGGCAACTAATTGTTTACGTACATCCGCGAATAATACTTCCAGATCAGCTGTTTTTGCGGCAGGTTCATATTGATCAAGCAATGCATCATACGGGTGCACTCTATAACCTACTATTTTACATTCTTCACGTTTTAGCTTTACCAATTTTTCTAAATAAGGGGCATAAGAAGCAAAATCATTGTTTGTTTTTGCTTTTTGCCATGCTTGAAATGTTTCGGAAATGGTTTTACTAAGTTCCTTAACAAATTCCGTGGTGTATTTTTTATTGTCGTTATAACTTTTAAACGATTGTTTGATATTGCGATTTTCTTTTGCGCTAAGCGAAGTGTCTGCATTTAATGCGTTTAACAGATCGCCCAATTCTTTTGAAGTAGAAAGTTCATGGGATATCCCCGCTAATGTGGATAATTGCTGTGCTCTATATTCAGAGCCTTTTGGAGGCATATACGTTTCCTGGTCCCAACCTAAAACAGCGGATGAAAATTGAATATCCGCTATTTTGGTCATTAGTTCTTTATACTTTGTGTAGTTAGTCATTTATTATTGCTAAATTATTAAATTGCCTACTGTATATTGACTATTGTTTCTTTATTCCCGCAAAAGCTAACAGCACCCACCCTGTTATTAAAAATAAACCACCAATAGGAGTAATCGGCCCAAGCCAATGAATATTTGTTGGGCCCATTAAACCTCCAATAGATAGCAAATACAAGGATCCTGAAAACAGAACAATACCTGCCATAAAACAATAACCCGCTTTTGGTAAAAGTTTATTAGTTGATCTATCTGCAAGTAAGGCGATAACAAGTATTACAATGGAATGAAGGATCTGATATTGTACTCCTGTTTCAAACGTTTGAAGATTGGTTTCGGTAATTAAACCGGTTTCTAATTTTGATTTCAGGTAATGTGCACCCATGGCACCTAAAGCAACCGCTATTGCTCCTGAAAATCCGCTGAATACTAAAAATCGTTTTTGCATGGCACGAAGTTATAAAAAATGTTCCGCTAATGATCGCTATTCGGATTGTCGGATAAAATTTGTTTTGTTCCATTCAAATACAATAAATAATTTTAATTTCGTGCTGCAATAAAATTATGAAATGAAAAACATTTTAGTAATTGGCGCCGGACGTTCCGCTTCATCGCTAATTAAATATCTTCTCGACAATTCAACTAAAGAAAATTGGAATGTTACAGTTGGCGATGTCTCATTTGACCTTGTAAAACAAAAGACCGGAAATCACACCAATGCAAGAGCCATCGCTTTTGATGTTAATAATGATACACAACGCGAAGAAGAAATAAAACGCGCTGATATAGTAATCTCGATGCTTCCCCCATCTATGCATTTGAACGTGGCAAAAGATTGTGTTCGTTTTAAAAAACACATGACCACTGCTTCTTATGTAACAAAAGAAATGATGGAACTGAATGATGAAGCTATAAAAGCAGGAGTTGTTTTAATGAATGAAATTGGTTTGGATCCGGGTATTGATCATGCTTCCGCGATGAAAGTAATAGACCACATTCATGCACAAGGCGGAGAATTAACATCGTTCAAATCATATTGCGGAGGCCTGGTTGCACCTGAATGCAATGATAATCCCTGGGGCTATAAATTTTCATGGAACCCACGAAATGTAGTATTAGCCGGACAAGGCACGGCACAATACATTGAGAACGGAGAATATAAATACATTCCTTATAATCGTTTATTTACTCAAACGGATACAATTGAAGTGAATGGCCTAGGTGCATTTGAAGGATATGCCAATCGTGATTCATTATCCTATCGAAAATATTATAAGATCGAAAGTATTCCAACGATGTTACGTGGAACATTACGTATGCCTGGCTATTGCAAAGCATGGAATGTTTTTGTAAAATTAGGATTAACAGATGATACCTATAAAATTGAAGCGTCCGATACATTAACATATCGTCAATTACTGGAGGCTTTTTTGCCTTCCTCAATTGATTCATTACGGTCAGATGGAGCCATCAGAAAACCTACTACCAAAGAAAAATTAGTAGCGTTTATGCGCGACGAAATGGATTCTGAAGTGTTAAATAAAATAGAATGGCTGAGAATATTTGACGATAAAAAAATAAGATTGGCAAACGCGAGTCCCGCACAAATTTTGCAAGACTTATTAGAAGAACGGTGGAAACTGAAAGAGCATGATAAAGATATGATCGTGATGCAACATCAGTTTGAGTATAGAGCAGATGGTGAAATATTAAAGGCAAAGAAAATAATTTCATCCCTTATTGTAAAAGGTGAAGACCAAACCTATACAGCAATGGCTAAAACAGTTGGTTTGCCATTAGCGATCACAACTAAATTAATTTTACAAAATAAAATTACAACAAAAGGTGTTATAATACCTACCTCTAAAGAAATATATGAGCCATTATTAAAAGAATTGGAAACTTTTGGAATTAAGTTTGAAGAGAAGGAAGTGTAAGAATATGAACAATAAAAAAAAGAGAAGGGAGTGTAAATTAAACTGTGCTATTTAGATTTATTAAATTTGCAATATTAAGCGAAGCGGAGTTGAGCAATGCTGGAGAGCAACTCAACAAGGAA
>JBBSPS010000241.1:0-5676 GCA_038258655.1 Bacteroidia bacterium
CTATCAATACGCTCATCATTGAATGCTGAAGTAAAATCTGGTATCGAATTTATTTTTTCTATCATATGTCAAAGAACGTATTTTTACCTTATACTTGTGGGTAAACGGTAGCTCCAAAGGAGAGGGGAGCAATGGACTAATATATACCAAGTATTGGTATATATTATGAGTGCTTGCGTTTGCCAGCCATTGTGAGGTTTAAAATTATATCCTAATTAGCAGATTCATTATCTGTATTCTTTACCCACATAAACAATCGCGGATTATTTTCATACTGTTCCAGATTTTTGCTAAACGTAATTACACAAAAATCAATTAAGGGAAGTAACCCGAAACAGCCGCCAAATGTGGCAACATACACAACCGGGATCCAAGGTTTAGTACCCAGCATAACACGGTGAGCGCCCATAAAACCAAATGGAAAAGGGAAAGCAAACAACGCTGAAACAAATCTTTTTTTATCTTGATTTGCATCTGTTTTTATTAAATTGGTTGTAATAAATTGTACGCTATCAGAATTGATTATTAATGTATCAGCTGGGATTAGAAGAACGGAATCTATTTTGATCAATGAAATAGTTGTTGAAGATGCATTAAAAGAAAAACCCATTAGTATCATAAATAGCATGGATACTATGGGTTTTTTCATTAGAACTTTATTGAATGATTTATTAAAAGACCAGAACGCTTCTTAATACGTCATTGCGAGGAACGAAGCAATCTTAAACTAGCACTTGAATGAGATTTGCTTCCTCGCAATGACGTGTTATAATTATTTTACTTGTTTCAAACGTTTAGCAACTTCATTCCAGTTTACTACATTAAAAAATGCAGCCATGTAATCAGGACGTCTGTTTTGATAATGCAAATAATATGCATGTTCCCAAACATCCATTCCTAATATTGGAGTTCCTTTCACCTCAGCAACATCCATCAATGGATTATCCTGATTAGGAGTTGAGCTTACTGCTAGTTTTCCGTCTTTAACAATTAACCAAGCCCAGCCTGATCCAAAGCGTGTTGTACCGGCATTTGCAAATTGTGTTTTAAATTCCGCGAATGAACCAAACGCTGTATTTATAGCTGTCGCTAAATCACCTGTCGGCTCACCTCCTGCATTCGGTGCCATAACTGTCCAGAATAAAGAGTGATTAAAATGACCGCCACCATTGTTGCGAACAGGCATAGGGTATTTAGAAATATTTTTGCAAATTTCTTCTATGCTTAATTTTTCGGTATCAGAACCAGCAATAGCATTATTTAAATTTGTAATGTATGCCTGATGATGTTTTGTGTGATGTATTTCCATCGTGCGAGCATCAATATGAGGCTCCAATGCATTGTATGCATACGGTAATTTTGGTAGTTCGAAAGCCATATAAATAGTTTTAGATTAGTTTTTTGTTAATTGCGATTTCAAATGTAAGGATTTTTTGATAGGGATAATATGCGATGGCCGGATATAATTGGATTTTTTTATAGAACGCTGATGACGCAGAAAATATGATAAACTAAGATAAAGAAAAAAATCCTAATTAATCATAACAATCAGCGTCATCAGCGTTCTATTTATTTTTTTGCATATAAAAACTATTATTAACTTCGAACTCTATAAATTGTATTAACTCGTGAAAAACAATCCACATAAATCAATAATAATATGGCTGCTCGCCGGATGTTTTTTAATTTATTTGATGGTTGTGATCGGCGGAATCACTCGACTTACCCATTCGGGATTATCAATGGTGGAATGGAATCCGATACTTGGTTCATTGCCTCCAATGACGGATGCTGATTGGCAAATCCCATTTGAGAAATACAAACAAACCCCTGAATACCAGATCGTAAATAATCAATATTCTTTGGACGAATTCAAATCCATTTATTGGTGGGAATATACACACCGTTTCTTAGGTCGAACAATTGGTGTGATATTTCTTATTCCTTTTTTTTATTTCTGGATCAAGAAACGATTTGATAAATCGTTATTAAAAAAAATGTTCGTCTTACTTTTATTAGGAGCATTACAAGGTGTGTTAGGCTGGTATATGGTATATAGCGGACTACAAAAAGAACCACATGTGAGTCATTATAGGCTTGCAGCACACCTCATCAGTGCGTTTACAGTTTTTGGATTTACATTTTGGTATGCCTTAGATCTTCTGTATCCAAGTGTATCAGATAATAATAATTCGAAAAAAATAAAACGTTATGCAAAAATTATGTTTGGTTTTATTGTATTACAAATAATTTATGGCGCATTTGTAGCAGGTTTAAAAGCCGGTTTATTTTATAATACATTTCCACGGATGGGAAAATCTTTCATGCCCGAAACTGTTACAGCATATGAACCTTTTTGGAAAAATTTTTTGGAAAACCCTGCCGGGGTCCAATTCATACATCGTTGCCTTGCTTTTATTGTCTCTATTTTTGTATTGTTTGTATGGGAACATGCGCGAACAATGAAGCTTACACCATTGCAACGCAAAGCTTCTAACTTTATGCTTGCGATAGTTGGGATACAATTTTTACTGGGGGTTTTTACCTTGCTTTATGCTGTGCCTGTGATAATGGGTGTATTGCATCAAACAGGCGCATTCTTTTTATTCGCCTCTGCGCTATTTTTTATTCACAGTCTTCGGGCTGCTGCTTGATTGCGTTTCAGCATCCTTCCATTCAAAGGTTTCTATTAAATGATAAATATCTTTTCGAATAAAATTTACCACTGGTGAAATGGAATCGGTATTTGGCGCAACATTAAAATACAATGCACCTCGTATAAAATGGTTAATGCTATCAGTTAAAAAAAATTGAATGGATGAGGCTGCATTACCTTCTATATCATACACCAACCCATACACATTGCTTTTGGGTTTTGATATCAATTGTTCTTCAATACCCGATGCTTTAATTTGATGTTTAGATGCAAGAGTATTTGTTTCTTCTAAGTACTTATTGATATTGCCGTTTAAAGCAGCATAAGTAAGGTGCAATGTGCCATTGAATGTTGGGAAATTCAAATTCAACCAGCAAGGTTTTGCTCCAGGATAATGGTCATTCTCTATTTTTGAATAGTGTGGCATTTCAAATGTAAACGGGCAAACCGAGTCATATTTCACATATTTTTTTTCAGGAAATGAAAGCCGGAAGTATGCGCGGGGTTTAGGTGCAATAGTATCGTCATCATCGCTACCGCAGGAAACTAAAAAGATGCAAGTTACTATAATCAAAAATCGCAAGAGATTATGAGTTATACGTTTTAAGTTATAAATTGATGACACGGGCTTCTTTTTCTTATGTATGTTATAATGATCCAATGTTTCTTTTTTAACTTATTATTTAAAACTCTTAACTTATAACTTCTCTTTCAACCGTTATTTTCACTCGTTTCACTTTTCTATTATCCGCTGATTCAACAGTAAAAAGTAAATTTTTAAATCTTATTTTTTCATTCTTAGTAGGGATACGTCCTTCTAATTCTATTAATAACCCCGCTAATGAGTCGGCTTCGCCTTTTACATCTTCAAAATCTTCCCCCTCAATTTCCAATATCCGGTATACATCATTTAATGCCGCTTTGCCTTCAAACACATAATTATTATCATCTAATTTTGAATACACCAAGTCATCATCATCAAACTCATCATTTATTTCTCCTACAATTTCTTCTATCACATCTTCTAACGTTACAATACCGGAAGTACCGCCATATTCATCAACTACCACTGCTAAGTGAATTTTTTTGTGTTGGAACTCACGTAATAAGTCATCAATTTTTTTATTTTCCGGAACAAAAAATGGCGGGCGAATAATACCTTGCCAATTAAAATTATCGTCTTCATTTATATATTGCAACAGGTCTTTCGTGTATAATACACCGGCAATATGATCCAAGGTTTCTTTGTAGATCGGGATACGTGAAAATCCGCAAGCTGTAATATCCGCCAACAATTTTTTAAAATTTGTTTTGTATTCAAAAGCGCTAACATCCACACGCGACCGCATAATTTGTTTTACATCGGTATTACCAAAATTTACAATTCCTTTTAATATTTTATGCCCCTCTTCCGGCATATCGTCATCAGAGGTTAATTCTAATGCATGAGATAATTGATCAACTGAAATATTGTGCGACTTATGTTTGATAACCTTATCGAGCAAAGAAGTTGTGAAAATTAAAAATGAACTTACAGGATAAAATAATTTCTGTAGGAACCGAACAAAATAAACAAGGATTCGCGTAGAATTTAACGGGTTTTGTGTCGCGTAAATTTTTGGGGTTACTTCACCTATCAATAAAATTAAAAACGTAACAACTAGTACTTGGACGATAAAACCAAGTAATGGGCTTTGTGAAAAATCAAATAATCCTTTTTCACCAAATATAAATGTGGAAGTAAGAATTACTATTGCGATACTTAAAAAGTTAACACTAATTAAAAGCGTTGCCAAAAGGCGTTTTGGAGCATCCACAAGTTTAAGTATTTTTCCATCCGTTTTTGTTTCAGATGTCCTTAACGCTTCCATATCGGTGGGAGTAAGTGAAAAAAATGCTGACTCGGCTGCCGATACCAACGCAACGATCAGTAATAATAAAAATATAAAGAATATCGCCAATGCAATGCTGATAGAAAATGGATTTAAGTGAACGTTGATCAGTGGAAATACATAAAAAAGAAGAATACTACTCAGGACGGGCAAGGTTATGGAGTTTAGTTAAACTTAAGCTCAACAAATATACAACATTAGAACAGTTCTAAAAATTCAAAAAATTAACTGCAAAGAGGCGCAATTTTTTTTTGAAAATCCGCAAACTGATAAACAAAACTTTGCATTCTACTATATGTGTATTTTTTTCTTTGCAGTTACTATTTCTAAAACAGCAAATCATCTGCCGTTTTAGGTCCTGAAGATATCCCTTCATCATTGGCTGAGGATTGGCTATTGTTTTCTTTCTTACTTAAAATAGTAAATGTATCTCCAACAATCTCGGTAGTATAGCGTTTATGTCCTTCTTTATCATCCCACGAGCGCGTCCGCAATTTTCCTTCTACATAAATGGTCATTCCTTTTTTTAAATATTTTTCAGCAATTTCAGCTAGCCCACGCCATACCACAATAGTATGCCATTCTGTTTGTTCAATTCGCTGTCCTGATTTATCTTTATATGATTCGGAAGTTGCAAGAGTGAAATTAGCCACCGCTGCACCGCCTTCTAAATGCCTTACTTCAGGGTCCTTGCCTAAATTTCCTATTAAAATAACTTTGTTTACGCCTGCCATAATTTTTTGTTGATTTAATATGATCGTAAATATACTAATAGGATAGGGTTAAATGCAAAAATTTTGAAGTGCTTGCAATCTCAGTCGTTAATTTTGCAGGCTTTTGTTTAAGTTGTAAATGCTATCAATCTGTTTTATTTTCTATTTAGAGTATTACTTTTTTAATCCATTATATGACCAAAAATAAATTTTCCGAAACGGTGGAACTTCGTAAAATTAAGGGTCTAAATATCGTATGTAGCCTTTTTTCCCTAATATTTATCTATACCTTTATGCTTACTGGAGTTTCCTTAATTTCCCTCCTATACTAATCTAAAACTAAGTATTATCAGGCTTTTGCCCCAGTTTAGAAGTGTAATGGGATATTTTTTTTCAAAAAAACAAGATTCCTTAA
>JBBSPS010000242.1:0-5639 GCA_038258655.1 Bacteroidia bacterium
AAAATAAAAAAATTTATTATACACTCGATGGTTCCGAACCATCATTAAACTCAGCTATATATAAATATCCTATTATTATTCAGGATCGAACTCCTGATCCTAATAATTTATCTACTATACCCACCTCCCCGCGTTGGAAACCTCCTCTCAATAATGTATTTAAAGGAACTGTTTTACGTGCCATTATTGTAACAGAAAATGCTAAAAAAAGTAATGAATTGGTCAGAACTTTTTTTGTAGACCCAAAAGGTGTTCATAGATACTCCTTTCCTATAATTGCCTTAACAATTAACTCTGAGGATTGGTTCGGATACAAAAATGGGATTTACGTATTAGGAAAAAGTTATGAGGATAAAGATAATTACATTAAAAAAAATATATCATTTGATATTCCCTGGTGGGAATATCCTTCCAATTATTTAAAACGAGGAACTAATGCTGAACGCCCTGCATACATTGAATTTTATGAGCCTAATGGAAAATCCGGATTCGAAAGCAATGCAGGAATCCGTATAAATGGAAATGCAACACGGGGGTTTAGTCAAAAATCATTGCGCATAATTTTCAGTAAAAAGTATTCTACTGATTTACTGAACTATAGATTATTTCCAAATTATGAAGTAAGCCGCTTCAAATCTATTATACTCAGAAATTCAGGCAATGACTGGAATAAAACAATGTTTCGTGATGCGTTTATGCAATCCATAATGGCTAATTCAAAAGTAGACATCCAGCAATACAGACCTGCCATAACATTTGTAAACGGCGAATATTGGGGAATATATAATATACGCGAACGATTTGACGAAAATTATATTTCTAACAAATATAAAATGAATACTGATAGTATTTCAATATTAGAGTTAGATGACAATCTGTTTTTTGGAAAGAAAGTAGACACTAGTACGTTCCATAGACTCTTATCATACTTAACTAATAATGATTTAAGCCTGACTAAAAATTATGAATTCGTAAAAAAACAAATAGATGTTGAAAGTTTTATGGATTTTATCATAGCAAATGTGTTTTTCTGTAATAGCGACTGGCCAAATAACAATGTAAAATTCTGGCGCTACAGAACAAGCAAAAGCACTATCGACTCAGCAGGCTACAGAGATGGCCGCTGGCGATGGATGTTATATGATACTGATTGGGGCTTTGGTTATACAAGCAACAATGCATACAAACAAAATTTATTGAAAAAAGCCAAAGAAACAGGAAGTATAGGTATTATCTTTACTGAACTGCTAAAAAATAAAGAATTTTTAAATGCATTTGTACAACGTTTCAACCATTATTTAAGTACCACTTTTAGCACAACTAAATTAATAGCAAAAATTAACGAATTCGAACATTCATTGAGTCCAGAAATGAATGAACACATTGCTAGGTGGCGCGCAATAGGATCGTATAAAAATTGGGAACTATATGTTCAGGAGTTAAAAGATTTTGCTAAACAACGCCCCGGAGTTCAGCTTCAGCAGCTGGATGAATTTGAAAAAGAAAACAGCAGGTAATAAACTAAATACAATAAAAGTGCTTCAGTATTATAAAGAAAACATACAGATATACATGATCTTCATAGTGTGGCTTGTGACAGGCATGTATGGAGGGCCAGTGATCTATGTGCTACTGCCTATTACCATGCTTTTAATGAAAAGAAAAGGAATGTATGAAGAATTATTTTTGGGATTTATTTTTATTCTTATACTATCAGATAGCCTTGAAGATAATCTTGCATTCGCAAAAAATGCGAAAAATATATATATTTCTTTTTTGGCTGTATTTTTGTTTTTGGATATGGATAGTTTCCAGCCTTTGAATAAACTATACAAAATATTTATTCCTTTTTTTATTTTTTCGGTCTTTACTATGTGTTTTAGTTTACAAGATTCTTTTATTTTTACAAGTCTTCAAAAAACAATTTCTTATTTTTTAGTATTTCTTATTATTCCAAATTATATCACTAAGATTTATAGAGAGGAAGGAGAACAATTTTTTAAAAGATTTATCTTTTTTGCTTTTACTACTCTTTTTTTAGGCTTTATATTTAAATACATAGCACACGATATTGCATCTTTAGAATCCGGAAGGTACAGAGGTGTCATGGGCAATCCTAATGGACTTGGCATATATAGTTTCCTATTGTTTATAATCACTTTTGTTTTACATGATTTTTTTCCTGACTTGTTTACCAAACAAGAAAAAATTATGATCTATATTGCTATAGTATATTCCATATTATTAACAAATTCACGAAATGCCGTACTTGCTCTTCTAATATTTTATTTGTTTCAACGTTTTTTTAGCCTATCACCTTTATTAGGTTTCGTTTTATTTTTAATAACCTTATTCGCTGTTGAAATAATTAGTAATAATCTTACATCAATCATTTTATCATTGGGATTAGGTGATTTTTTCAGAGTTAAAACCTTGCAAGAAGGAAGCGGACGGTATGTTGCATGGGGATTTGCCTGGCGGCAAATTCAACATAATTTTTTTATAGGGAAAGGATTTGCATATAATGAGTATTATATGCGTCAAAACTATGGTTTACTGTCTAAGTTAAAACATCAAGGAGGGATACATAACTCATTTCTTACTTTTTGGATGGATCAGGGATTAATTGGACTTTTGATATTTTTACGTTCTTTTATATTACTATTTATTAAGGGTGCAAAAAAAACAAAATATGCTTTTCCAATTATGTTTGGTATCTCATTTACTGCTATGTTTGAATCCTGGTTAGTGGGCTCTCTAAGTGCTTTCTCGTTTTTAGCGATCTTTATTTATACATTAATATCAAGCGAAGAAATTACACCTCAAATAGATTTACAAACTATTAAAGAACCTGTGAAGGAAATCAAAATTTTATGATTATAAGAGATCGAAACAATTATTTAAAAAAATCTTTTAAAAACAACTATGTTGCAAAGCATGTGTTTACTAAACGTGCTTTTTTTATTTTTTTTCTCCTTGGAATTATCATATCATGCTATTGGGCCTCTGATAAATTGAAAACCCTGGGTTACACTGGGTTATATGATTTCACAGAAACTATTACAAGCAACTATTTTAAAGGGCTAAAAGCTAATCCTCAAAATATCTCAATTGAAATAAAAGATAAAGATTTTAAATTTCTTAAAAAAAAACGGGAAAAAGCGCTTGAACGTGGACTTATTATTAATGATATTGATGTTGATTATGTTCCCGCTACTTTAGAATATGAAGGCAAAAAATTAAAAATTAAACTTCGCTTAAAGGGTCATATGACCGACCATCTGCAAGATAATAAATGGTCGTTCCGTATTAAAGTAAAAGATGAAAATTTATTTATGGGGATGAAACGCTTTTCTATTCAGCACCCCGGAACAAGAGGATATATCTATGAATGGATTTATCACGAATTAATGAAACGAGAAGATATTATCTCTTTACGTTACAAGTTCATTAATGTAACCCTAAACGGACGGGATTGGGGCATCTATGCTGTCGAAGAAAATTTTGAGAATGAATTACTTGAAAATAATCACCGCGTCAAAGCTCCTATCTTAAGATTTAACCCTGACTTGTATTGGGTGAACCGTTATAATGAGATCAAAGGAGAAAATTCCTCAGATGAATATGCATCTTATTATTCAGCTAATCCTGAAGCATACAGGGAAGATAAAGCGTTGGAAGATAGCATCCAAAAAAAATATTATTTAAAAGCAATTGCATTAATTGAAGGTTTAAGAGGTAGGCAAATTAGTGTGGATCAGGCATTTGATATTCCCCGATTGGCAAAATTCCATGCAATTATTGACCTGGTGGGAGGTGAACATAGTATTGATTGGAGTGATATTAAATATTATTATAACCCTGTTACTTCAAAGTTAGAGCCTGTTGCTTATGAAAGTTTTACGAATTTAAATTCACGCGATCTATCTTCATTGTACAAATTTGTTGAATTGGACAGTAATGAAAATTATGCTGATTGGCACACGATGATCTTTAGTAATAAAATATTTTTTGCAGCGTATCTGAAAGAACTGGAGCATATAACCCAATCCGCTTATTTAGATACTTTTTTCAATCAATCAAATGAAGAACTCAATAAAAATTTAGCCATCATTTATAAAGAATTCCCCTACAAAAAATTTGATAAAGAAGGATACTACAACAATCAAAAGATGATTCAAAAAATACTGGATCCACCTAAAGCCATACATGCTTATTTTAATAAAATGAAAGATAACACAGTACAATTACAAATTGCTGGTATTGATGCTTTACCTGTTCAAATAAAATCAATTAATGTTGCTACCATTGAAATTAAGCCCTCTATCGAAATTATACTTCCTGCAAAGCAACAGTCGCAGTTCGCAAAATTTAAAGAATGTATGTTTTTATTGCCTAGCAATTTTGTTTGGAATGATTCACTTGTTCCCAACATCAAAGTAAATTACAATATACTGGGCTCTTCCACAATAAAAGAAGCAAAAGTATTTCCTTTTCCACATACCGATTCTGAATTCATTTCAAAGGAATTGAAAAACAAACAAAGTAATATATCAGAATTTAATTTTTTAATGGTAGATGAGTCTTCAAAAAAAATATTCATCAAAAAAGGAAAACAAATTATAGATAAAGATATCGTGATTCCTTCCGGTTACCAGCTTATCGCTAATAGTGAGGTTGCACTTGATCTCAAAAATCATGCAGGAATAATATCCTATTCCCCGATAATTTTTATAGGAACAGATGATCAAAATATACTGATTGGATCAAGTGACTCAACAGGTCAAGGGATTTTGATAGTTGGATCAACTGCAACATCAACGTTTAAAAACGTGACATTTAGAAATTTACCCAAGGTAAAAGATACGCAATGGAAGCGAAGTGGTTATTTAACATTTTATGAATCGCCTGTACTTTTCATTCATTGCAGCGTATACAATAGCAAAGCAGAAGATGCAGTAAATATAATCCGATCAAGTTTTTCATTCAAAGAATGTCTGTTTCATAAAATGAAAGATGATGCTATTGATGCTGACTTTTCGCAAGGGACAATTGATAACTGCGCATTTGAGAATTGTAATGAAAACGCCTTGGATATTACCATGTGCAATGTAAAGGTGTCATCAATATATGTAAATGGTGCTGGAAATAAAGCATTTAATATTAAAGCCGGATCAAAATTATCCGGAAATGATATTCGAATACTCAATGCCAACATAGCGGTATCGGCAGAAGATATGTCAACTGCTAATTTTAATACTATTTCTATTTCTGATTCTAAAATCGGAGTAGTCGCCTATAAAAACAAGCCGGGGGCAGGGCATCCAGAAATTAAATTAGAAAGAATTACTTTTACACATGTGAAGAAAAATTATTTGAAGGAAAAAAAATCATCTATCCAAATTAACGAAATAGAAATAAATGATGAAGTAAATGATGTGGAAAGCATAATTAAAAGTGATAAAAAGAAAAATAAATAAAATTAGCGCAATCTGTCTTGCTTTATTGATAATACTCAACGTATCATTAGCACAGATAATTTCGCCATTCAATAAACGCTTAATTTCTGATTCTTCAAAAAATTATTCTTTCATCGTTAGCGGGCATTTTCATGGCGCATCAAGCAATGTATCAACTTT
>JBBSPS010000243.1:0-5550 GCA_038258655.1 Bacteroidia bacterium
CACACCTTCCCCCCACAATCCACCCCCCCACCCCACCCAACCCCCCCCCCCCCCCCCCCGCCGGGGGCGGGGTAAACATTATATTTTAAATGATACTATAATTTAATTCTTCAGTCTTTTTTAAATCCACTATCTTAAAAATGCTAAGTAAATTTAACTTTAATAATTAATATATACTATAATATTTAAATCTCATATCCTTAATTCGTGTTATATATATTCTTGCTTTTTTAATTTATTTAAAGCTTTATTTTCTAAAAATATCGTAGGGGTTAATTCATATATTTTTTCATTTCCTATGAATATGCAATTACAAGCATAGATAAGGTTGGATAGAGTATAAGGAATTTTTAGATTTCTCAGAACTATTTCTTTCAGAAATAAATCTCTATCAATTCTGTATAATTTCTTCGCAAGCAGTTTGTCTTCATTGAGCAACTTTACTAAACCAGTATCAATAATACCATCTTCTAAACGGAGTCTGAACTTACTACGCAACATGGCTTGCCATGATTTATTTTTATAATGACGATAAGATAATTTTTCAAAAATCATTAATGTAGACCAATCACTTGTCTCTAGACCGGCAAAAACACCATTAAAGGTTCTTTCTAAGTCCTTGTGGTCATCCCAATCGCTTTGGCATTTATATCGTAAGTCATGATCAACCTCATGCCATCCTTCTGACAAAACAGTTCTAAGTTGAATTTCAAAAGTATTATCAATAAATGGATAATTGGTTTTAATTGTGTCATTTATTTCATTTGTATGATCTTCACCAAATCTAAAAATCAAATTTATTCTTGTAGGTTTAAATTCAGTGGTCTCAGATATATCAATCGTCTCATCTACAAATTTAAACTTTTTTCTTAGCATCTCTTTTACGATTGTAACGTCATCTGCGAAATAAAGAGCTACTCTAATACCGACCAAATCTTGCAATTTCTTTTGATTATCCTTTTCTGAGTAATTTTTAATTTTTTGTTTACTTTCTATTGAGTTAGATGATTTTGCTCTGTAAAATAGACGATAAAGAAGACCCATTTTAATTAATTCTTCTTCAACTGCATTACTAGTTTCAGACGCTAGTCTGTCAAGGTTATAATTCATTTCTAGTTTATTTTACCGAGCCTTTTTTCAACATCTTTTATTTTATTTATTTCAATAAAAATGTTTAACCCACTTATTTTCAAAATACCTTGATTTTCTAATTCTTTTAACTTCCTCGAAATATATTTATGTTGAGATTTGTCGAACTTAGACATCAATTTCATATACTTCTGAGACTTATACTTTGTATCATTCTCCCATATTACAGAAAGTATTTTATTTTCTATATCCTCAATATTATCAATTATCTCATCATAACCATAACCGTTTAAAAGAATTGTGGACTCCTCTTGAGTGCAATTAATGGTATTTATTTCATTTGATTTATCAAGGAATTCATCGTTAATAATGTTACATCTTTCAAATTTACATTCTATAAAAGTGGTATCTTTAAATGCATTTACATCAAAAGTACAGTTCTTAAATTTACAGTTTATAAATACGCACGATTCAAATAAATGCTCAGATGTAAACTCAATATTAAATGCTGTGATTGATTGAAATATTGACTCTTTAAAACTCCTTAAAATTTTTCCTTTTAATGTTATATCAAAATTTAAAATTGAACGATTTTCAAATTTATCTTTTAATAGCTCAATTTTTTCCCACAAAGCTTCTTTATTTTGCTTATTTTGAACTCTGTAAGCAGTTGCACCGATCTCAACCATATATGCTGTGAAATCTCTTTCAATTTTTTCAATTGAACTCTCGCTCATAATTTCACCTATAAATGTACCAAAGACAAAATCATTTATGAACCCTACTAAATCATCACCACTACCTTTTCTATCGAGTAATGCGTGATTAGAAAGTTTATCAACTAGATTATCAAGAGTTGGTCTATTAGAAGAAGGGTATAGGTCGATTGCTGAGCCTAACTTTTCTCTGTTTTGTTCTAAAATAATTTCTTTCATAAATGACCTTGATTCCGCAGATGTGTCAAAATCAATCATTAGCTTCACCACATTCTTGAAAATATTATATTGATGATCCGGAGTAATAATTAAGTCTTGGCGCTCCATTTCACGTTCTAGTAAGGAATGAAAATACTTCTCAACAAATGACTCAGGCTCTTCACAATGTTTATCAAATTCGATCTTAGCCAAATTTCTTAGATATGTCAGCAAAACTGGATTAGCGATGTATTCTACTGGAATATTCGACCCTTTCAATACATGTAACTTATCCTCTCCTAGCCAATCTTTTATTCTAGGTTCGCGAATTGAAAATCTAGTTACATCAAAACTATTACTCCATTTTTGAAGCCAAGTTTCAAACTCTGCACCTGCAAAAATAGCTGTTTTTCTAGTCGTTAAAATTACCTTAGCTTGACCGATTAATAAATTACCAATAGTTTCTAGCATCGTTTCAACTTCACTAAAAACCTCGTCTTTATCTGATTTTACCATATCAGATTTATCTAATAATTCATCAAATCCATCTATTATAAGAGGTATTCTCCCAGTTTGAATTTCATGTTTAACCAATTCAGAATTTAGTGAAGGGTACTCTCTATCAATTTCATCTAAAAGAATATACCTAAATATTTTCGCTACCCGGTTACGTGAAAGTTCTGTCAGCAATGGATTTTCACATTCCGAACTGTTAATCAAAGATCGAAGGATTTCATAAGCTGTACAAGTCTTTCCGTAACCTGCCGCAGCCTCAATAATCATTAATTGAGGTCTTCTAACACTTAGAATATTATTTATATTGGATATGATACTTATATCAAGTGGTGCTTTATTATTAACATCAAAAGGACTATTTATATATTCATATTTTGAACCACCATTTTGCTTCATTTGATTCGAAGCAAACTTAGAATATCTCAGATTTATTCTTTTCCTAGTTGTATCATATGAAAAGAAACTTTTGTATAATTCCAATTCTGCGTCTTGCAGACTTTCATATTTTCTTACCTGAGTCGCGTAACTTATTTCAGAGTATTCTTTTTTAATCTCTTCGGTTAATCTTATTGATGCAACTTCATTATTTAGAGGAACAATATCTGCTCCAAAGTATCTGCCTTTTTCAAATAAATAAACCCTTACTGATTCGCTAACTTTTCTTATTGTGAACCCATAGGTCTTATATATCTTATCTAATTCTTCTTTAACAATATCCATAATGGAAATACAATTTATTTAAAATATCTAAATTTTTTAATAAAATAACTAATTGAAATGCAATCCATTGATTCATAGTGAATAAAGAATTTCTTCTGAAATAATTTTGTTAATATAAACACTTTCTTTTTTATAAAATTAAGCTTTTTTAACTGCGTGTACATTTTTAGCACGATCTTATGGTTCTAGTTTAGATATTAAATATTTGACAAACTAACTGTTTAAAATCATATAAAAAAGAAGCTTTAGATGAATTAGTCAAAACGTTCGACTAAGGTTTCTTAAAATTTTTAAAGAATTAAATCCTATATCTTCATCCTAAAAATTATTTTCTACCCTCATTTAAGTGTATAGCCAATTCTTAAAATTCCTCAAATTATTCCGAAACATATCACTAATATTTTTAGTATATTAACTATATTTGCTAAATATATTAGTAATATGCGACAAATAGCTCATATTGATTTAGATGCGTTTTTCATTAACTGCACACTGCTTAAATTTCCGGATTTAAAAGGTAAGCCTCTTATTATTGGTGGACTGAATAACCGTGGAATAGTTGCTTCTGCTTCGGCTGAAGCCAAGAAATATGGCGTGCATAAAAGCATGCCTACCCGTGTAGCACTGCAGAGATGTCCTGATGCTATTATGTTAAAGGGGGATTTTGATTTGTTTACCAAATACTCGGACATAGTAAATGAAATCATGACCGAAAGGGCACCGCTACACGAAAGGGCTGCCATTGATGAATTCTACGTGGACATGACGGGCATGGACAGATTTCATAATACTTCCCTTTTCACTAAAGAGCTGGTGAATAAAGTAAAATCAGAAACCGGCCTTTCTTTAATTTACGGTTTAAGCGTCAACAAAACTGTGGCTAAAATTTGCACCTCCCATGCAAAACCTATTGGTGGATTTGAAGTGATGGAAGATTATGTCCAGCCCTTTTTAGATCCGCAATCGATAAGGCGACTTCCTGCTGTGGGCACTACTACTTTCAAGTTGTTGAGAAGAATTAGAATCAAGTTTATAAAGCATATCAGGGCATTACCCCCTGAGGCAATGAATGAACTTTTAGGCAAAGCAGGGATTGGCATCTGGAAAAAAGCCAATGGCATTGATCCGGCCCCGGTAGTACCTTATTCATCAGAAAAATCTATTGGCAAGGATTTTACTTTTGATCAGGACACTCAGGATCTTAAAGTCTTGAAAGCTACTTTGCTCAGATTGATTGAGTTTTTAGGATTCAAATTACGGCAGATCAACCAAATGTGTGCTTGTGTTTCTGTGAGGATAAGGTATTCCAACCATGATACAGAAACCATGCAAAAGAAAATACCCTTTTGTGCCAATGACGATATGTTAATGGAAGTGGCTTTTGAACTTTTCAAAAAATTGTATCACAGAAGAATGCTGATCAGGTTGATTGGTGTTAAACTTTCTCATTTAGTGCATGGAAGTCATCAAATTAATCTTTTTACAGATAATGTTAAATCTATTGAACTGTATCAAGCCATGGATAAGTTGAAAAACCGCTATGATAATCCGGCTATTGTCCATAAGGCGTTTAGTTTGTAAAATTTCAGTGGTTTAGTTAAGCATTTCATTAAAACCTCATCCTCAATCCTTCTCCGAAGAGAGAAGGAGGATGGTCTTAACTAAACCACATCATTATAATATTAAATCTCTTTTTTTATATGTATTTAAATTGTCATTCATTCTATTCCTTGCGTTATGGAACACTTTCAGTGGAAGCCCTGGTTAATCAGGCTGTGCTGAATGGAGTAGAATGTTTAGCATTGACAGACATCAACAGTACCACTGGCGTGATTGATTTTGCCAAGCATTGTATAGAGGCCGGTATAAAACCACTGGCAGGTGTTGAAATCAGAAAGAACGATCAGTTATTGTATTTGGCGATAGCAAAAAACCTGGATGGTTTTAGAGAAATCAATGAGCTGTTGACCAAAACCAATTTATCTGAGATGCCGCTCCCCTTTCAATCACCTTATTTTACTAATGTATTTGTCATCTATCCCACTAACAATGTGCCTGATATCCTTCAAAAGCATGAATTTGTTGGAATTAGGCCCACTGAGTTAAAGAGATATAAGCCATCCTTCCCGAAACAAGCAGATAAGCTGGTATGTCTATACCCTGTTACTTTTTCAGGCAAGCAAGAATTCAATCTTCATAAATTATTGCGTTGTATTGATCACAACATCCTTTTAAGTCATCTTAGTCCGGAGCAACATGCCGGCACTGGTGAAAATATGGTTCCGCTGAGGGAGCTAAAAGCATTATATCA
>JBBSPS010000244.1:0-5524 GCA_038258655.1 Bacteroidia bacterium
ATAAAGTGGTTCAAACTTTAGACGCCAATCATTACCGCAGAGCCTTGCTCGCGTCCTGTTGTGAGCCCGTGTTTATGCAGCCCATACAAATTGGCCGCGATGTGCCCGGCGCAGCCAATCGCGATTTTCAATATGTAGATGGAGGTGTTTTAAAATATGTGGGTATTGAAATGGCTATTGATGCCGGCGCGACAGAAATTTTTGCCATTTTATTGTCACCGGATAAATCAACTGTTGTGAAAAACCAGTTTACCAACCTGATGAGTATTTTAGGAGAAACGGTTGATATACTTACATCGGATGTGGGTAAAACAGATGTTGCCATTACGGATCAATATGCTTCCGCATTAAAATATATTGATGATGTAAAAAATAAAATGAAAGCAAACGGAGTGGCTGAAAATGACATCAATAATTATTTCACTTTACCCGGTACGAATATTTTTCAAAATAAAGTACCCATTAAAATTTTCAAAATAAGACCGGATGATTTTTTGGGCGGCGGCCCGGGCGGATTAACCTTTGACCCAACGGAAATGCAGGGCATGCTGGCAAAGGGAGAAACTGCATTTAATAACTTTGCGGCTAATTTGCCGGCGGGGGATGTTACGTGGGCTTGATTAGGATTTAAGGATTGGAGGATGGTAGGATTTTAATGAAACTATCGGTTGGTGTTTTCGTCGGCCGAAATGAACTATAAAATATGGTTGTAGAGATTTAAGATTGGAGGATTTTTATATATAAAAGTTTCGTTTACTGAAATGCAACTATCGGTTGGTGTTCTCCTATATGAAATGAAGTAATCCGTTAGCTTTCACCTGATTAAAATAATATTATCCCTGGAATTCCTCCCGGGCGAAATGGCACTATCAGCATTAATCCGCTCAAACGAAATGCAACTATCGGTCGGTGTCCACACCGACCGAAATGAAATAAAAAAAGTTGTTTTCTAAAATATGCCTAATTTTATTTCGTGAATTTGTAACAGTGCAGGTTTTTTAGCAGCATAACTCCTCATAAATTATTTCCAGACTGATTTATTATATTGAATCCAGTCAGACAGCATATTTATTTAGTTGCTTTAATTCCGTTTTATGGGATCTGCGCTACACCAAAACTTTCCACCCTTTTTGAAGAAATATTTTTTCTTCACGATTCTCCTTTTCAATATTGTGAGTGCCAAAACACAACCTATTATTTTGCAGGATAGTGTTTCCGTAGTTCATTCAAACAACCGCCCGGAACAGGTTTTGAAGGAAATCAATTTAACTAATTTACATTTTGAAAAAGTTCCCGATAACCGTATCAATTTTGGTGTGGTGGGAGATGAATATTATTTTCTGATTCTTAAACTAAGTTCCAACCAACTCGTAAATAACCAATTTTTAGTTATTGATAATACAAGTCTCGACACGGTAAGTATTTATAAAATTGACAATCAAAAAAATCAATCGCTTTATCTTGGTGGAAATTTAGTGCAGTATGATCTGCATAAAGCATATACCTGGCACACAGTTCCTGTTGAAATAAATTCCCTTCCTTCCTATTATTTCATCGCACTAAAATCTGCACAGGAAAATATCAATGTGCAATATAAAATTGAAAGTAAAGAGGTGCTCCAAAAAAATTACGGTGACCAGGACAGGATCATCTTCTTTTATATTGGCGTAGTTAGTTTAATTGTCATCATCATTTTGCTCGCGCTTATGATATTTAAACGTCGGGTGTTTGTCCTATATCTCGCTTATATCCTTTGCGCATTCACCTGGATATTATCTCATTACGGATTTATTTATCCTGCGTTTTTTCCTAAAATTCCTATGCTCAATGAGATAATCAAACCTTTAAGCAGCCTTGGGGCGGGCTATTTTTTACTGCATGTGTTGCAAAAGATTTTTAAAGAACAATTGCTGGGCAGGAAAATATTACATCGTATTATAAAAATAACTTTGTTCGTCCTGCCCTTCATAATATGTTCTATGATTTTATTGGCCATTCCGAATATCAATACTCTTTTAAAAATTATTTTAATAATCACATGGCAAATCGCATTAATTTTTACAATCAGTATAGTGATTACCACGCCTTTAAGTTTCATTAAAACAGTCATCACTGCAAGAATATTTTCAGTGGCCATGTTGGTGATTTGCACTATGGCTTTGGTACAACTTTTATCCAATGCCGGATATCTCAATAATTATTTTATAGAAGAGCATGGTATTACAATCGGAAGTATGATAGAAAATATCATCCTGGCATTTGGACTTTTTTATAATTTATTAACGCAACGCAAAAAAAGTGAAACACGAATGCTGGCAATGGAACAGGAGCAATCAGAGACTTTGAAAAAATTAGTCAGTGTACAAAATAATGAACGCAAAAGAATTGCCGCCGACCTGCACGATCATATCGGGCCATTGCTGGCTGCATTGAAAATAAATTTTCGACGCATCATTCAATTAAAAGAAAAAAGTAAAGTCAATGAACTGGCTCTTAAAACAGAAGCCATCATAGACGATTCCATTGCCGAGATTCATAATGTGGCGCTAAACCTTATGCCCAAAGGGTTTACAGCCAATGGCCTGGTCAATACATTGAATGAATATTTTGAAAGTATCCGGCAATTGTATGAAAAGCAAATTGATTTTCGGCACGAGATCATAGCTGTTTTGAATCCTGATTTGCAAATTCATATTTACAGGATATTATGTGAATTGGTACTGAATGCCGCGCGGCATAGTTGCGGTGTAGAAATATTTATTCATATAATGGCTGATGAAAAAAATGTAGTGCTGACCATTCATGATAATGGTATCGGTATTCAGCAAAAATTGAACGGGCATTCAAATGGCCTGGGATTGCAAAATGCAGAAAGCAGGGTTTTGTTTTTGCAGGGAAAGATGAATGTCAATTCTGTTAATGGCAAAGGCACGCATATAGATATTGAAATACCATTACAATTTCACCAGTCCAAAATGAACAGCTTTTAGTACCAGCCCGATGCGATTTTTTACTTCAAACTTTTCAAACAACCTTGCCCTGTAAGTATCAACGGTTGACTCACTTAAAAACATGTGTTTGGAAATTTCTGCATAGCTCATATCTGTTGCCAGAAACTGCATCAATTCTTTTTCGCGTTCAGCGAGTTCCGGTGCGCCGCCATTACTGATTTTCTTTTCGATTTGTTTGTGGATATTTCCCGTGATGATCGGTGTATAATAATACCCATACTTCACCACTTGTTGCAGGGCCATTTGCAATTCTTCAGCCCCGGCGCTTTTCAGCAAATAACCCTTCGCGCCATATTGCAGCATTTGAATGACACTATTATCATCCTCTTCCATAGTCAGCGCCAGCACTTTGATTTCTTTCCTGTTTTCAAAAAGCCATTTCGCCACTTCGATGCCGCTGATGCCCGGCATATTAATATCCAGCAAAATGATCTCCGGTTGTTTCGGGTTTTGTTCCAGTAATTGAATGGACTTCAACCCATCATTAGCTGTCCAGCAAACCCGGAAACCCTCAAAATCATTGACCAGGTTCGCAAGCGCGTCGCAGAAAATTGCATGATCATCAATAATAGCGATGGCAGTCATTCGTCAAAAGTAGAATATTTGGGTGGAGGATTTTCCATGAAATGTTTGGGGGAAAAGGATGATGGGAATGGAGGGAAAGATTGAATAAGGCACTCTCCTTAAATTTAGTTTTGAAAACTTTAAGAATTTAATAAATGAGAATGATAAATTTTTTGTAATTCAGTTTTAAAAAAATTACATAATTTTTGATAATATTACGTTAGATATTTTTATTGGATTAAAATTTATTTTTCTTCTCTATAGTTTAATGGCTTCTATTATACAGGAAATCGTTTCAACAAAATTTGTCTTTAGTGTTAAAATATTGGGAAAAGCAATTTGCAGTAGGCTAGAAGATGGAAAATTTGACGCATACATATAATATTCCTCTATGAATCAAAGACAAATTATGGATAGAACTTCGGAAGCCATTGCAATTCTTTAGGCCATCTGTGGCGTAGCAATTTTAAGGGATAAAATTATTGGAAGGATTATATAATGAATTAATAACGAAATATGTCATCAAAAATTCGACTTAACTAATGATCTGAAAAAACAAAAAATTATTTTACATATAATTATATTTCCCAATCTATAAATATGAAAAATTTACGCCTTGCCTTCATTTGTGTCATTTTGATAATGACTACAGAAGAGTCATATTGTCAAGACCAGCAATCAGCATTTTATGATGCAAAGTTTATTTATAATAATTGTTTTAATAAGAAAGATAGAGTTTTTACCAGAATAGTGAGTATTGATGATATTTTATCAAAAAAATATTATCCTATAGGTACAGTATTCTCTTTTTATAGCAACCCTTTTTTTGCTTTGTACGAGCTCAAGTCGGATTCCAATAAAATAGTTAATCAATCAGATGAAATCAGTAGTTTCCGGGATAAAGGTTCTTCATTCATTGGTGGTTTTGATGTAACCAAATACGCAAACGCTATTGCAGATATTATGATGGAAAGAGCCAAGCAGGAATTAACTATTGCTTTCTTCAACAGATTTAAAAAATTTTCAGAATTAAACTCGGAGTTCAAAATACTATTTCCCAAAACAACAGATAATTTAAGCAACCTGCTTACATATAGTTATCCTCAAATGCTGCCTGCATTAAGAAATGGTTTTTTTGAGGATATAAAGCAAATAACTTATCATTTGGACGATGTGCTTGAACTTCCCCGCTACCAGGAACTGCTAATGAAATTTCCTGAAATTCAAGTTGCTGTCAGGTCCATAAATATTATACATGAGTTGGAAACCAAATCTGCTAATGCAGCTGACGTAATAAAAGATTTTGCATCTTTCAAAGAGTTAAGTGATATAAATACAAATGCCAATTATTCAAATGCATTCAAAAACTATGGCGCTTCGGTTAAATTGGGAAGTATATTTTCTGAAAGTTTGCGAGAAACAGATACTTCTAAGCACAGAATTTGGGTAACAATGGGTGCGGTTGACAGTATGTTCAAGAATGAAGATTTTTTTAATATTTATATGGGTTTAATTTATCAGCAATGTAAAACACAAGAAATTAACTTTTATCTTGATAGTCTTAAAATATTAAATTTTGCAGATAGTGTAATAGCAAAACAAAAAAACAATCTGTTAATATTTCAAACCAAAATTACTGAGTTGATATCTATGGGTAATAAAGTGAGCGAAACCTTGGCAGATTTAAAATCTAAAGAAAAGATTTCCAACGACGATATATATAATTACATAAATGTGTCAATAGATGTAATTGAATACGCACAGAGTATTCCGAAAATATTTAATGTACAATTGGTTCCGGATAATTATTTATTAATTGCTAAAAAATCAAACGCTTTATATAAAGATGTTTGAGATGGCCCAATTTGTACGGACAGTAAATTCCAATAAATTTACAAAAGTTTATGGAAAAGAAAACTGTCAAAACAAATCGTCGCAAGTACGACGCA
>JBBSPS010000245.1:0-5513 GCA_038258655.1 Bacteroidia bacterium
CATCTTCAAATTTTCAAATCATTTTATTCTTCTTCTGGAACAATAATAGTTGAACTAATTGTTATAACTTTAGTACTGGGATTACAATTAGTGACCAAAGTTACTGTTTTTTCTACTAATCCTGATTTACCATCACTGTCAAATTTTACATCAATTTTAGATTCCTGTCCCGGTTTAATTGCTTCTTTCGGAAAAGATGGAACGGTACAACCGCAGCTACCTTGAGCTGATGAGATCACTAGGTCAGAGCCGCCGGTATTTTTAAAAACGAATGAATAAGACACTTTTTCACCCTGAGTTATTTTTCCAAAATCATGTTTTAATTCATTGAATTGCATAACAGGCGCGGAGCCTAATTCGGCTTGTTTACCGGATGCGGTAGCGGGCACATTAATTACATCGGTTGAAATTTTTGTTTCATCCTCTTTTTTTTCTTCCTGATGGCAAGCTATCATTGTAAGTAATATCGCTATCGTCATTAAATTTGTAATTGAACGTATTTTCATTTTATTCTATTATTAAATAATTCAACATTCATAACTTATAATTCATCACTCTAAAAACTACTCCATCAACCCTCTACCTATCTTATTCAACTTGTTTTCTGATCTAAAATCAGCTACCAGTTTATCTAAGATTCCATTAATAAAAATTTTACTTTTTGGTGTACTGTATATTTTTGAAATTTCGATAAATTCATTCAATGTTACTTTAACAGGAATACTGGAAAAATGTAACACTTCAGTGATTGCCATTTTCATCAACAATACATCCATCAAGGCAATACGATCCACTTCCCAGTTTTTTGTTTTATCGCCGATCAATTTTTCAATTTCTTCATTACGCATAGCTGTTTGACAAAATAGATCTTTCACAAACAATTCATCTTCTTCTTTATCCTTATATAATGGAATCAACGGGAAATCTGAAGTGGTGGTTTCATTAAACGATTCTATTGTTTTTACGATCATTGGATTCACCAAGTAAATATCATCGCCCCAATGCAAATTTTTCTCTTCATACAAATGATTAAGTAATTCGAAATCGGCAATATATTCTTTAAATATTTCTAAAATAAAATCGCGATCAGTTTTATATGAATTATCATCCACATTCATATACTTCACGAATTGTTCGGATGTTTTAATGCTGTTGAATATTTTTTTCAGCAATTCAAATTCATTGTTCCAATTAATCTTGCGATTATTTATTTCACGTTTTAAATGAATGTTTTCATCCAATTGGGTAATGAATTTATTTTGCAGGAATTTTAAATTGGGGTTTAGATTATCTTCCGTTGGGCGATGCTTTGTCTTCGCATCTTCCATCAAAGTAGTTGCTACATGGCGCAGTTCCACCAACAATGCTAATTGATTTATATAAAGATCATAGATCTTTTCAATTCCATTAAATAATTCCCTCTCGGCTTTTGCTAAATCTTTTGTATCAGATTGAAAGAATCCGTACAATGCCTGCATCACTTTAATCCTTAAATATCTCCTGTTTAACATATCAACGAATAACGAATTTGTACTAATTTACGAATCTATGTTGTACTCACCTAACGCCCGTTCTCCTTGGGAAAGGGGTGAGGTATTAATAACTCAATTTCACTTTCCCAATATCAGCAATGCGTTTTTCCGCAACACGATTGGCAGCCATGTATGTAGGAATGTTTTGCTCTTTTGATGATTTAAAAATATTTAATGTTGTGTCGTATATTTTTTCGCACTGCGCTAAAGCCCGTTCACGTTTATATCCTTCATACTCCATACAAACAGTAATAATTCCGCCTGCATTTACAACAAAATCAGGTGCATATAAAATACCTTTATCCATTATTATTTTACCATGCACATTTTCATCCGCCAACTGATTATTTGCAGCGCCGCAAATAATTGAGCATTTTAAACGATTCAAGGTTTCTGAATTTACTGTTGCACCTAATGCGCAAGGAGCATAAATATCCATATTCCAATCATATAATACATCGGCCGAAATTACTTCAGCTCCGGTTTCCTTTGCTAAAGCTTCTAAACGGTCTTCATTAATATCATTGATGTATACTTTCGCTCCTTCTTTTGTAATATATTTTACTAGGTTTTCGCCCACGTTTCCAATCCCTTGCACCACAATCTTTTTTCCTGATAAACTATCATTCCCCCATTTCTCTTTTGCTGATGCCTTCATTGCAAAGTAAACACCTTGAGCTGTAACAGGCGATGGATCGCCACAGCCACCCATACTTTCGGGCAAACCAGTTACAAAATCTGTTTCCATTTTAATGTACTCCATATCTTTTGTATTCACCCCAACATCTTCTGCAGTAATATATTTCCCTGAAAGGCTATTCACAAACTTTCCAAATCTGCGCATCAATGCTTCATTTTTTTGTGTTTTTGAATCACCAATAATAACAGCTTTGCCTCCACCTAAATTTAAACCTGCTAATGATGATTTATATGTCATTCCGCGTGAAAGGCGCAACACATCCTCCAATGCTTCCATTTCATTTTTATAGGCCCACATACGTGTTCCTCCTAAACTTGGCCCCAAAACTGTATTGTGTATTGCTATAATTGCTTTTAAACCTGTATCATTATCATTACAAAACAATACTTGCTCGTGATTGTTCAAAGCCATTTGAACAATGACCGGATTTTCTGATAGTGATGAATTTTTAATATTCTGAACCTGTACCATTTTTATACTTTTTAATTAATGAATCTCTTAATTATGAGTATTTTTGAAACGCTAAAAATAGCATCTGCATTTAATTACCGCAAAATTATGTTTATTTTCGAGGTGAACAACAAATTTGATGATTTGAAAATTTGAAGATGAAGTACTTACTACAACAATTAACTGCCAACTAAATTGGGATCATTAAAACACATAAATAAATATTTTTATAAGTATCGTTTGAGATTATTGTTGGGTATTGGCTTTGTGGCCATATCCAATTTTTTTGCAGTATATTCTGTAACGTTTGTAAGAGATGCGATTGATTATATTAAATATGTCAACAAAATTGATATCAATAATGCGGATGCGTATACTAGGCTACTTTACTTCGGAGGTTTGATTGTTGGCCTAGCATTGGTAAGTGGCTTTTTCCTTTTCTTGATGCGGCAAACAATTATTGTAATGTCACGATTGATTGAATATGATCTGAAGAATGAGATCTATGGCCACTATCAAAAATTAGACATTGCCTTTTATAAACGCAATAATACAGGCGATCTAATGAATCGTATTAGTGAAGATGTGAGCCGTGTACGGATGTATATCGGCCCGGCCATTATGTACATTGTAAATACCATTATTACCTTCGCGCTTACCATTGTGGTGATGGTGCATGTGGACGTAAAACTTACATTATATGTACTGCTTCCCCTACCCTTTCTGGCTATTTCTATTTATTATGTGAGTAATACCATCAATAAAAAAAGTACGAAAGTACAGGAGCAATTATCCAATATAACTACTCAATCACAAGAAGCATTTTCAGGGATCCGCATACTAAAAGCATACGGTCGGGAAGAATATTCTGTAAACGAATTTGAAAAACAAAGTATCGAATACAGGAAACGTACAATGGGGTTGGTAAAAATTGAATCATTGTTTCAACCTTTTATGATCCTGCTGATCGGATTAAGCACCATCTTCACTATTTATATTGGCGGTATGCAAGCCATTGCAGGGAAAATAAGTTATGGTAATATTGCTGAATTTGTGGTGTATGTTAATCGCTTAACATGGCCAATTGCTTCATTGGGTTGGGTTACATCGCTTATACAACGAGCTGCTGCATCACAAACCCGCATCAATGAATTTTTACATACTCCACCGGAAATAATAAGTAATTCAACTGCTACAGAAGTTATAAAAGGGGATATCGAATTTAAAAATGTAAGTTTCACTTATCCCGATTCCGGAATTAAAGCATTGGATAATATCTCTTTCTTTATTAAAGAAGGTACATCATTGGCGATTATCGGCAGAACAGGTTCAGGTAAATCGAGTATTGCCAATCTTATTTGCAGGTTATTTGATGTGGATTCAGGAGAAATATTGATCGATAATAAAAATATCAAGGGTCATAATTTATCATCGCTTAGAAACCAAACAGGCTATGCTCCACAGGAAGTTTTTTTATTTTCAGATAACATCGCTCACAACATTGCTTTCAGTACAGACAAAAATAAACAAACAAATGAAGCGATAGAGCAAGCCGCGAAAGATGCCGCTATCTTTACTAATATTGTTTCATTTCCTGAAAAATTTGAAACGATTGTTGGCGAACGCGGTATTACTCTTTCCGGCGGACAAAAGCAACGTATCTCTATTGCACGTGCTATTATTAAACAACCACAACTTTTAATTTTTGATGATTGTCTTTCGGCTGTGGATACTGAAACGGAAGAGGAAATTCTTAATAATCTGAAACAAGTAATGAAAGGTAAAACATCCATCATTATCAGTCACAGAATATCATCTGTAAAAAATACTGATAATATTATTGTGTTGGATCATGGACAAATTGTGGAACAAGGCAAGCATGTAACTTTAATTGAAAAACAGGGCGCATATTATGAGCTTTACAAAATGCAGTTACTGGAAGAAGAACTCGCTGATCCTGGTATGAGCTAGTTTGTTGCGTATTTTCTCATCAAATGCATTAATCATCTAATCCTTTTCCTTTCAGAATTTGTGGAATATATTTTTCAATCCGCGACTCGCGGGTTTTGGATTGTTTGGCCGAAGAAAAATAAAGAAGGTATCCTCTTTGCCGTCCCGGTGTTAATACATGAAAAGCAGTTTTCAAGGCAGGCGTTTTATTTAATTTATTTTGAAATTCTTCAGGAATGCTGAATTCTTTAACCTTTTTCAAAGGTACTTTCAAGCCAGCTTTTTCCACTTCCATCGCTTCAAAAATATAGGCTTTCAAAGTAGCTTTCATTTTAACTATTTGCTGAACATTGGTGAAGCGGACCTGGCGCGCGGCCTGCACATTCTCCGTTTGTTGGATCAGAATACGTTTGGCATCTTTTAATAAAACACCTTTAATAAACAAAATTGCACAGTATTCTTTAAATCCATGTATTAAAACGATGTTACTTTTCTGAAAGGTGTAACAAGGAACACCCCACTTCAATTCTTCGGTAAGCCCACAATCAAGAATAATCGTTCTTAATTGCGCCAGCTCTTCCTGCCACTTGCCTTTATTAAAATAAAAATCAACTTTAGGATTCATACTATTCATTTTAAAGAATTTGTTGCTTTTTGAATGCAATTAAAGCTATGATAAATAATAACAAGCCTTTTAAAATTGCAAAATAGTCCGTGGCGCTGCCAAAGTTATGAGTACTAACTCAACTACTATGCACTGAAAGTGCATAGGTTTGGGAAAAGCGAGAATGAAATTCTCGCTTCTAACCGCAGATGATAACGAATGCTAAGTAAAATATGATTTTAAAGAACGAAATCTAACTTAAAAAATTTGTAGAAAC
>JBBSPS010000246.1:0-5433 GCA_038258655.1 Bacteroidia bacterium
TAATACACTGATTTGCAAAATCCGCTATTGCAAACGACCTCAAAATAAAATTGCGCCTCGATTCTCAAGACGCAATCCCCATAGAAAATAAAAAATGGTTCCGTGCAACATTGGCTTCATTGTTCGCCCTACGGGCGCAACGAAGCCTTAGCTGTTAGCGGTTGCCTTTCTTTCTGTCATTTAGTGTTGCATTTAGTTTATTACTTTCTTCGTCCAAATTATCTAACTCTGGTGTCGCCATGATTCGTGATAGAAAAAAAATAGTTTCCTTTCTCTTCCATTTTTTTGTAGCCCAAATTATACCTACAACAAGTCCAATGGTCGCCACAATTATTCCCAATACGAGTCTAGTCGTGAAGGATTAGAAAAATAAATTATTGCACCAAATGCTAGTCCTATCAATAGCGGTGAAACAACAATCTGTAGCGAGCCAATTAGCTCAGTGATAAATTCAAATACTTTGAAAATTCCTCCCTCAGTCTTTTGTATGTCTTTTTTTTGTTTTGTCATGAATACTCTTTCTGCGTCCTAAGGTTACCGCTAACTTCGTTATATATGTGATAAAACTACACCAAGCCTACCAATTTTAGGTGGCTTGGTGTAACTATCGTCACACTTTATTTATTTTCAAATGTAACTAATTTGCGCTATCATATAAAACAAATATCCATATTGAAATAACAAGATCAATATGGATATTAGAAAATAGTAATAAACTATTATTGCTTCTAGTTTATAAAATTTTCTTCACTTTCATTTATTGCCAAAGCAACAAAATAGATTCATTTTCCTAATTCTGGAATAAAGGTATACGTTAGATTGTATAGTTTTAGTGGAGAATAAAAAATGTAAACACTCAGATGATCAATCCCTCTCTTCGGGCTCAGTATAACCAATAAGCATTATCACGCAGCCTTTTTTTATGGAACCATCTTTGGTAGGGGCCACATCGTAATCTATAAAGTAGTTGCCTGATTTAGGAGGAACAAATGACCAGAAATTATTATCTATACCCATAGAGTTGTCGTATAGTTTCTTTCGGCCTTTTTTTACTTTGTTGCTTTTATCATAAATATTCATTGACAGCCCTTCATCAAAGCCTGAAGAACAAAATATCACTTTATATTTCTGGCCGTGGAAAGCGGTAAACTGAACTTCAACTTGTTTTGGTTTCGCACCAAATGTAAATTCACTTATAGCGTAACTATCATATTTATAAGGCTTCTCAATGTTCGCTTTGCATCCTTTTGATATTTGCTTGGCTTTACAATCTTGTGAAAAAGCATTGTGTTGGTTACAAAAAAATGCACTTAGGATAATAACCAATGTAAAAACGAATTTATTTTTTGTCATACATTTTTATTTGTAACCAATCATAAATACTACGAAGCCGGATGCATTAGTGTTGGTAGTATCCATTGGGACATCATAATCAATAAACATTTTACGAACACGTGGCACATCAAATACAATTTCATTTTCACCTTCTTTAGCCGTAAAAATGGCTTCTCTTTTTGCAGTTTCTTTATCTTTTGTATAAACACTGATCTTGATCGGTTTAGATAAAGAGCTTGTATTAAACACTAAACGATATTTCTCACCAATAAATACAGGGACTTCCACTTCAAGTTGTTGCGATTTTTTTGTGAAATTTATTTTTGTGAATTTTTGACTGTCGTATTTGAATGGATCTATTTTTTTCTTACAGCTGGTAGTCAGCGCTTTTTTATCAACATTATCAGGTTGTTGGATAGTAGTAAATCCAAAAGCGAATACCAAACAGATCAAAGCTATATGGGGCATATTTTTCATAGGATTATCAATTTGAAATTTGTTTAACAACAATTATCCATTAATGAATTTGGTACGTAGCCCTTCAATTTTTTTAATTAATGAAGCTGTTTCATCATCTGTCAATGTCAGTTCTTTTTCTGTATCTTCAGCTGCATTAACATTGTTTTTTATAGATGGCAATGCATCATAAATAGTTTTTATTGTTTGCAGGTCAGCTATTAAACCGATGATAGCAGGGTCTTTCTTTTCCTGAACTTTAAGTGCGTTTACAATGCTTCCCAAAATAGTCATTTGCTCCGCCAGTTTATTATTGAAAGATTTATCTTTTCCTATTTCGAACACTTTTGAACCGATATACATGCTCTCTATCCACGCTCCTGCAAATACAATGGACGTAATTTGTTGTTGGTCATTTTCATCTAAATACATATCGGTTACCATTTGTAATTCGGCAATGATGTATGCTAATGAATCTTCTTTACCAAGGTTTTTCTCAAAACGTTTTGATAAATCCCCTTGTTCAAATACAGTACTCATTCCTAAATTATCAGCCAGAGTGCGTGATAATTTCATATAAGTCATCGCTTCCTGATTTTGTTTGTTTAAAACAGCGTAGGATAGATCCGCACTGTAAACACCAAGGTTTATCGCCTTATTTAAATTGGTTGTGTATTTCGAAGCATCCTTAGAAGAGCTGGTAACACCAGCTTTATACTTTAGGCCTGATTTTTTGAAGATAGAAGCAATTTGTAAAGGCGAAGGTAAACAATAAGATACTTCTTGTGCTTCAGCCATTGAAGTTGTAGTATCTGTTACCGGACCAATTACGCTTTCGTCTTTAGGTGTTTCGCTACCGCAACTTAATAATAACATTCCGGAAGCAATGCACAATGCGCCTTTCAGGATAAATGATTTTTTCTTTGAAAACATTTTTTTTCGATTAATGGAGGTTAATTACGACGTTTATCATGTAATATTAAATGCTAAGCTACAAAAAAATAGTACATAACGAAATCTACAACAAATTTATGATCTATTATTTATTAAAATGCGATTGTTTTTTATTGATAATCCCAATAACTTTTCCTTTGAATTTTGTACCTATAAACGGAGTGTTTACCGATTTAGAATGAATGTGTTTTTTCTCAAACATCCACTCCGCTTCAGGGTCAAATAAAGTTATGTTGGCATACTCGCCTTCAGCTATTTTGGCGGGTTGCAGTTTTAAAATTGTGCGCGGATTAATTGTCAATGTTTCAATAATATGCTCCAGTTTTATTTTTCCTTTATTTGTATTTATCAAGCCAAATAGTGTTTCCAGGCCAATCATTCCGTTTGATGCGTGGTCAAATTCCAGCTCTTTTGATTCCACATCTTGCGGCCGGTGGTCGCTGGTGATTGCATCAATGATGCCATCCGCAATGCCTCTGCGCAATGCTTCTAGGTCCGGCTTTGTCCGCAAGGGTGGATTTAATTTGTAATTGCTGTCGAAGCCCATAAGGGAAGTATCGTCCAGTGCAATGCTGTATGCATTTACCGATGCGGTTACTCTTAATCCTTTCGCTTTCGCTTGTTTAATAAGTTCTACCGATTTATGTGTTGAGATATTTGCAATGTGAATTGGCGCATTGGTGTATTCCGAAAGGAAAATATTTCTGTTTACCATCAGCTCTTCGGCTACAGCCGGAACACCTTTTAAACCAAGTTGTGTAGAGGTGGTGCCTTCATTCATTTTACCGTCCTGTGAAATGGATGTTTCATCGCAGTGGGTTATAATCAATCCACCAAAATTTTGTGCGTAAAGTAATGCCCGCATTAGCACACCTGCATTGTCAACAGCTTTTTTATCATCCGAAAAAGCTACCGCACCTGCTTGCTGCATATCATACATTTCCGAAATATCCTGCCCTTCGCGTTTGTGAGATAAACTACCAATGGGGTATACATCTACTATGGCATTTGCGGTTTTGTTTTTAATATATTGTACTTCTGATTTAGAATGAATTGGAGGGTTTGTGGAGGAAACCACTGCTACACCTGTAAATCCACCTGTAGCAGCAGACCTTATTCCACTCTCTAGGTCTTCTTTATGTTCAAATCCTGGATCACAAAAATTTACTTGCATATCTACCCAACCTGCTGATATATGAAGGTTATCAGCTTCTATCACTTTCGCATTTTTATCAGTGATAATCTTTGTTTTAATGGATGTGATGATACCATTTTCAATTAATACATCCATTACTTTTCCGTTGTGCGGAGAGCTGGAATCAATGATTTGAGCTGCTTTGATAAGTATGTTCATAGTTTCCTTTTTTGTTTCACCACAGATTACTCAGATTTTCATAAATCGTTTGAAAATCTTTTTATTTATCTGCGTTAATCCGTGTAACCTGTAGTAAAAAAATTTACTTCATAAAACGCAGCAATAAAACCTCTACTCCCAAAAATAGCAACGCTAAAATAAAGCAAAGTTTCCAAAGTTTTTTGCCCTGCTCCATTTCCGTTAATGATTCCGTTAAGCTTTTTATATTTGTTTTTAATATGCTGATATTTTTGTAGTTATATTTATTTACCTGTTCTTTTATTTCATCATCTGTATAGCAACTTAGATCCGATTCTTTCCGATTGAAATTGAATGAAAGTCCGGTAACCAGATCTTTATTCGCAAATAAATTATAATTATCCGCTTCTGTAATTTGATTGTGAATAGATAGTTCTGTTTTCGTATCCAGTACTTTATGCTCAGGAATAATATCAACGTTATTATTCACCCCGCGAATATGATAAACATTATCTCCCGTTAGTACATTCTTTATTTCAATTGATTCGTCATTGCCAATGATATAAAACAAAGGTTGTGTGTTCTGACTATACATTCCTATCTTATATAGTGTAGGAACAAAGATGGCGTGCTTGGCGAAATTGCTGAAGTCTGAATTTAAGGACGCAGCGGAAAGATAGAGCTTTCCTTTATCCACATCATATTTACTTAAAAACACATCTCCGTTTTGCAGTTTGAGCAAATACTCCTCGTTGCTGTGACTTGTTTTTGATATCACATAATGTTCGCTAACCTTTGGCAGGTCAAGGTTAGTAGCGCTGAATGTCTTTTTGTCGAATACATCTTTGTATATGTTATGATCAAGGTTTATTTTGTCAATCTTCGTGTTTACAGTATCTAAACGCTCATAATAATTCGTTTTTACAGCTGTCAAAAACTCTTTGTAAGAGTTAAGATCACTTTCAGGATTAGGAAATACCAATATGCTTCCACCGTTGCTCATAAATCGTTTCAGCTCTTGCGCCAATCCGGATGAAATACTTTTTAATTCGTTCAACACAATCAATTTATTGTTAGAAAAAGTATAATAATCCAATTTATTTTCAGGAATATTTTTAAAAATGAATAAGGAATCGCTTCCGAAAATTTTATTCAGGTAAAGGCTTTCAGTATTAACGGTTCCGGAACCATTGATGCAAAGTACCGGAATATTTTTTGCCACTTCAAAACTGAAATAAAATTTATCATCAAACGTAACCGGGTAATCATTTAACTCAACCCTGCAATGTTGCACACCTGTTTCTTTTGAAACGAATGAAAGAACCATTTCCGTTTCCGACTCCTTATCAACAGTA